>CASPLF010000001.1 GCA_949422915.1 uncultured Mycoplasmatales bacterium
TTCAGGAATTGTCTGTTGATGACATTAAAAAAGATCTTATCTCTTTTCTGAATACATCAAAAAAAATCACTTCGTTTGGCGAATATTTATTCTCAGTTGATGAATTAAAAATTTCTGAGCAATACATTGTTACAACTTTTTTAGCTCTTTTAGAATTAGTTAAATATGATGTTATAGTTTTGGAACAAAACGAACAAACAAATGAGATAATAATTACTATTAAGGATCTAAATAATTCTAAAATAGCTTTAGGCCAAGGAGGGTTACATGAATAATAAATCAATTATCGAGAGTATTTTATATACATCAGGAAACGATGGAGTTGATATTAATACTTTTAAGAAAGTATTAGGTATTGAATCAGAAGAAATTGTTAAGTTAATTAATGAATTAAAAACTAAGTATGAATCTGATCAGGATTCTGGTTTGTTAATCAAAAAATACGGAAACTCTTTTTATTTATTGTCTAAAGAAGATAATAATCAACATATTGCTAAAGCAATGAATTATGCTTCTAAAAACCCTTTAACTCCTGCGATGATGGAAGTATTAGCAATCATTGCATACAACAACCCTTGTACATCAACTAAAATCGAAAAAATTAGAGGTGTGGACTCTAAGAATGCAATTAGTAAACTAATAGCATTAAATTTAGTTAAAGAAGCTGGACGTGACACAACTCCTGGCTGTCCATATTTGTATAAGACTACTCAAGAATTCTTAAATTTATTTGGCATTAAAGCTTTGAGCAACTTACCTAAATTAAAAGATTCTGATCAAAGTTTACTTGAGGAAACTGATGTTGATTTCTTTAATTCTAATAGAATTGAAGAAGAATAATTATTCTACTCTTACAATAATTGCAGCGTAATCAATACCTGTATGCACAGTAATTACTGATGGTAAAACATCTCTTGGTGTTTTATCATTTAATTTATATTCTTTCTTTAATAAATCTATTAATGGCTCAATATCGTACTTATTGTCGTGATAATTTACTTTCATTAAAACTGCGTTTTTAATTTTAGATTTATCTAAATTAATTCTTTCATTAAATGTCTTAGTTAAAATCTTAACACAATTTTCATATTTAGATGCTTTGTCTAAAAATACTAAACCATTATGATCATATGTAATGATCAATTTAAGATTTAACACTTTTGCAAACATTCCTTTAAAATTGCTTACTCTTCCACCTTTAACTAATTGGTCAACATTTGGAACAATCAAGAAACCTAGTCATTTTTTCTTTTCAGATTCAATGTAATTTTTAACTATTTCTTCAGTTAGATCTTTCTTCTTAGAAAGTTCTATTAATTCTTCTAATTGAATTCTACTTCATCTAGACAATGAGTATTGTGGGATAACATGAACATTTTTGTAATCTTCAACTACCATTCTTCAGGTATTAATAGCAGAAGAAAGTTTCTCATGAATTGGCAAGACAAATATTTCATCATATTTGTCTGCAATCTTATCTAGTAATTCAGCAATCATTCCAGGAGAAGGTTGGCTTGTACTAACATTTATTCCTTTATTAATTAATTCACAAACTTCTTTATTATCAATTTCAATCAAGTCTTTATACGATGTGATTTGACCATTAAGGTTTTTATTAATTATTAAAGGCATGTAGTATACATTTGGATACTCACCTTCTTTAATTCCAGATGATGAATCAACAATAAAAGCAACTTTCTTCATATTAAAATAATTATACTAATTATAAATAATTTATTTAATTGCTATGATAGGATGTTTTTACAACAAAAATTCATTAAATGACACATTAATCCTTAATGTGTCAAATGAAAAACCAATTAAAATTGACCAAAACAATAATTATTGTTTAGGTTTTGATAAAAATAATGATGTTTGTTTTATAAATATATTTAATTTTTCTAAATATAGTAATTTTGATAAAAATTATTTTTTGTTTAATGATCAATTAAACAAAATAGTTATGAATGTCTGCAAAGTTGATTTATCTAAATATGTAAACATAAATAACTTTGTTATTGGTCATATTGATGAATGTGAAGAGATTTCTGGCACTCACTTACATAAATGTAAAGTTAATATTGGTAATCAAATACTTGATATTGTATGTGGTGCTAAAAATGCAAGAAAAGATTTAAATGTAGTTGTTGCTACTATTGGAGCTATATTACCTAATGGTAAAAGGATTAATAAAGGTAAATTACTAGGAATTGAATCTTTTGGAATGTTGTGTTCAGCAAAAGAGTTAGGAATTACTAATAAAAAATTCAATGATGAAGGAATCATTGAATTAAATAGTATTTATCCTGTTGGAAGTTCTTTTAACGAAATGTTTTAAACTTTGTAATATCCTACTCAGAATGGACGTTTAGCTTTAATGTTACGTATTTTGTAAGCAGGTAAAAGTTGAACTGCTCAATTTAACCATACAATACCTGAAGCTATTAAAGTTAACAATGAAATTGTTATTACTTCTTTGAAATATCATGGAATGTTGCCTAATACAGCTCCAAACCCCGCAAACACACCATTGATTTGTTTAGGATTTGCCGCTCCTTGAATTGCAGGTAAGATTTCTTTTAATCAGTCATTTTCAACTATACCTGTACATTCAACAACAATACCACTAATTGCAAAACTTTCATTTTCTATTCTTATTAATGAAGAAGCATATTTCATAACTGTAATGTATAAGAAGAACACAATACATACAACCCCTGTATACAATCAATTCTTCATTTTAACGTTAGGTGTGCTTAATAACACTCCTAAAGCAATACAAGCAGATAATGCATGCATAGCATACTTTAATCTGTATGGATCGTTACCCATAAAAATATATTGAAAATTGAATTGAGCATTTCCATCATCCCCTGGAAAGATTGATACAAATAATGTTAATAATGCACCTAATAGTTGAGGACCAGCCAAATATGAAGCGACCTTTCTTGATGGCTGAAGTATTAAAGATAATAATGAAGCAACAAAAAAGAAAGGACAAAAATCTGTAATAAATATTTTAGATAAACAGAATCCTAAATAGATTGAGCTAGCACGCATCAATTCTCCACCAGCAATCATTTGTGGATAATAAGGAGTTACAATTTCTCTTAATTTTTCTGAATCTCCTTGAGCAGAAATAACAGCAACTAAAGCCTTAAGATCAGGCACATATCTAAAAATAATGAAATAAACTAAACAAATGATTGCAATAAATAACCAAAACAAATATGAATTTGTTATTTTTTTAATAAGTGGGTGGAAAGCTATTTGTAAAAACATTACAAACAATACAATGAACACTAATACTACCCCGACTGCTAGCGATGACATATTTTAATATAATTATATTAATTATACAAAATCTTATTTTCTATGCCTTTTATAAAAAATATTAACAATGATTTTTCAATTAAAGACGATAGAATAGTTTTATCAAAAAATTACTTTGATAACTATCAAAATCGTTTTGCAAAAATCACTGGAACTAGATTTTCTTGTATTTTAGGTCAAAATAAATTTTCATCTCCATTTAAAACTTGAGCGATCATGACGAAAATTTATAAAGAAGAGATGGATCCAACTTTATCAAAAGTTGGATGTGCAATAGAACCAAAAGTAAGAGAGTATGTAGAAAAAGAATTAGGATGTAAATATCTTTCATATGATCCAGTTCAAATAAGATTTGATGTCTTTCATGAAAATAAAATTTTTGGTGGGATTCCAGATGGTGAACCAGTAGTTAATGGACGTATTGATTATTCAAAATTTCCGATGTTAGAAATTAAAACCACTTCAATAGACAGCTTTGTTTACAAAAAAGAAAACGGAAGTTTGTTTATGAAGAAAGATGAAAATGGTTATCCACTAATCAAACTTCCTGGTGAAAAAAGAAATAGTTGATATTGTGATAATGACATAGTCATTAGTGAAGAATATAAATATCAACTTGGTCTATACTTATATTTAAGAAATATAGATAAAGGAATCTTTGCCGTTACTTTTTTAACTGGTGAAGATTATGTTCATCCTGAAAATTATGTTGCAAGTGAACATGAAATTGCTCTTGTTAATTTCTCAATTAATGATTTAGATCATTTTAAGCAAAAGGTTGAATATGCAAAACATTGATACATTGATCATATTCAAACTGGTATTTCTCCTAAAATGACAGCCGAAGACAAAAAATGGCTTAAAGAAGAATTAGGTCAAATGTTCTAATGAAAATAATTTATCTTAAATATGGTGAACTTACTTTAAAAGGTAAAAATAAAAAAGTATTTATCAACCAATTATTTCAAAACATTAAGATTGCTCTTAAAAATTTTGATTTAAAAATTATTAAACAATATGATTCTTCTTTAATCAAGGAAATTAAGGAAGAAGATTTTGATGGAGTTATTTCTATTTTAAAAAATATTCCAGGTATTTCTCAAATAATTATTGCCCAACAATTAGAAAGAAATTACAATGATTTAGTTAAATTTTTAGTTGAGAAATTCTCAAATTTAAAAGAGTTAACTCTTTTTAAAATTGAAACAAAAAGAAATGATAAATCATATGAATTAAATTCAATGGAATTTTCAAGAAAACTTGGTCATGATTTATTGGTTTCTAACAAATTGCTAAAGGTTGACGTTAAAAATCCTCAATATAAAATTATTGTAGAAATTCATAAAAACAACTTTATTTGTTACACAAATAAAATTAACGGAAGAGGTGGTTTTCCAATCGGCGTTGGTGGGAAAGTATTAATGCTAATATCTGGTGGTATCGATTCACCAGTAGCTGCTGGACTATTAATGAAAAAAGGTTACAAAGTAGATTTCTTAACCTTCATCTCTCCTCCTCATACTAAACCAGAAGCCTTAACAAAAACTGAAGACTTAGTTAAAACCTTAACCAAAACTTGTCCTTATGTTCCAAAATTATATGTATGCAATTTCACTAAATTACAACATGAGTTATCTCATATCTCTGATCATTCTTATCAAATAACTTTAATGAGAAGATATTTCTTTAGAATTGCTCAAGAATTAAAAAATAAATTTGATTATGATGCAATAGCAACTGGTGAATCGTTAGGACAAGTTGCTAGTCAAACTATTCAAAGTATAAATACTATTGAATCAGTATTAAATAATACAGTTGTTTTACGTCCACTACTAACATATGATAAATTAGAAATTATTAATTTAGCAAATCAATTTGGTACATATGAAATTTCTATTTTACCATATGCTGACTCATGTTCTTTGTTTGTTCCTGCCAATCCCGTAACTAAACCAACTATTCATAAAGCTGAAAAATTAGAAAATGAATTAGACTTAATTAATGAACTTTATAATATAACTATTGAGAAGCATATCGAAACTAAATTAATTAAATAATATGGAATTTATTAAAAAAACTATCATTGAAAAAATCAATAGTTATAACAAAATATCACTATTTTTTCATGAAGTTCCTGACTTTGACGCTCTAGGAGCGTGTTATGGTCTAAAACGTTTTATCAAGGATATAGCTCCTGAAAAAGAAGTTAAAATTATCGGTTTAGATATCATAGATGATTTCTTTTCAAAAGGATTCTTTGAATTTGATCATACACATGTTGGAAATTCATTTATTAGTCAATCATTAGGGATTATCTTAGATACAGCTAATGAACAAAGGGTTTGAACTAACAGACATAGATATTGTAAAGAGTTAATTAGAATTGATCACCACCCACAAGTAGAATCAATTGCTAATATTGAATGAATTGATCCAACATATCCAGCAACTTGTCAAATGATTGCTGAACTATTATTTGATTGAAATTCAAAATATGTATTATCTCCAACAGCAATGTATTTATATGCAGGTATTGTTACAGATACTGGTAGATTCTTACACTCTAATACAAACCCATCAACATTAACAATTGCAGGTAAATTGCTAAATACTGGTTTTAATAGACAATCTATTAATGATGCTTTGTATTTAAGAAATTACAAGCAATTAAAATTTGATTCTTACGTTATTTCAAAAATTGTTTTCTTAAAAAATAAAAAGTTTGCTTATGCTGTTTTAGGAAAAAAATCTTTTGATAGATACGACATTGATGTTAGAATGTCAATGGTACAAATTTTAAACAACATTGAAGGTGTTGAAGTTTGGATGAGTTGTTACTATGACAAAACCAAAAAATCTTGAAGAGGTTCTCTACGTAGTAGAGAATTACCAATTAACCAAATTGCTGAAAAGCATAATGGTGGTGGTCATAAATTAGCAGCCGGTTTCACTTTGAGAAACAAAAGAGAAATTAAACAAATTAAAAAAGAAGTAATTCAATATTTACAACAAGTTCAAAAAGTTTATTAAAAATTTATATATAATTAAATTGCTATGAGTAAGACAAAAACACTAAGAGTCTCTGATGTAGATCCAGAAGAATTTGAAAGAATTAAGGTTGAAGAAACTAAAGTAGTTAACCTTAAAGACTTAGGTGATTTATCTTCTTCAAATATAGATGAGGAATTATCTAAACTTTCAAAAAAACAACTTAAATATCGTTTAAAATACGAAGAAACTGATCCTGTAGTTATTGCTAAGATCAAAGAACTACTTAGAAACATGTAGTAAAAATGTTTATTAACCTTAATACACATTCATACTATTCATTATTAATGTCATCAATTACTATTGATGACATTATTAATTTTGCAATTAAAAATAAACAAAAATATGTTTCATTAATTGATATTAATTCAATGTATGGAACAATTGAGTTTTATCATAAAGCTATTAATAATAACTTAATACCTGTCATTGGGTTACAAATAGAATATCAAAATGAAAAAGTCATTCTTGTTGCTAAAAATAACAATGGTTGTAAAAATTTATTTAAAATTTCTTCACTTGTAATGACTGATAGAGAATTAGATTTACCTCAACATTTATCAGATCTATTTGTAATTGTTAATGATACTTCTAAATGCTCATGAATAAAAGATCATGAAAGTTCTTTTAGTTTGAATCAAAATGCAAATGATTGCATTGCATGTAGAGAAGCATTCTTCGAAAGCAAAGATGATATCGAATATATTAAAGTCTTACACGCTATCAAAGATGGTGTTACATATAAAGATGTAGGAGATTTATCAGAGTTTTCTGATAACTACATGTTAAATGAAGAACAAGCATCTAAATTGTATTCAGAAAAATCATTAGAAAATTTAAGTAAACTTTTAAGTTCATGTAAATGAACTATGGAATTTAATAAAGAACATCACTTTATTAAATACAACAAAAAATATAATTCTAAAGATTTGCTTCAAGCAATGTGTGTTGAAGGTTTAAAGAAGAGATTAAACTCTACTGATGCACCAATAAGCTACATTAATAGATTAACCCATGAATTAGATGTTATTGATAAAATGGGCTTTAACGACTATTTTTTAGTTGTTCAAGATTATGTTAGCTTTGCTAAACACAATGGAATTTTAGTAGGACCTGGTAGAGGTTCTGCAGCTGGTTCTTTAGTTTCGTATACATTAGGGATTACTGAAATAGATCCACTTCAATATGGATTAATCTTTGAAAGATTCTTAAATCCAGATCGTAATACTATGCCCGATATTGATGTTGATTTTATGGATGATCGACGTGGTGAAGTTATTGAGTATATTCATAATAGATATTCACAAGAACACGTTGCCCATATCTTAACTTTTCAAAAAATGAAAAGTAAAATGGCTATTAGAGATGTTTGTCGTGCTTTTGAATTTGACTTAAAACTTGTGGGATTAATTTCAAAAGAATTCCCATCATCTTTTTTTGATTCAAGTATTGAAGAAATTATTAAATCTAATAAAAGAGTTGCTGAATATGCAAATAAATATCCAAAGATATTTAAAATTGCTAACAAACTTGTAGGATTTCCAAGACAAATAGGTCAACATGCAGCAGGTATTATTATTTCTGATAAACCATTAGATGAAATAATTCCAATCCAATCTTCAACAGATAATATTTATTCAACTCAATTCTCGATGGAATATCTTGAATCTTTAGGTTTAATTAAGATGGATATTCTAGGTCTAGTAAATCTGGCAACTATTGATCAATGTTTGAAATTAATTGAGCAAACAATTGGTCAAAAAATCAATCTTTCTAAAATTCCTTTAAACGACCAATCTGTATTTAAAGAGTTATCTAACGGAAATACACAAGGTATATTTCAATTAGAATCTCCTGGAATGACTAATTTAATTAGAAGAATTAAACCTGTAAATATCGAAGATATTTCAATAACTTCGGCTTTATTTAGACCAGGACCACAAAAAAACATTAATACTTATCTAGAAAACAAAGCTCATCCAGAAAGTATAGAATATTTAAATGATGATTTTAAATCCGTTTTAAGCTCTACATACAACATCATCATTTATCAAGAACAAGTTATTGAAATGGTTAAGCGTGTTGCTAAATTTAGTCTTGCACAAGCTGATATGTTTAGACGTGCTATTTCAAAAAAGAATGCAGATAAAATATCAAGTCTAAAAGAAAAGTTCATTGAAGGTGGGTTAAAGAACGGCTATTCACAAAAAGAAGTAACTCAAATTTTTGATTATATTTATGAATTTGCTAATTATGGTTTTAACCACTCACACTCATTAGCATATTCATATGTAAGTTACTGAATGGCTTATTTAAAATTTAAATACCCATTGCAATTCTTTACAACTTTATTGTCATCTAATGACAATAGCGCTGATAAAATTGCTATGTATGTTGCTGATGCTAAAAAATGTGGAATCAATATTTGTCCACCTAGCATTCAAGATTCACATTTCAACTTCAGTATTAAAAAATCAAAAATCATTTTTGGTTTCAATGCAATTAAAGGTATCGGTAGAGAAACAATTAATAAAATTTTAAGTATTAGAAATCAACAACCTAATCATGAATTCAAGAATATGTTCTATGCTATTGGATTATTAGCAAATAATTCCATTGGAATTAAAACTATAGAAATTTTAATCAAAGCAGGATGTTTTGATTGTTTCTTAGAAAAAAATCAAACTAGATTGTTTATTCTTAAAAACTTAGAAGAAATCTTTAAAGCAAGTAGGTTAATGAAACCTAATGGAGAATTTATTATTTCTCCTAATTTCGTTGAAATTATTCCAACAAATGAAGAAATCTTAGAATTGCAAGAAGAACAATTTAATTTACTAGGAGTAAATTTTGCAGAACATCCTGTAGTAACCATTAGAAATAACTACAAAGGTAGTGAAACAATTTCAACATTAACAGATGTTTCAAATAACACTTCTGGATTTATTCACTGTTTTGTTGTTCTAGACAGTTTTAGAGAAATTAAAACCAAAACAGGTTTGCCAATGGCTTTTGCAAAAATAGAAGATGATACAAAAGTATCAGATGTTGTTATTTTCCCTGGTGTTTATACTAAAGCAAAAGGTATAATTAAAAAAGGTGAAATCTATTTGGTGTGCGTTAAAAACGCACCACGTGGGCTTCAACTAATGAGTATTAAAGAAATAGATCATGAGTAAAAAAGCAATTGTAATCGATGGTAACTCTCTTATATATAGAGTGTTTTATGCTACTTACCAACAATTAGATTACTATAAAAAAAATAATTTACCACCAGCTAATGCTATTAGATTAGTAGCTAGTATTGTTCTTAAATTATTAAATGAGAATCAATATGACTATGCATTATTTGCTCTTGATTCTCATAAGAAAACATTTAGAACTGAACAATTCGAAGACTATAAAGCTGGACGCAAACCAATGCCAGAAGAGTTACTGGGTCAATTAGAAGATATTAAAAATATAGTTTCTGCTATTGGTTTAAATATTGAAGCAATTCCTGGAATAGAAGCAGACGATATTATTGGTAGTTATTGCAAAATAATGAATGATTCTGATGTTGATGTTACCATCTTTACTTCAGATCGCGATATGCTTCAATTAGTTAGTCCCAAAACATCTGTTTCATTTTTTGTTAAAGGAATATCTGTTAGAGATTTATATACAGAACAAAACTTTTGCCAAAAGTTTATGGGATTAAAACCATGTCAAATTCCTGACTTTAAAGGAATTTCTGGAGACTCTTCTGATAACTTAACAGGCGTTAAAGGCATTGGACCTAAAACCGCTGTTAGTCTTTTACAAAAATATGGATCATTGGATGACATCTACAATCATATAAATGAACTTAATGAAACGCAAGCCAAAAAATTTAACGAATGTAAAGATCATGCTAAACTTTGCAAAAGTTTAGCTACTATTCGTTTAGACGTTTTAAACAATAGATCAATAAATGAATTTTTAACAAAGAACTTTAATGTAGATGAGTTTGAAAAAATAATAACTTATTACAAACTTGATTCTTTAAGGAACTTATTAAAATAATTTGTTCCAATATATAATAAATATATATGGTAAAAATCGGTATTATTGTAGCAAATGGTACAGAAGACTCAGAGTTAGTTGTCCCTGTAGACATTTGAAATCGTGCTGGAATAATTACTAAAATTATTTCAATTCACAAGAAGAAAAACGTTCTTCTTGCAAACGGTATTAAAGTTTCATGTCATGAAACTTTAGATGTTGAAAACTTAAGTAAATATAATGCAATATATTTACCAGGTGGTACAAAAGGTGTTGAACAATTATCATCAACTAATACCCCTAAGTTAATTAATTTCTTAAAAGGCAACACAAATAGCAATGTATGATTCTTATCTATTTGCGCTGCTACAAGCATATATGGAAAATTAGGAATGCTAAAAGGTGTTAAAGCAACTTGTTATCCAGGTTACGAATCTAGTTTTAGATCTTCTTATGTTAAACAACCAGTAGTTGTTTCAAAACACTTTATCACAGCAAATGGCCCTGGTAACGTTTTTGATTTTGCATTTAAAGTTGTTGAAAAATTAGTAAGCCCTGCTATGGCTAAAAAAGTAGCGAATGATATGTTATACAAAGGAAATAAATAATTATGAATTTTACAATTAGATGAAAAGACTGCAAAAAAAGTGATGCAATTGCAAACCACTTACAAAATAAAATGGATAATTTCCAAGATTTCCATTTTGTAGAAGATGATGGTAAGGTAGAAATCGTTTATTATGCAAAGCAAAATAAATATACCTGTAGAATGAACGTTCATGTTAAAACTAAAGGTATTATTAGAGCAGAAGCTAATGCTTATGATGTAATTACATCAATTAATGATTGTGCTAATAAAATTACTGATCAGTTGAGACGTGTAAAAACACAATTCAAAGATAGATAAAAAATACACCAAGCGGTGTATTTTTTATTTTTATGCTAATTTGTTATTTTTTCTTAATGTTTTTAAAGTTCTAGCAGAAACTCTTACTTTCTTAGTTTTGCCGTTTTCTTTAATGGTAACCGTTTGAAGATTTAATCCTCATTGTCTACGTGAATGATTTAACGCGTGGCTTCTTGTGTTACCACTCATTGCTTTTTTACCAGTTATTTGATCTTTTCTACTCATAATCTTTTTGATTGTTATTTTATTATATTAATTATTTTCTTTTTAATAAAGAAAACATATTAGTCTTATATGCTTCTACACCTGGTTGGTCAAATGGATTAATCTTTAATAAATAACCACTCATCATAGCTGCACGACACAACCAAATATATAAATATCCATAGTGGTAAGAATCACATCTAGTAATGTGAATAATTAAATTATTCGTTTTACCATTTTTAGTATGAGCTAAAACCGTCCCTTTAAACGCTTGTTCATTAATGTAATTTAATGTTTTCTTGTCTAAATATTTTAAACCATCAGTATTATCATTAATTGATAATTTGAAATCTTTTCTAGGTTCATCTACTCATAGAGTAGTTTCACAGAAATTTCTAGTTCCTTGTTGCAAGTATTGACCTAATGCATGCAAATCAGTAGTAAATAAACTAATGGTTGGATACATTGCCTTGTGAGATTTGCCTTCTGATTCACCAAATAATTGTTTTCATTGTTCTCCGATCATTGTTAATGATGGATCATAAACAATAAAATTTTCAACTTGTAATTTTTTAACAACATGAAAATAATGTCTATAACATGCATATAAAAAAGCTGAATTTGATTTTAAAGAGAATGTTTTTGTATCATCCAAAGCTTTCTTAGCACCCTTTAACACTTCTAATGGATCTAATCCTGCTAACACCATTGGAAACATACCAACTGGAGTTAATGTTGAATAACGTCCACCGATATCATCAGGAATATAGAACATTGTTCATTTATTGGCTTTAGCTAATTTATGAAGTGTTCCTGAACAACTATCAGTTATTGCAACAATCATTTTCTGACAATATTCTTTGCCAAAATTTTTACACATTATTTCTTTAAAGATTCTAAATGTTACAGCAGGCTCTATTGTTGTACCTGATTTAGAAATTACAATAATAGAAAATTTATTTTTTCCAATCTTCTTGATTACATCATATATATAAGAAGAAGACATATTGTGAATGTAAATAAATTTATGATGACCAAAACCAATTGATCCTTGAACCATTTCAATTGCTGCTCTTACACCTAGATAACTTCCACCAATACCAATAACTAAAACATACTTAAGATTTTGTTTTTTTCATTGTTGAGCTTTTTTCTTCATTGCCAACAATTGTTGATTACTATAGTAATCAATAATGTTTACTCATCCTAATTTTTCAAGACCTGGTAATGTACTAGACATCATTTGTCTTTGAATCTTATCAACTTCTTTTTGGTATTTTTTTTGAATTGCTGATTCACTAATTTGAATAGCATTAGATGTAACAAACTTTAGCATACTTCCTAATATTTAAAATTATATACTATTAATAAATTACTTTGATTACTACAGTAATGATTATTATTACCAAAGCTAATAATAATATCACAAAAATAAATCATCATTTTTGGTAAAATTTTTCATGTTGACGTTGTTTAGTTGTATCAAAAATATTTTTAATTTGAAATGTTCTATCTTTGCTTGGTTTTAACAATTTTTCATTAATGCTTGTGGTATTAGATACATTTTTTAAATCATTAATGATTTCTTGAACAGAATGGTAACGGTATTTAATATCTTCAGGCTTAGATGCAATACATCTAAAAATGATATTTTCAATTGCTGGAGTGATATTAGGGTTAATATCACTCATAATTGGCATATCAAATTTAAGAGGTAATTTAATTACTTCTATTGAACTATAGTTGCTTGAAAAAAATGGTTTTTTACCAATTAACATTTCATAAAAAATAATTCCTAAAGAGAAAAAGTCAAATTGTTCTGAGATAAAATTATTAGCATTTTTATCATTTGATCTTGCCATTTTAAATACATCAGGAGAAATATATGGATAAGTTCCATATAAAGTTGCCTCATTTGTTAGAATTTTATTTTCATCATTATTAGTAAATTCAATTACTGATGAAATACCAAAATCAATAATTTTAACTTGTCTCAAATCATGAGACAATAAAATGTTTTCAGGTTTTAAATCACGATGGATAATTTTATGTTTGAATGAATGAAGTTCTTTAATAGCTATTAAAACTTTTTCAAAAATAAACGTAGCTTCTTTAACACTTAAGTAACCGTGTTTGTTTAAATGGTCTCTTAAAGAAATACCATCTACATATTCCATAACAATAATGATAGTATTATCATTGTTAATTTTTTCTACTTGGAATGTTCTAACAATGTTATTTAAGTTGTTAACTCTCTTAGTAGTTACGCATTCATCAAGAAACTTAATTCATTCACCATCAGAAATAGAAGGATTCCTTGTAACAACCTTAATTGCTACATATTTATTTTGTAAAGCAAAATAATCATTCTTGTCAACAAAAGTGTCTTCGGCTTTATAAATTATTGAATTCATTCCTCCACGAGCTATTTCATCAATAATTTTGTATTGACCTAAAACAATGTTCCCTTTTGTAAATATAGGAAGTTCTATTGGTTTTTGTTTTATCTCTGCAGTTTTTTCCTCTTGAGTTTTAATTTTTTCTGACATTGTTTTATAAGATTTCAATAACTATAGAAGTTAAATTATCATTACTATGATTTTCTAAAGCTTTTCTAATTAATGCAGTAGATGTGGCATAAAATGGTTTATCACGATTTTTATTAATGTAATCATCAATATAAGGCATATCAATGTAGTTATAAACTCCATCTGATCCTAAGAAAATTAAATCACCACGATTTAATTTAAAGCTAAATTTGTCATAGTCCAATGGACAATTAGTATTTGAATCTACATATTTTGTTAATGCTAAGAAACTATCTTTATATTTAACAAACATTTCTTGAGGAGCATTTGATGAAACTAAATAGTTGTATAGATTATGATCTTTAGTAATTTGTCTTCATTTAAAGTTAGTAATATCAAATCTGTATAAACGAGAATCACCTAGGTTAAAGCAAATTGCTCTTCCATCTTTTTGAATAAAGATGCAAACAAAAGTTGTAGTAATTTTCTTGTTATTTAATTTTGCTTTGCAATATGCTGCAAGTTTTTTTCTAGCATTTACAATGTTTCTCGAAATTCATATAGATGGATTAATAATGTGACGTCTTTTTTTAAATTTATTTTTAAAGTAATCAACAATCATGTTAGAAGCTATTTGGCTATCTGACTGTGAACCAATACCATCACAAACTATACCAAAACATTGGTCTGTAGCATTAACTCCAACAAAGCCAGCATCTTCATTGTGATCTCTTAAGCCTTTTGCTGTTGCAAAAGAATAATTAAACTTGTTTTCTCTATTTTCTTTTTTCATAGTTAGCTCTGAGTTGTCCACAAGCTGCTGCAATTTTAGAACCACGCTCTAAACGAATGGTTGCAATTATATTGCTATCATTTAAAACTTTAGAAAATGCATCAATATTTTTGCTAGTTTTAAACTCGTTTTCAACTACATTATTATATCTTATTAGGTTAACATAACAATAAATAGGCTTTAACAACTTTATAAGTTGTTTAGCATTTTCTGTTGAATCATTTAAGCCTTTAAGCATGATGTATTCAATCCCAATTCTATTCTGTGTAATCTTTTGATATTTAACTAATGAATCAATTAGTTTTTCTAAGGGATATGCTTGATTCACTGGCATTATTTTATTTCTTATTTCATTTGTTGGTGCATGCAATGAAATTGCTAAATTCATTTGAGGAAAGTCCTGACCAAATTTTACAATTTTATCAACTAATCCACAAGTAGACACAGTAATGTGTCTAGAACCTAATCCAATTCCAAAAGGAGAATTTAGAATTTGTAAAAACGATTTTAGGTTATCATAATTATCAAACGGTTCACCAATGCCCATAACTACTAAGTTAGAAATTCTTGAATTTTTATTTTCTTTTAAATATCTGTTAACAGTAATAACTTGTAGTACAAGTTCATCTACATTTAATCCCCTAACTTTTTTTAATAAACCAGATGCACAAAATTTGCATCCCATGTTACAACCAATTTGACTTGATACACAAATTGAGTAACCATAGTCAAATTTCATTAATACAGTTTCAATAGTTCTGTCATCTTCTAGTTTAAATAAAAATTTAGTTGTTTCATCTATAGGATCAATTTGCTTTGTAACTTCAGTTAATTTATTAAATCTAAAGTTCTTTTTTAAAACTTCAATTGATGATTTTGCAATATTTGACATTGCATCGAAATTATCAACATTTTGTTGATAAATTCATTGAAAGATCTGTTTTGCATTAAATTTTTTTAAGCCTAATGAAATAACTTTTTCCTCTAATTGTTCAAGAGAATATGAATATATTGATGTTCTATTTTCTTGCATTGTTGAATGATCTTACAAAAATTTCTTTAATTTTTTTAGTAGCATCTTTTGGATCAGAACCATTGACTACACAATAATCATATTTATCTTTAAGAGATAGTTCTCATTCAGCTTGTTTAATTCTTTTTTCAATTTTAGCTTTTGATTCAGTTGCTCTTCCTAATAATCTAGATTTTAATATCTCAATAGATTGAGGAGCAATAAAAATAGATAAGAATTTATGATCATTTTGTTTTTTAATGTAATCCATAATAAGTAATGCACCTTGTGGTTCAATTTCTAATAATACATTCTTACCTTGGTTTCTTAGATCGTTAACATATTTTTTAGGAGTGCCATAGTAATTATCAACATAAGTTGCATATTCCAACAAGTTATCATTTTTGATTTCTTGTTCAAATTGTTGTTTAGTTAGAAAGAAGTAATCTTTCCCATTGATTTCTCCTTCACGTTTTTCTCGTGTTGTCATAGAAATTGAATAGGTAAGGTTAAGTTCAGGGTCATTTAATAGAGGTGTAAGAACCGTTCTCTTCCCAACTCCACTAGGTCCGCTAATTACAATTAAAAAACCCTTTTTCATAATATTATTATATTACCCTATACGAATGTCTTCTACTGGATAAGATGAAGCATTGCCCTTTGGGTTTCTTCTTGTTCATGACAATAATGTAGAAGAAACACCTAATTGTCCAACAAACATTAGAATGATCAAAAGTATTTGACCAAGAGGAGAAATTTGAGAAGTAATACCAACAGATAAACCTACGGTACCAAATGCACTAGTTGCTTCATAAAATACACTTAATAATTGGAATTGTGGTAAATCATCTTGACCGTATTGAGTGTATGTAATTAACAAAGTAACTAAAGTTACTAAGATGATTGATGCACAGAAAACAATTAAAGAATCTTTAACTTTTGTTGTTGGAATAGTTCGTTTATACATTGAGACCCTATTTTTACCAATTATTTTATTGAAAATTGCTACAGCAACAATTACTAAAGTAGTAGTACGAATTCCTCCGGCTGTAGAAGATGGTGAACCACCAATGAACATTAATAAACAATTAGTCCATTTAGCACCTGCACATAATAAGTTATGATCAAGTGTTGAAAAACCTGCAGATCGCGTAGTCATTACATTAAAGAAAATACAGAAAGTTTTATTTCATCCTTCTGCTTTTCCAAATTCATGATAAATATTTGGATCAGTAAATATTGAGTATTCATCTGTATTAAGTTTTGCATCTATACCTTCAAAACCAAATGCAAGAATTAAGCCAATGATGGCGATTATAAAATAAGATGAAAGTGCAACTTTAGTGAATAAAGAAGTCCTTGTTTTTATTCCTTTTTTAGCATTTTTTCTTTTTTCCATTACATCAAAGATAACAGGATAGCCAATACCACCAATAACAATTTCAATAACAATAAATAATTGAAATATTGTATTTCAATCGTTTCTGTATGAAGCCAATGAGGAAGTACCTTGGAAAATATCAAATCCTGCATTATTAATTGCAGAGATAGAAGTAAAAATACCAATTCATAAACATTGGCCATAATTATGATAACAATGTAACAATGTAGTTGTATCGTGTGTTGGTCTTAAATCATCACTACCACTAATGAAACTTGCTTGTTCGTACGCTGGAACAGCATACATTCAAACTGAATAAATTAAACCAAAAATTAATTCACTAATAAGAATGAAGCCAACAGCTTTCTTGACCATTTTAAATGAATTACCAAGTTTCTCATTTCCACGCTCAGATTGGACCATTACCATCTGTTTCAAACTTACATCATTAGTTTTCTTGAAGAAATTTCATATCAAAAAGAAAATCGAAATAACACCAATACCACCAAGCTGTATTAAAAATAATAAAATTACTTGTCCTGCAACTGTAAATGTTTTAGATATTACAGCAGGAGTCAATCCGGTATCACTAAATCCACTGCATGCAATGAATAAAGCATCTCAAAATGTATATGCTCTTGAAAATTTTTCATTCATCGGATCTAAATAAACAATGTATTTTCCATCGGTCAAACTAAATGGACAATACAAAAGAGAGGCACCAAGCAAGATTAGAATTAGATAAATTCTAAACATTCTTTGCGCAATAGTTTTACCAAAAATTATTCTAAAAATTCTAGAATGAATTGTATGATGTTTGTTTTTAGCAAAGTCTTTTATATTGGGTTCATTTGACTTTGGTTCTTTTTTGGTTGGCATTATTTCAATAATATATTTATTATATATTTCAAGCCAACATTAAAATATAATAAATTAGTATTAATTAAAATTTATGAGTCAGAAAAAAAATTATTGTGTAATTGGTCTTGGTCGTTTTGGTTATCAAGTTGCTACTAAACTAAATGAAGGTGGAAAAGACGTTATTGTTATAGATAAGAATGAAGAAAAGATTGAAAAAGCATCAAAGATTTTTGATATCGCTTTTAAGGCAGATGCTACAGATATCAACTCATTAGTTGAAATCGGTATTCAAAACGTAAGAACAGTTATTGTAGGTGTTACAAGCATTGAAGAATCAATCATGGTATGTGCAAACTTACGTGAAATTGGTGTTAAGGATATTATTGCTAAAGCAAATAATGATATTCATAAACGTGTTTTAAAAACTATGGGTATTGCAAGAATTGTTGTCCCAGATATTGAAATTGCAAATAGAATCGCAGTTCAAGCTTTATATAACATTGGTATTGACATTTTCTCAATAGGTGATGGATTCTCATGAGTTAAAGGTGTTGTAAACAATGAAGCTGTTGTTAACAAAACTTTAGAAAAACTTGATCTTAGAGTTAAGTATGATGCAACTGTTATTATGGTACAACGTTCTGGAAAAACTATTTTCCCACCAGCTAAAGATACATCTTTAATGATTGGTGATGTAGTTACTATTATGTGTCGTAACGAAAAGATTAAATCTGTAGTTAAATTACTTAACGTTGAAGACATTGATAATGACTAAAATTTTAGAACCATCTCTACTTTCATTTGATTTAAAAAATATGCAATCTAACCTCTCTGAGGTTAAACAACTGGGTATTACACAAATTCATTATGATGTAATGGATAATAAATTTGTCCCAAACACAGCTTTTGATACTGAATGATTAGATTTATTACATCAAAATGGATTTAATATCTCAATTCATTTTATGGTTGAACAACCAAGAGAATGAATAAAAAGATTTATCTCTTTTAAAGGAATTAAAGCTATTACATTTCATCCTGAACCAATTGATGAAAAAGAAACTCTTGATCTTTTAAAATTTATTAAAGATAATAAAATCTTAGCAGGCGTTGCTCTTAAACCTGATACCAACATTTCTAAATATCAAGACATTTTAAGCCAATGTGATTTAGTTACAGTTATGGGAGTTCAACCTGGTTTTGGTGGACAAAAATTTATGCCAATAACTATTGACAATTTAAAAAAGTTTAATGAAATTAAGAATAAATTAAATCCAAAATTAATTATTCAATTAGATGGCGGTGTAAATTTTGATGTATTAAAACAAACTTACCATTATGTTGATTGGTTTGTTTCTGGTTCATTCTTAATGAAATATAACGGAAATAAAAAAGATATTATCGATTATTTTAAAAATTTAAAATAATTTATGCTGGTGTTGTTCAAGTCGACGGCAAACCAGCGGCTTTTAAATGTGCAAGCAATTGTGCACTAGTGATTGAAGAATTACCAGTAACTTGAACAGTTCCTGATTCTGCTACTCTGTTAAATCAAGCGTTAGTGATAGTAGGCAAAGATGTTAAATCATTTCAAATAATTTGATTTAACGACTCATCAGTACCAATAGTCGTAATAAAATTTGCAGATATTGTTTTCAATGTTCCTGGAAAAATAAGAGTTTGTAAAGATTGCATTTTATGCAACATATTTTCACTTGATTTACCTGTTTCATTGTTTAATTCTATTAATCCCGTTTGACTTAAATCAAGACGGGTAATTTTGGTTTCTTCAAAAAGAAAAGCATATAAATGTAGTAAATTACTACATCCAGAAAAATTAACATTTTCAATAGAATTAAATCACCTAAAACAATGTGAACCTATATATGTTAAGTTCCTGCAGTCAGATAAATCTATATTTTTTATATATGTTGTCTTTTTTTCAGATGGTAAAGCTCCAAAATCAAAAGCTTTTGCAGCAATACCTGTTACATTAGTTGGAATCTTTATTGTATCATACCCTTTGTTTTCATAATCATCTTTATTAAAATCAGAAACAAACCCTTTTAGGACACCATTTTCATCTATATCAAGAAGTTTGGTTGGTAAGGCATTATCTACAGTAAATGTAAAGTGTTTTGTTGCACTACTACCATACTTTGTGCTAGTTGCTTTGACATCAAATGAATAATTGCCAATTGTAGTTAATTGGTTTCAACTAAATTTTAAAGTGTTGGCGTCAAGAGAAACCATTCCATTAGATGTATCATTAATAATCTCTCATTGAACTGATTGATCAGGAGCATATGTGCCAACAACTAAAGCTGATAAAGTAGCAGTTGTTTCACTTGCAATATTGTAATATGTAGGTAAATCTGTTGAATCGCCTCATTCAATCTCAACTGTTGGTACTGATACATTTAAAGTAAATGTATAACTATCACTTTTGGAAGGGTCTTGAACAGAAGTTGCTTTTAATGTTAAAGTGTGGCTGCCTTTTTGATTAGAATCCATTGCTTGTCAAGAGATTTGACGAGTGTTTTGATTAAAAGTAATTTTATTACCAGCAGTATCACCATCTAGTGTTCAAGTAACATCTTGATTGGTTTCGTCAGCAGGTTTTACTATTGATTCAAAAATAAATGGGTTACCATCTTCACTTGTAATGTAACCAACAGTATTATTGTATGTAGAATATGTAGTTTCAGATGGATGAATAATTTTAACACCTTCTACTAACGCATATGTGAAGTTAAATTTTAATTCAACTATATTTGAACTTTTTGTTTCATCTTTTAAATAAAAAGCTTGAACTTGTAAAGAAACTTCTTTAGGCTGATTAACAGCTTTAATAGTTAATGAGCCATCAGTATTTACATCAATATCTTGTGTATCAGAGACGTTTTTAAAAATAACACTAGAACTTTTTAAACCAGAAATCTTTCAAGAAGAATCAATTGTTTTTTGTTGATTAACTAGTAAGTTAATTGTTGTTTCACTAGTTCATTCTATTGAAAAACCTTGTGAAAATGAACATGATGAAATTAAAGGAATGGTTGCAGATGTTAAACAAGTTGCAGTTAATATTGTAAATATTTTTAATGCTTTTTTCAACATAATAGATTATCCTATTACGTGAATTATATATATATATTGCAAAATTTTTACAAAATTAGCTTAAAATTTACCCTTTATTTTCTTCAATAAACTTGATAAGTTGTTCTTTGGGCATGTAGCCATGAGCCACAGCTTTATCTTGTCCGTCTTTAAATAAAATTAGAGTCGGAATAGAAGAAATTGAATAACGCATAGCTATAGATCTGTTCTTATCTACATCGCATTTGCATACTTTAATGATGTTATCATTAGCAAGATTTTCAATAACTGGGTGCATCATTTTACATGGACCACATCATATAGCATAAAAGTCTACCAATACTAAATCTTTAGTATTTAATACTTCTTGTTCAAAATTTTGTTCATTTAATTCAATTACCATAATTAATTCTTTACTTGTTTTGTTTGTTCTGTTTGTTGCTCTTCAGGTTTTGGTTCCTTAGGAATGTTTCTAACATAATGACATTTTGGATAACCTGTACAGCCAATAAATTTTTGACCTCTTCTGTTATATCTTTCAATCAATGGTTTACCACATTGAGGACATTTTTCATCTAATATTTTTTGAGGTGAATTAGGGAATTCAGCATACTTACATTTTGGATAGTTAGAACATCCTATAAATTTAGCTCCTGATTTTTTAGCATATCTATATATAAGATCATGTCCGCACTTAGGACATTTACGACCAACTTTTTCTGCTTCTGATGTTTTCATTTTTGATGTTGCTTGTTTTAAGTCTTTTTTAAATTTTGGTTGGAATTCTTTAATTCATTCCTTTCAGTTTTCTTCTTTAGATGCAATATCATCTAAGTGACCTTCCATTTCCTTTGTAAAATCTTTATCTACAATGTAAGGAAAGAATTCAGATAATTCTTTAATTACCAAATCACCGATTGGTTGCATTACGTAAGCACGATTTTCTAATCTTGCATATCCACGTTCAAGAGCCATATTAGCCATTGATTTATAAGTTGATGGTCTTCCTACACCTGCTTCATCAAGAGCTTTGATCAAGCTAGCTTGGTTATAACGAGGAGGCGGAGTAGATTCATGTTCTTTAACTTCTGCTTTATCAAGTTTTAATGATTCATTAATCTTTAATTTTTTTAGACCAATATCGTGTGGTGTATTTGCATCTTCGAATGGGTTATAAATAATTCTGAATCCATCAAATACCATTCTTCTATTAAATGTATAGAACTTATTCTTATTTGATTCAAGACGAACAATAACGTTTTCAAATTTACTTGGAGCCATGAATGCAGCTAAAGTTCTAACCCAAATCATTTTATAAAGTTTATATTCATCTCTAGTAATTAATTTACGTAGAGATTCAGGTGTAACTGTTGGATCAATTACTCTAATAGCTTCGTGTGCATCTTGTGTATTTTGTGAATTGCCCTTATTTATAAAAGTTCTTTCAAAGTAATACTTCTCACCAAACCTTTTAATGATATATGGTTTTAATTTCTTAACAAAGTTTTCAGAAATTCTAATACTGTCTGTACGTGGATAAGAAATTAATGCAGTGTGTTCTCCGTTGATTTTAATACCTTCATATAAATGTTGAGCAACTGATGTTGCTTTACTTACTTGTCATCCAAGTTTATTAATAGCATCTTGTTGCATTGTAGATGTCTTATAAGGATCTCTTGGATTAGATGTATACATTTTTGGATCATCAATTGCATAAATCTTAAATTCATTTTTGATGTTCTTTTTTACTATTTCTGCACTTTCAGCATCTTTAAAATCAATACCAGTACCATGAACATCATCGTTGATCTTTTTATAGTTAAGGCCTTTAATGTTAGGGTTAACATTACGAAGAACTAATTTTACATCACCTTTTAAAGTAACATCAAGTGTTCATCATTTAGTTGATTTAAATTTCTTAATTTCTTTTTCTCTATCATATAAAAATTTTAAGGCAACAGTTTGAACACGACCAGCTGATTTAGCACGTAACTTTTTACGTACTAAAGAAGATAAACTAAAACCAACAAGTCTATCTAGAATTCTTCTAGCAAATTGTGATTGTACTCACAACATATCAATTTTTCTAGGATGCTCTAGAGCTTCTAGAACTGCATCTTTAGTAATTTCGTTAAATGTTATTCTATAACATTTTTCTTGTTGTGCTTTTGGTAATATTTCGTAAACATGTCAAGCAATCGCTTCTCCTTCACGATCAGGGTCGGATGCCAAATAAATTTTTTCTGCTTTTTTTGCTTCTTCTTTTATTTCAGCGATAATTTCTTGTTTGTTCTTTTGACCTTTAGGAGGTTTCTTAGATGGAATAATTCATCTAGGTTCAAGAGTTTTTTCATCAAACCCCATTCCTCTTGAAGACAGATCACGAATGTGACCTATAGTAGCAATGATTTTAAAGTCTTCATTCTTTAAATATCTCTTAATGGTTTCAATTTTGTTAGGAGACTCAATAATTAACAAATTTCTTGACATAACTATATAAATTATATATTCAATAAATATGCTAATTAATTTCTATCTTTCTACATATATATTTATATATATGTAATTTTTTTATAACTAGAGAAAATACGTCTAGTTTTATTGATAATATATAATATTATCATCAACTTATAGCCCGTTGGTGAAGTGATTAACACATACGCCTCTCAAGCGTAGATTCGCTGGGTTTGAATCCCGCACGGGTTACCATTGGGTTGTCGCCAAGCGGTAAGGCCTCCGGCTCTGAACCGGTAATCCGTTGGTTCGAATCCAACCAACCCAGCCAAACAATAAAAAATAAAACTCCATTAAGGAGTTTTTTTATTTCTTAGTTTTCTTTTGTTGTGAATGTTTAATTGAAGCACCAATGAAACCAATGAACATTGGATCAACATTTCCTGGCATAGAACCTAATTCAGGATGGAATTGTCCGCCTAAGAAGAATGGATGATCTTTTAATTCAATCATTTCAACTGTTTTTTCTGAATCATTACTAAATGCAGAGAATACAAATCCTTTATCTTCAAACGCTTTTATGTATTTGTTGTTAAATTCATAACGGTGACGGTGACGTTCTGCTACAAATTCATTCTTATACAATTTGTAACACTTAGTAGATTTATTAACTAGTTGACATACTTGTTCACCTAAACGCATTCTACCATCAATATAGTGAAACACGTGACGTTTAGATTTAGGATTAAACTCTTGACTTGTTGCATCTTTTCATCCAAGAACGTTTCTAGCAAATTCAATAGTTGCAATTTGCATACCTAAACAAATACCCATGTAAGGTGTTTTGCTTGTACGAGCATATTGAGCAGCTAAAATTTTACCTTCAATACCTCTTGTTCCAAAACCACCTGGGATAAGGATACCATGGTATCCTTTAAATTTAGTTTTTAAATTTTTTGGAGTTAATGTGTCTGAGTTAACTCATCCTATTTTAACATTACGAGAATATTCATAACCTGCCAATTTTAAAGATTCAACTAAAGATGCATAAGAATCATGTAATTCAATGTATTTTCCAACAATTGCAATTTTAATTTCATCTTTAATCGACTTAATCTTATCAGTATATTTAACTCAATTGTCAATATTTGCATTTGGATCAATCTTCATTCCAAAATATTTCATGATTGAGTTATAGATACCTTGGTTGTATAACTCTACAGGTAAAAAATAAGTTGATTTTAAGTTAGGTGAAACAAAAATGTTTTTACTTGATAAATGGCAGTTAAGAGCAATCTTATCAATAATTGATTGATCTACCATTTGTGTATATCTTAATATTAAAATAGATGGGGTTATACCTAAACTACATAACTCTTTAAATGAATGTTGAGTAGGCTTTGTTTTAATTTCTTCACTTGTTGGAATGTAAATTAATGGAGCACATAAAATAGACATTACATTGTCTTTTCCATATTCACTTGTGAATTGACTCATAGCTTCTACAAATGGAATTGATTCAATGTCACCAACTGTACCACCAATTTCAATTAACAAGAAATCAGGATTTTCAGCTTCTATTAATTTATAAATTTTATTTTTAATGTGATCAGTTACATGAGGAATAACTTGAACAGTTTTTCCTTCATATCCACCTGCACGTTCTTTACTGATAATTTCACTGTATACACGTCCAGAAGTTAATGTAGACATACGGCTCATTTTTTTACCAGTAAATCTTTCATAATTACCTAAATCAAGATCTGTTTCAGCTCCATCATATGTAACAAACACTTCACCATGTTGATAAGGAGAAAGAGTTCCTGGGTCAACATTTAAGTATGGATCACACTTTAACATTGATACTTTATATTTCATTTCAGTAAGAATTCTACCGATACTTGATGAAGTAATACCCTTTCCTAAAGAGCTATAAACACCACCGAATATTACAATAACTTTTGTACTCATAATTTTTTCTAAACTTCAAATAACTATTTAAGTATAATCATTAATATAATTAATGGTAAAGAAATATGAAAAAGACTAAAAAACATCAAAAAAAGAATCATTATTTTGGTGGTTATTGATCTCAAACCTTTGGTTTAAAAGCAATTATTACCAAACTTATAATGTTTTCAATTGCAATTGTATTGTTGATTCCAGCTGCTGTTGCTTTAAACTTATGAGCACAAAAATCTGCAATAAAAGAATTTGATAATCCATTCATTTCAATAGAAATTAATGTAAATCAAGGTATTGCTTTCTCTTGATTAGAAAACAACACAATGTACGTTTACTTAATTCAAGCAATTGTTGTATTCTGCGTATTAATAATCTTGATATTCTTTTGTAAGAAATGATACTATGTTTTATTTTGATCATTAGTATTTTTAGGTGGATTATTTAATATCATTGACCGTGTATGTGTTAAGAAAGTTGTATGTTTAGGAGATGAATTAGTAAAAAACGCTGCTATTGACTACTTCAAATTTAACATTAAAGGTATTAACTTCCCAGCAATATTTAACATTCCAGATGTTGGTGTATGCTTAGGTGCTGCATTATCAGTTGTTACAGGTTTAGTTGAATTAATCATTTACCCTTTCAAAAAAAATAAGAAAAGTAATAAAAAATAAAATTTATTCTTAAAAGAAAACCAAGGCTTATAAAGGTCTTGGTTTTTTATTCATAGATAAAAAGAACAATTAAAACTATAATTTTTATGTGAATAAAATTTGTATCAACTCTGATGTTCATAAATTAATAATCGTCTATGAAGATGATTCAGTTGTTGTTGTAAACAAACCAAAAAACATGTTAACTCATCATACAAAATATGATACAGACAACACAGTTGTAGACTATTTAATTCATAAAGTTAATGCAGATGAATTTGAAGATAAATCTCGCCCAGGAATAGTTCAAAGATTAGACAGAAACACCACTGGACTAATGGTTGTGGCGAAGAACATTGAAGCATATAATTCATTGATTAATCAAATATCTAATAATACATTAACCAAAAAATATTTGGCTATTGTTCATGGTAAATTTAAAAAAGACTCACTAATTATTAAATGTCCAATTATTAGAAGTAAAAAAAATACAACTAAAATGGTTGTCAGTGATGATCCAAAAGCAAAAGATGCTACAACAATTATTAAAGTACTAAAAGAATCTAATGAATTATCTTTGATAGAATGCACTCTTGTAACCGGTAGAACCCACCAAATTAGAGTTCATATGAATTTTATTCATCATAATGTTTTAAATGATCCTTTATATGGGCATGAAGATGGATATAAAGATTATGATCAATTCCTTCATTCATACCATTTATCTTTTTATCACCCTATTACAAAAGAACTATTAGAATTTAAATCTATCCCTGATAATACATTTAACTCAGTTATTAAATATGAATAATAAAAAAGTCAATCTATTCATTGATACATCACAAGCTTCGTGTAACTTAGCTATTTTTAATAATGGTAAAATTATTAAAAAGTCTTCTTGTTTAACTCATAACAACCTAACAGATATCGTAGTAGAAAAAATAGCAAAATTATCTTCAGGTTATGAAATTAGTAATATTTATATTACTAATGGTCCAGGTAGTTTTACCGGACAAAGAGTGTCATGTCTAATCGCAAAAAGTTGAATGATTATTAAAAAAGTAAATGTTTATACAATTGACACATTAACTTTTCAGTTAAAAGATTTAAATGGAATTTCTATTATTGATGCTAAATCAAATCGTAGTTATGTTAGCATTTATAAAAACACAAAATGTTTATTGCAACCAAGAATTGTGCTTAATACACAATTAGAACAAATTAAAAATAAATATAAAAATTTAAAGGTTTATGAAAATTACAAAGACATTAACGTCTTTGATAACTTACTATCTTTAACTAATATTTTTAAAAAAGCAAATACAATAAATGAAATTACTCCTAAATATTTAAAAGAAGCAATTTATGATCAAAAAAATAGATAAAAATAATATTGCTCAAATTTATGAAATTGAAAAAGAAAATTTCAAAGATTCTGAACAATATAAAAATATTGAATCTCTTCTAGACAACAAAAATTATTTAATTGTTGGTAATTTCATAAAAGATAAATTAATCTCCTATATTATTGGAATAGACTTGAATGAAGAATATGAATTATTAAAGATTGCTACAAGAGAAGAATATAAAAATAAAAAATTTGCTACAAATCTATTCAACCATATTGCAAAGCAATATAAAAAAATATTCTTAGAGGTTAACAAGAATAATTCAATAGCTATTAAATTCTATAAGGGTTTAGGTTTTTCAAAGATTGGTGAGAGAAAAAGTTATTATGGTAATAATGAAGATGCGATCAATTTGGTATTTGAGCATCATTAAATAATGATAATACTGAACTATCATTTGTAGTCATTGAATAAAATCCGATTATTAAATAAATTGCATAAATTACAACATTTATTGAAGAAACAACTGCAATTGCTGTTCTTTTATGCTTCTTAATTTTGCAAAATCATAAATAAAGAACAAACATCACAGACATTAATAATGATCAAAAAATAAGGCTTGATTCATCTTTTTCTCAGAAATGAGCGGTTTGAATAGGATCAGCATTATATGTGTAAATAGTTCAACCAGTAATTTTAGTTGTGATAGCATCACAAAGACACAATGTAAAAATAGAAAATAAAGAACTTCCAATGATTGTTTGAAATGATGCATTATAGTTTTTAATCTTACACAATGAAATAATAGAAATTAATTCAGGAATAGAAGTCGGAATTCCTAATAGTAACGATGCTCCAAATCCATTGTTTTCTTCGCCGAATCAAATCGCAACTAATTGTTCATCGATAAATGATAATCCAACACTAATACCTACTAAAGCAGCTGATAAGCTGCAAAAGATTGTTACAGCAAACTTAAGATTAATTTTACTTAATCAACGTGGTAATGTTGCAACACCATCATCTTCTTTGTCTTTCTTTTCAATAAAAGTTGAATAAACAAACATCAAAACATAAATGATAATAATAAACAACGACATCAAATTAAACCCATCATGTTTATCATTACTTCCTTTGTAAAACCCTTGAGCTGAAATATAAAATTGAACATCATATGGAAAGAATAATGCATAAGCTATTAATAAATAACAAATAATTAATGCACCAATCGCAAGAACGTTTGATAATAAAACTTTCTTTTTATTGAAGTTTTTAATAAATATTAAAGTAACTATTGCTAATGAAAATAAAATAAATAAATTTCCACCAATTAAGTTACTAAAAATGGAATCATGATTAGACCCTACATCTGAACATGATAACATACTTGTTATAAATTCAGGGAATGAATTAACCATTGAAAAAACTATTCCAGATAAAAATGCAGCTGATAATTTAGTTTTCTTTTCTAAATAATCAACCAAATACGCCAAAGTAATTGAGGAAAATATAATCGCCCCAACAATTAAAACAAAACCTATTATTAACCCTACCTGCTGAGTCATGCTAGTTATATTAGTCTATCTTATTATATTAATAATATTATTAATAGAGATAAAAAAAGCCAAGCTTTGCCTGGCTTTATAAATAAATTAATAAATTACTATTTATTATTGTTAGGGTTGTTTTGGTTAGCGAATTGTTGAGCAGCTTGTTCAAAAGCATCTAGTCTTGTCTTTAATTCATCTCATTTTTCATTCTTCAATAAATCTTTTAATTCATCGATTTGTTGTTGAGCTTGTTTCTTTTGTTCTTCAGGAATGTTTGCAGCTTTTGGATCTTTCATACTATTTTCCATTGTTGCAATTAAAGATTCAGCACGATATTTTGTGTCAGCTTTTTCTTTAGTTTTTGCATCAGCTTCTTTGTTGTCTTCAGCTTCTTTAACCATACGGTTAATTTCATCTTCAGACAAATTAGTTGAACCTTTAATGGTAATAGTATTTTCTTTGTTTGTTTTTAAATCTTTTGCTGTAACACTCATAATACCATTAGCATCAATATTAAAAGTAATTTCAATTTGAGGTACACCACGTGGTGCTGGTTCAATACCACTTAGACTAAACATACCTAAAGATTTATTATCTCTAGCCATTGGACGTTCACCTTGAACTACATGTACATCAACTGCAGGTTGGTTGTCTGCTGCTGTAGAGAAGATTTGAGATTTTGAAACTGGAATAGTTGTGTTTCTCTTAATTAATGGAGTAGCAACACCACCCATTGTTTCAATCGATAATGTCAATGGAGTAACATCTAATAATAAGATGTTATCAACGTCACCAGTTAATACACCACCTTGGATTGCAGCACCCATAGCAACTACTTCATCAGGGTTAATAGTTTTGTTTGGTGTTTTACCTGTTAATTTTTTAACCAATTCTTCAACAGCAGGCATTCTTGATGAACCACCAACCAACAATACTTGATCAATTTGATCTTTAGTTAGTTTAGATTCTTTAATAGCATCTTCTACCGGAGTGATTGTACGATCTAATAAATCTTTAGTTAAAGATTCAAATTTAGCTCTTGACAATGTTTTTTCAACATTAAGCGGCCCTTCAGCTGTCATTGAAATATAAGGTAATAAAATTTGAGTTTCTTTTTGACCTGATAAATCAATCTTAGCTTTTTCAGCAGCTTCTTTTAATCTTTGCATTGCCATTTTATCTTTTGATAAATCAACATTGTGTTCAGATTTAATTTCTGCTAATAATCAATCAATAATTTTTTGGTCTCAGTCATCACCACCTAAATTGTTATCACCACTTGTAGCTAATACTTCAAAAGAACCATCTGCCATATCAAGTACTGATACATCAAATGTACCACCACCTAAGTCATATACTAAAATCTTTTGTTCTTTATCAGTTTTATCAGCACCATAAGCTAATGCAGCAGCAGTTGGTTCATTGATAATACGTTCAACTTGTAAACCAGCAATTTTACCTGCATTTTTAGTTGCTGTTCTTTGAGCATCATTGAAGTATGCAGGAACAGTAATAACAGCTTTAGACACTTTGTGTCCAATCTTTTGTTCAGCATAATCTTTAATGTAACCTAAGATTTTTGCAGATACTTCTTCAGGTGTAAGCATCTTATCACCTAATTTAACTTTCTCAGATGTACCCATCTTTCTCTTAATAGATGCAATAGTATTAATGTTGGTAATCATTTGTCTTTTTGCAGCTTCACCAACAATAAATTCACCATTCTTGTAAGAAACAACTGAAGGAACAGTTCTCTTTCCTTCTGGTGTTTCTAACACCTTTGGTTTGTCACCATCAAGTATAGATACACATGAATTTGTAGTACCTAAGTCTATACCTAAAATAATTTCTTTTGCCATAATTTTCTCCTTTATTTTTTATCTAACAATACTATTTTAGCACAAAATAGGTAAGAGTGCTAATTTTTTTTATAAAGAAGAAAATATGGTGTTTTTCAATATTTTTATATATTTAAATATTATTTGATATACTAATCATATATACAAAAAAGAAAGGATTTACAAAATGGCTGCAAAGAAAACTGCTAAGAAATCTTCTAAGAAGACTACTAAGAAAGCAAAATCTGCCCCTAAAAAATGTGGTAAGAAATCTTGCAAATGCGGATGCAAATCTGGAAAGAAATGCACTTGTGCTAAGAAAAGCACAAAAAAAGCAACTAAGAAAGTAGCTAAGAAACCTGCTAAGAAGTCTTCAAAAAAATCTAGAAGATAATTAACAAGTATTTAAAAAAGTTAGCTTATGGCTAACTTTTTTTATTCTAATCCTAACATTGCATTGAATTTGTAATTAGTGTAAGTGTCTTCCATCATATAATCTAATGTAATTGGAAGAACTGAAATGTGTTGTTCTAAAATTGTAATAACTCCAAAAGTCTTTTCTGTTTTTCCAAAATTAGGATTAAACGAAGGATATAAAGGGCATCACTTATATTTGTTTGCTTCATTTGTTTGATAAGGCTCAAGATTTTTATAATAGCCATCAGGGCAATCTTCTGCGGTTTTATAACAAACAGCCATTTCTGGTTCATAAAATTCAGGAATACAATTAATAATTGTTCCAGCAGCAACCGTTTTTGAATCATTTACTTTGTAATCTTTCATATATTCGATAAACAAAGCAGCTTGAAAAGAAGCAGATATTGAATCTTTTTTTAATTCTGGAAAAGAATGAACAGTAATTGAATTATTAGGTGAAACACTAGCAGATAATGTAACGATGTTATTTTTGTATAAATCAATTAAACTTTCACCTTCTTTTGTATAGTTAACATTATTAAGTTTAAGTCCCTTCTTTTTAATTAGATGAAAACAATCATAAACAATTTCATTCTTTAAAATTGAACGATCATTAAAAAAATAATTCTCATATACATATTTATTAATAGAGTTAGATAAACACTTTTCCTGACTAACATTATTTGTTTCTGATTCTGATTGTGGATTTTCAACAATATCAATTATTTTTTTTACAACATCTTCTTGACTTGCACAAGATGTTGTTGTGAACATAGGAATGACAGTTGCAACACTTGAACAAACTAATAGAGTTTTAAATATAAGTTTTTTCATCATTTTTAATTATATTAAATCAATCAATATGTTATCAATAGTATTTAAATTCTTTGCTACTATATGATTATTTTTAATTGATATTTGTTTTTTGTCTAATTTGTTTTTGTAATATTGATAAGCTTTATTGTGCAATTCATTGTTAAGATCAAGGCCATAAATTGTCCTAAGCCCCATAATAAAAACTTGTTGATAAAGTTCTTCTTCTGTTAATTTGTGATGTTCAACATTTCAATTCAAACTACTGCCAGAAACATTGTAATAGTCTAAATTTTCAAAACCAAAGGCACCATAACCCATCCCTATTCAATCAGCTGAATTTCAATAAGCAAGGTTGTGTTTTGATGTAAGTGATAGATCTCTACATCAATTACTTACTTCATATCTTATATATCCTAATTCTGAAAACTTTCTTTCGATAAACTTAAGTTTATCTTCAATATCAACTTCATTAATATGATAATTCATTTTACCATATATAGAATTGTCTTTAATTTCTAAAGAATAGAATGAAACATGAGGTATTTTGTATTTATTTATAAATTCAAAATCTTTTTGAATGTCTTCTATAGTTTGCTCATTGAACCCATAGATTAAATCAATACTAAAATTAGTAATATTATTTTTAATAATATTAATAGCATTTTCTACATCTTTTATAGTGTGTTTTCTACCAATTTGTTTCAATATATTGTCATTTGTAGATTGCACACCCAATGAAATTCTATTAACTTTGCAATTGACAAATTCTTTTATTTGTTTATCTGTAATAAACTCTGGATTGCATTCGATAGTAAATTCATAATCATCTTGTAAATGATTACTTAATTTATTAAGTAATCTATACAAATCATGATTAAGACAATTTGGGGTTCCTCCACCAACATATATAGTCTTAAATTTATGATTTTTATATTTATCATTTAATTCTTTAATTAGTAAATCAATATATTGTGATTTTGTTTTATCATCAGATAAACTTCTTTTAAAATCACAATATCAACAAATGTGCTTGCAAAACGGAATATGAATATATAAATGATTTACTTGATTCATTTTTTAACCTTATCTACAACATCGTTGTAGTTATTTTGATTAAATGAAATATAGTCTGAATAATGATTTTTATTTCAAGTAATTTGTCTTTTAGCGTATCTTCTAGATTTTTGTTTGATTAAATCTAAATCCAATTTAGATTTATCAAGAATAGAATTGTATATTTGAAGATATCCGATAGCTTTAAATGCATTTAAAGAATATAAATCATTAATCTTCATTAATGATTTTACTTCATCAACTCACCCTTCTTTAATCATTTGATCTACTTTAGAATTAATCTTATCATATAAATTTTTTCTATCTTCAATAGAAGTTAGTATGATTTTAAAATCATATATTGCTGGTTTTGCTAAATGAGATTCATATTCATTGTTAGCAGCTATTTCTAAGGCGCGTGCAAGCCGTTTATGATTACCAACGTTTTTATCCGCCAACTCTTTGTCATATTTAGATAGCATTGTATATAACTGTTTAGCATCTAGATGATCATAAACATTTGTTCTTTGGGGAGACTTAGATAAATCGTAATTTTTAATCAATGTATCTACATACATTGATGATCCGCCACAAATAATTGGTAAACGATTATTAGCAATAATCGTTTCAATACATTTATAAGCTTTATCTTGAAACTCTTTAATGTCTCATTTATCTTTTATAGATACTTCATTTAGTAAATGAAACTTAACTTGTTTTTGTTCATTTAATGTAGGTTTATTAACTCCAATATTTAATTCTTTGTAAACTTGAAATGCATCAGCATTAATAATTTCACCATTAAATTCTTTAGCTAATTTAATAGCTAAAGTCGTTTTTCCGGTTGAGGTTGGTCCTAAAATTACTAATACCTTTTGTTTCATTATTTCTTTTGATTCACAATACTACGTATTGCAACTGATGCTTCTCCAATAGCTGTTGACATGCTACTTGGTTTGTCTTGATAATAACAAACATTACCAATAGCATAAATATGACTTAAATTTGTTTCTTGATTAATTTTAACATTAATTCTATTATTAGAATTAATCTCTAAGTTTTTAAATATATCTGTCATATTGCCAGAGGCAATAATGATGTTGTTAGCGGTGATTATTTCATTGTTAGAAAGAGTGATTTCAAACACATTGTTCTTATAAGAATAAGAAACAATAGTTGTGTTAGTTAATATTTTTGTTTTAGTGTTAAATGTAATTTGATCAACTAATCTATTGATTAAATCTTTTGCTTTAATTTCGCTGAAGCAAGGAAAATCATAAACTGGTTTGTCTGGATATGTTAAAGGGGTCCCGCCTAAAAATCCTTGTTTTTCGATTAATAATAAATTTAGTTTCTTTTGATATCCATAAATACCAGCGAACATTCCAGATGGCCCTCCACCAATGATAATTGCATCAAAATTTTCCATTATAAAATTCCTTTCTTAAAAGGCTCAGCTTTTTCTAAACCTTTAAAATCATTAGACTTTACATATTCATAGCTTAACATTGCAGCACAATTTGATAAATTAAGGCTTCTTGTGTTGATACTTATAGGAATCCTATAAGTATGATTTGAATATTTCTTTAAAATATCTTTATTAATTCCTGTAGATTCTTTGCCAAATACAATATATGTGTCTTTGTTAAAATTAAATTTTATTTGACTAGTAAGTTTTTTACCATATCTAGTAATAAAAAATAAATCAGAATCTTTATTAATTGAATTAATAAAATCATCAAAACAATCATGTTCAATCAATTCTAAGTGATCTCAATAATCTACACCGCTTCTCTTAAATTTTTTGTTGTCTAGAAAAAAACCATAAGGTCTAATTAAATGTAAAACTGCATCAAATCCAACGCATGTTCTAGCAATGTTGCCTGTGTTTTCTGGAATCTCAGGTTCAAATAAAACAATATGTAATTTATGTTTCATACATAAATTATAAAAAGAAAAAGACCTATTGAAGGTCTAGAGATATTTCTTCTGTATTAAATATTTTTTCATCGACATTGTCAATAAGTGTGTCAGGAGTTTTAAATGAATTTTTTCTCTTTAATTTATTTAAATTGCTTTTCTTAAAAGTTAATAACAAGCTATCTAAGATAGAATTGTATGGAACTGTGTATATATTTTTAGATACCATCTTCGCTTCATAGTATGCATATATTGAGATTAAATGGTTTTTAAAAGTGTTATAACATTCAAAGTCAATACTATTTAGTCCATAGTAATAAACGTTTTTGAAGTCAGTAATATTTTTTAGCTTCATAATTTTAATAAGAGATTTGTATTTACAAACATCTTTATGAAATGCTTGGAAAGAAGATTCTGAAATTTTAATTAATTTAATATTTAAATCCTCTTGTAAAGTTAAAAGATCGGAATAAATGTTTTCAAAATCATAAGTGTTGTGTTGAAAACACAAAAAACTATAATTTTTATTATTAATAATTTGATCTTTATAATTTAGAAAATTGCTTGTTGTCATTAAATTGATGTAATGCATTTTTGCAAATGCATGAGTACTTAATTGATCAAAGGAATAGATTAATTCATTATTTTTATAAGAAGCTAATTGTAAAAGATCATTAGTAGCAGCAATACGAGAAATGCTTAATGCAGCGGTTTCATCAATTGCTTTTTCTCATAGAATTTTACCTGAACCAGCGTTATAAATTCTGGCTCCATTATCAGAGATAATATAACAATGTTTTAACTTAGCATCTTTAACAATTTTTTTAAGTACTCTTAAACTACTATGAGAAATTAAAACAACAAATTGGTTTTGTTCAATAACTTTAATTATTTTAGATAATCTACCCATTATGACATCTTTTGTGACGTCATCATTTCCTGGATTTATATCAAATACATATATTTTTGTAAAAAAGTTATTAATTTTACTCATTATTTTTTAGATTTAATTCTTTTCTTAAGAAGTGTAACGAATTGGCTTGGTTTAATAGTTGTAGATTCAGTTTTACCATATTCTCTAAAAGAGATTGTTTTGTTTGCAACTTCGTTATCACCAATAACAATTTGGTATGGAGTTTTATGAGTTTGAGCATTAAAGATTTTCTTTGATAATCTTTCATCTGAGTTATCAATATGAACTCTAATACCATTTTTTCTCAATAAATTAGCAACTCTTTCAGCGTATTTTGCATGCTTTTCATTATCTACTAAGATTTCCTCAACTTGAATTGGGGACAATCATAAAGGTAATATACCTTTAGTTTGCTCAAGTAATACTGAAACAAATCTTTCAAGAGTACCAAGACTTCCTAAGTGAATCATTATTGGAGTTTTAACTTGTCCATCAGAATCTTTGTATTCAAGTTTAAATCTTTCTGGTAATAAGAAGTCTAATTGAATTGTTGAAACTGTAATAATTTTTCCTAATACAGTTTTGAACTGGAAGTCAATTTTTGGTCCATAAAATGCTGCTTCACCAACCATTTCCTTATAAGGAATCTTCATTGATTTTAACACGCCTCTTAATTGTTTTTCGGCATGTGCTCACATTTTTGGATTATCAAAAAACTTTTCAGTATTTTTTGGATCATGCAATGATAAATCAACACTGTGAACAGTCAAACCAAAAGTTTTGTAAACTTCTTTAATAATCTTGTAACAGTTCTTAATTTCTGACTTCATTTGTGATGGAGTACATAATATATGAGTGTCTACTAGTTGAAGTTGTCTTACTCTTTCAAGACCAATCAAACCACCTGAAGCTTCATATCTATGAAGAAATGCAAATTCACCAATTCTAAAAGGTAATTCACGATATGAACGTGGTCTATATTTGTAACATGTTAAATGATGAGGACATGTCATAGGACGTAATACTAAAGTTTCATTGTCTACTTCTACTGGAGTAAACATATTTTCACGATAGTGAAATCAATGTCCTGAAGTCTCATACAATTTCTTTGAACCTAATACTGGTGTAGAAACAATTTGAAACCCATATTGTCTTAATAAATTAAGAATATAATTTTCAACTTCAGATTTAATTGATTGACCATTTGGTAACCAAATTGGTAGACCTTGTCCTACAATTTCATCAAATGTGAATAATTCAAGATCCTTACCAATCTTTCTATGATCTCTTTCAGAACGATCTTGTAATTCTTTTTTAAATTGTTCTAATGATGATTGAGAATCAAAAGCCATTCCATGAACCATAATTAATTGGTCGTTATTTGAAGAACCTTTTCAGTAATAACCTGAAACATTATTTAGTTCAATTGCTTTAATTGTTGATAACTTATCAATAGATAAATTTTCGCAAATATCAACAAAATCATTACCGAATTTGCAAATGTTGATATTACCATTTGCATCATCAATTAATTCAAGTTTATATTTGTTTCCAGCAAACATTTGTTTTGCTACTTCTTTACTAATTGATTCATACTCAATCTTATAAGCACGATCAATATTTTTTTGCATTTGTTTTTTAACTTTATTGAATTGACTAGCACCAAATGCTTCTCCATTAAAGTTTATTCCATATGCAAAACCATCTTCATTGATTTTGAAATCTCCTAATATTGCATTAGGATATAGATCTTTAATAGATTTAGCTAATAGTAAGCTTGCTAGTTTATTTAAATTTTTATTAATTTCCATTGTTGTACCTTTCTTTAATTTTATTTAATTATTTCAATTTTAGAAGCATTGATAACTTGTTTATAAATACCATATTTTCGAAGTTTAAACACCGTTATGGTACCTTCGAAAATAACCGTGGCATTCATTTGTAATTTATCAATTATTTCTTGGTGTTCAGGAAAAATAGCAACCTCAAATGTAATTGGGTGTAATTCATTGTTATATAACACTTGTTGTTTTAAAGAAACAAAGTATGTGTTGTTTTGACTATGCCTAATATCAGAAATGACTCCCGATATCTTGGCGCTATTAATATTTTCCATAAGTAAAATTATTTTGTTTCAGATGGTTTATCTGAAGAGTTGTCAAGAATCTTTTCAATTAAGATGGTAGTTTTTCATTCGTTAGTTTTTTTTGAATGGTACGTACGAAGTCTACCTTCAACCGTAATATGAAGGTCTTTATTTTCTTCAACTAATTTAGCTAATTGAGTAGCTAAAGGATTGTTGCAATAGCATGAAAAATAACTGCTTCATGAAAATTGACCAAATTTTCTTTCTTGTTTCAATGTAATAAAGAAACTGTTTTTAGCAGTTTTGTCTCATGTGCTTCTTACAACATCACCTTCAATAATTACTTTATTAATCATAATAATGTTATCTTTACTATTATATATAATTAGAACATAGGTTAATAAAAATGAATAAAAAAGTTAAAATTTTCATAGATTCGTCATCTACATTTGATAAAGAATTTTTAAAAAAGAATAATGTGAGCGTTATTCCTTTATCTTTATCTGATATGAATAACCAAGTTTATTCAGATGATGGAACAAACATGAATCCAAATATTTTATTTAAAGAAATTGCAAACGGTAACAAATTCAAAACAAGCGCAACTCCATTAGGAGTTTTAATGACTACTATTGAAGATGCTCTAGATGAATATGATGTTGTTTATTTCATTCCTATTTCTCACGGTTTGTCTAGCCAATGAAACCAAGCTAGAATGATCGAAGAAGATCATCCAGGAAAATTCTTTGTTATCAAATCAACAAGTGCTGCTTTAGCAAATGAGTTTGTTTTATACAAACTTATTGATTTAATTAAAACCAAAAAAGAACCAAAAGAAATAGTTAAAGAATGTGAAGACTATTATTTAAATACCGATACATACTTCTCATGTGAAGATATCAGTGATTTACTAAGAGGCGGTAGAGTAACATCTGGTATTGTTAAGATTATTAAAATGCTTAAATTAAAACCAATTATTTTACTTGATACTAAAAATCAAAGAGCAGGTATGTCTAAGAACTATCAAGACGCTATTGGCAAAATAATTGATAACATCGATAAAGATTATGACAAAAAATTATCTAGCGATGATATTGAACACTTAGGTATTTATTATTCAGGTTATGAAGATACTAAAAAAGATTTCATTCTAGATTCTGTTTCTAAAGCATTTAATTATTCTAAAGAAAAAATTCTTATTAGATGAGTGCCAACTATTGTATTAGCTCACACCAGAAAAGGCGCATATGGTATTACAGTTGCAACTAAAACTCCTCCCAAAAAAAGAGAAATAAAAGTTGATTAATTTTTATGCGAAAAGAAATTGCAATTTTTACTAGTAAAGAAATGCAAAACAACTCTTATCTCATTATCAATGATAATGAATGTGTAGTTGTTGATCCGTCATTTGCAGCAGATGAAATTGATGAATATATTACTAAAAATAACTTAAAGTTATTAGGTGTTCTTTTAACTCATGGTCATTATGACCATTTTGCTACGGCTAATTTTTTATTAGAAAAATACAATACTTCTTTGTATGTTTATGAAAAAGAAAGAGATGTGATTCTTCAACATAATCTAAATGATTTATTTAATGTTGAAAATTTCGTTCTTCCTTCTAATATTAAATTTTTTAGTGGAAAAACTCTTGAATTAGGAAAAATAAAGCTTGATATAGTTTATACACCAGGACATACAATTGGTGGGATTTGTATTTTTTGAGAAAAATATGTTTTTACTGGAGACACAATTTTTATAGATAGTGTTGGAAGAATGGATTTACCTACAGGAAACCCAAGACAATTACTGCAAAGTATTCAACAAATAAAAAAATTTGATAAATCTCTAAGAGTGTTAACTGGACATAACGAAACAAATGTTACTCTTGAAGAATTATTAAAAAGAAACAAATATGTTAATTTTTAGTAATTAACGCAATACCATCGTCCAAATCTATGATTTGGACATTAAATTTTTTTTGTTGCAATAACCAGTTATGAAATTGATGTACCTTTTGGATCAATCTAGTTTTTTGACGATCAAGATTTTGTTGATTAGCAAATTTTTTTAGAAAAATATTATCAATAACCATTAATCCTTTCTCGTTTAAATTATTTAAATATTTATTAACTAATATTTCTTGATTAGATTTACATGCATCTAAAAAAATTAAATCAAACTTTTCTTTACATTCAAATGTAAATGCATCAGCTAATAAAAAAGTAATTTTATCATCTTCAATTTGCTTTGCAATTGCATAATTAGATTCATTTTTTTCTATTGTTATTATTTTTTTAACACAATCTATTTTTGAAAATAGTAATGAAGAATAACCATATGCAGTGCCGATTTCTAAAATAGATGAATAATTATTTTCAAGTATTTTATTTTCAATAAATTTAAAAGTTTCATCCCTAATAATAGGAATGTTATTCTTCATACACAAAGTTTTTAATTCATTAAAATCCATTATCTAAATAATCTTGCAAGATGTATACGGCTGACATTTTATCTTTAATTTTTTTTATCTTGCTAGCTTTTAACCCTGCTTGATACTTTAACATTTCAGTTGTATTAATAGTAGAATAAGCTTCGTTCCATTGAACAATTTTAACATTCTTAAAATTTTGTTCTAAGATTTTTTTAAACTCATCACTTAACAAAGTCATTTCAGACGGTTTATCATTAGAACGCTTAGGTTTACCTAAAACTATAGTGTCAATATCGTTAGAATATTTTTCAAATATTTGTTTAACCTTATTAACACAAATATTGAGATCACGATTTGGATACTCAAAATTTTCTAATCCTGTAGCAATTATTTTTAAAGAATCTGTAATTGCTATACCTAATGTTTTAGTTCCTAAATCTAAACCAATTACTCTCATTACTAAATAATTATATATTCTATATGTGATAAGAATAACACCCTTTATAATATAATAAACTTATTCTAATGTGCGCTCGTAGCTCAGTTGGATAGAGCACATGCCTTCTAAGCCTGTTGTCGGGAGTTCGAATCTCTTCGAGCGCGCCATTTAAATTAATAAAGTACTAGGGAAACCTAGTATTTTTTATTTAAGCTTAGCAATCTCTTCTTTAACTTGTTCGAATTGAGTTTTATAAGACTCATATTTTTCTTGTTCAATTTGAATCTTTTCTTTAGGAGCTTTAGCTAAAAAGTTTTTATTAGAAAGAATTTTTTTTGATCTATCAAGTTCTGATTCTAACGATTCTAATTTATGCTTTAAATCTGTTAATAATTTGTCTTTATTTACAAAAACATTTTTGAATTCGACTGCAATATCACCAACAGTAATTAAATCTCAATCAAGATTTTTTCTTGCCTTTGATATCGAATTAATCTTAATATTAAATTTATTTAAGAATTCAGAAATTAAATTTAAGTTTAATCTTTTAGTAGTTAAAATATTTAATTCGATAATATTTGATTTAGAAATTGAGTGTTTGATTCTTAATTCTTTAACTAAATTAAAGACTTGAATAAAAATATTAATTTCATTCTTTTTTAATGTAGTTTTAAACTTAGTTGGTCAACTCTCACAAAGAATAGATTCTTTGTCTTTATAAATATTTTGATAAATATTCTCAGTTAAGAATGGAGCGTGTGGGTGTAAAATTATCAAAATATTTTTGAAAATATAATTAATTATTCAAATGGTTTCATCTTTGTATTTATCATCATTGAACAATGGTTTTGAGAATTCAATATATTGATTGCAGAATATATCTCAAATAAATTCAACTAAATATTTGTTAGCCACAACAAAATTGTATTTATCCATGTTCTTAGAAATCTTTTCTAAATAATTGTTAAATTGTGAAAGAATTCAAGAATTAATTAAATTAAATTTAACAGGTTTTTCAATTTTGTTAGTTTTGTTAAAACTAATAAAGTTTTTTGCATTTCAAATTTTGTTGAAAAAATTATCATAATAATTAATTTTCTCTTCATCATATCTTAAATCTTCACCAAGACTTACAGTAGATGTTAAGAACATCCTTAATGCATCTGGACCATACTTTTCTATTACATCCATTGGATCAATACCGTTGTTTAGTGATTTAGACATTTTTCTATTTTGTGAATCTCTAATTAATCCATGTAATAAAACTTTATTAATAGGAATAGAGTCAGTTAGATATGAACATTGAAATAACATTCTGGCAACTCAGAAAAATAAAATATCATATCCAGTTACCAAAATAGAAATAGGATAGAACTTTTTAAGCTCTATATTATTCTCAAATGTACAAGCAATTGGTCATAATGCAGAAGAAAATCATGTATCTAATACACCTTTTTCTTGAACATAATTTTCCATATCTTTTGGTTGTTGCTCACCAACATAAATCTTATTTGAATTCTTTTTATACCAAACAGGCAATTGGTGTCCCCAAACCAATTGACGACTAATACATCAATCATTAATGTTTGTCAACCATCGATTTAATGTTGCCTTATATCTTGGTGGAATAAAAGAATATTTAATTTTAGATTTCTTTTGAATGGCAGCCAATTGTTTAACAATTGGTTTCATCTTAACAAATCATTGTTTAGATAATAATTGTTCAACAACTTCTCCTGTTCTTTCGGAATATCCTACTTCATTATCGTATTCTTCTACTTTAATTAGCATGCCTCGATCAGCCATTTCTTTAACAATGCTTTCACGAGCTTCTAATCTATCTAATGATTTAAATGATTTTGTAACAGATTGCGCATATGCGTTTAATTTACCATCATTATCAATTACTGAATGATAATCCTTAATATTGTGTTTCTTAGCTAGTTCATAATCATTTAAATCATGTGCTGGTGTGCACTTCATTGCACCTGTACCAAATTTAATATCAATATATGAATCAGTTAATACTTTAAGTTTTTGATTATTAATAGGATTTATTACTTCTTTTCCAATAAAAGATAAATATCTTTTGTCTTTTGGATTAACAAAAACATGAGTATCAACAAACATTGTTTCTGGTCTTGTTGTAGCAATTGGTAGATATTTTGATTGATCCGTTGCTAAACAATACTTGAAATAATATAACTTAGAATGAGTTGGTTTATAAATTGTTTCTATATCAGAAATAGCTGTTTGTAGTTTAACATCTCAATTAACTAATTTGTAATCTTGATAAATTAAACCGTTTTTATATAAATTAACAAATGTCTTTCTAACAAGTTTTTTAATGAAATCATCTAAAGTAAAAATTTCATTTTGATAAGAAAGAGCAAAACCCATTGTTGCTCATTGATTTCTAATGTATTGAGCTTGTTCTTTTGATCATTTAAAAATTTGGTTTACAAAATCTTGTTCACTTAAATTTTCTTTTTTAATTCCTTTAGAATTAAGTAACTTTTCATATTTAGTTTGAGTAGCAATACCTGCATGATCAGTTCCAGGAATTCAAATAGTATCAAACCCTTTAAGTTTTTTATATCTAATAATAGTATCCTGTAAATAACCATCTCATGCGTGCCCTAAATGTAAGTGCCCAGTAACGTTTGGTGGTGGTAAAATAATTGAAAAAGGTTTTTTTGAAGAATTATGGTCTTCAAAAAAATTATTTTTCTTTCAAAAATCGTAAATACCTTCAATTACTTTTTTATGATCAAACTTATTAGGATTTTGCATTTGTATTAAATATTATAAATATATTTAATCATTTATATAGAAGACGAAATTTTCTTTTGACACTTTTTCTTTAATTAATTTATCAATATATTCTTTTTGTTCTTCAGTTAAATATCTAAAACAATCATTAAAACAAATAATCTTTGATGATTGAATATAAGCAAACATAAAGTTAATAATCTGTTGTTCATGAATTGTAAATGACGTTTTCATTAGATTTATATTAAAATAAGATAATAAATCTTTTAAGACCATTATGTTTGCCTTAAGCAAATATTCAGCCGGAATCTTACTATCAGGATTAATCTTGATAAAATTATCTTTAAAATAAAACGAATTTTGTTTATTAGGTTCATTTATTCCTAAAAAAGTATCTAAACCTATTTTAAAGCATGATTTAATGTTTTTATTTCTTTCAATACAATATGTTGTATTCTCATTAAAAAAATAAAGTGCATTTACATCTTCAATTTTGTTAATTGATGAATCTTTTATTCCGTTGGCGATATTAATAATATTTCAATAAATTGCTGCCATTTTTTTATACTCCTTTTGTTTAGACGGAAATAGGCAAACATCTTGAACAGATGTAGAAAACATTCCTAATAAACTAATAATAAAAGTTAATAAACCAATATTAAATTTATCGTTAATTAAATAATAGGCACCAAAGCCTATTGTTAATATGTAAGTGATGTTTGTAAAAAATGATTCAAAGTTAAATGTAAAATTTTCAAAGGAAGTTTTCTTTGTATAGATTTTTTCAAACTCTGTAATATTAGATCTTAATTTATTTAAATTAAAATTCAATAATTCTTGGTTTTCCTCTTTACTTATCGAATTAATAATTTCAGCTGAAATATTGTTTGATATATTACTATTCTTGATTGATACATTAATATTGTGTTCTTTAAAATTGTATGTTACTACACCAAACACGGATTTTATTAACAAAACAACAATACAAAAAACTATAAACATTGGTTTGATAAACGAAAGAATTATTATTGTAATAACACACATTATTAAATCGGTAATTAATGTAGGTATTTCATAAGTTAAATACCCGCATATTGAAACTATTGATGAATCAACTATATAAATAGAACTTAACTCGATCTTGTTGATAAAATGACTTCTTTTGTGTTTTAATTTGTTCAATAATTGATAATTTAAATGTCTAAAATTTTGTTTAAATCTAATAAGTGAATATTGTTTAAGAAAATAGCTTGACAACAAATTTAATCCTCCAATTAATAAGAAAATAAAACATAGACTAACCAAATTTGATGTTGATTTTCCATAAACAGACATATTTAATGTTCAATTAAATACATTTGCAAATAATGTTGATAATCCAATTATTAAAATGTGAATCCCTAATGTAACAGCAAAATATTTTAAATCAATATTTTGCAAATCTATTTTTTGGCTTTTATATTTAATATTTACTTTTGATTTAGATACATCAAAAATAATGCCTGCAAACTTTTCTTTAAATTGGTTGTATTGTAGTTCGAATATACCAGAATCTGAATCATAGATTTTTAAACAATCTTTCTTTTTGTAAACAATAATGTAGTGCATTCCTTGATTCTTATTGATCAACATTCCATAGTATTTATTGTTTTTAAGTTCAACAAACTCACTTCACTCACATTCATAGCTTTCAATAAATAATCCAAATTTTTGTCCTAAGTTCTCAAAATCAAAAATGCTTAAACCATTTTCACTAATATTTGCAGCATTAAGAATTTCAAATTTATTTGAATTATTGTAAAAGTGTTTCACAAAACTATTTATTACACAAATACCACACTCATTTGGAGAATTTTGTCTTGTTATTTCCATATTAAAAATAATATAGAACAAAACAAAGAAAAACCTGTCTCAAATTTGTTTAAAATTTGTTTAATTTTTTTTCAAAAATTTTACAAATAGTTTTAATTAAATTCAATTGGCAAACAATCTTTTAATTCAAATGTTCCTGATTTTATTCTTTTTAATGCGCTAATATATCCATGATTATTAAGTGCCAACCCTAAATCGTGTGCAAAACTACGAATGTAAAAACCTTTGCTAACCTTTAACTCGATAGTTAAAGTGTTGTTTATATATTTAATAGTTTTGTATGAAAACAATTTAGCATCTCTTGGTTTAATTTCAACTTGTTTATTGTTTCTAGCATAATCATATAACTTCTTACCATTTACTTTAATAGCAGAATATATTGGTGGAAATTGTTTATAGTCGTTTAAGAATTTATTCTTAATCATCTCTTCAATTTGTTCAATATGAATCTTGGATGCATCAATTTCTTTTATTATTTGTCCCTCTGCATCATATGTTGTTGTCTCAATTCCAAACGTAATGTCAGCAACATATGTTTTGTCATCTTGAATTAATGTAGATAATTGTTTAGTTCCTTCATTGACACCAAGAACCAATACACCAGTGGCTAACGGATCTAATGTTCCTGCGTGTCCTACTTTTTTAAATTTATATTTGTATTTAATAAATTGAACAACATCATTACTTGTTCAATTAATAGGTTTATCAACACAAAATACTTTTTGTTTAATTTCCATGCAAATAATATAAATATTATAATTTTAAATAATATGAGAGAGTTGGTAGGTGAAATCATAAAATCAAACAAAGTCTTTAATCTTATTGAAGATGGAGACAAAATTTGTGTTGGTGTTTCGTGTGGTAAAGATTCATCTTTATTACTATTAGCTCTTAATTTATACAAACAATATGTAAAGAATAAGTATGGATGAAATATTAAGATTTATGGAGTTCATATAAAAATGAATCTTTACAAAAATATTGATTATTCTAAATATAAAAAATTCATGAAAGATAAAAAGATAAACTTTAAAACTGTTGAATCTAACATGAATGAAATTTTACTTGCTAAAAAGAAAAAAGGAGTAATTCAATGTTCTTTATGTGCTAAATTAAAAAAAGCAATATTAGTTAAAGAAGCTAAAAAACTTAAATGTAATAAAATTGCTATGGCACATCATGCAGATGATGCAATAGAAACTTTATTCATGAATATGATTCATGAAGGAAGGATTGGAACGTTTAATCCAAAAAATTACTTTGATCGTACTGATATGACTTTAATTAGACCTTTTTGCTTGTTAAGAGAAAAAAGTTTAATTAGAGAAGCTAAAAAACAAAATATTCCAATTATTAAAAGAGATTGTCCAATTGATGGCAAAACAGAAAGAACTTATATGAAATCATTCTTAGAACAAAATTTTTATAAAAATAAAAAGTTCTCAATGAGTTATGAGAACTTTCTTGTAGCTTTATTAAACGGTAAGCAATCTAGCTTATGATTTGATGAATCTGCTAAAAAAGATTTATTAATAAAATACAATTCTAAGCTATAAAGTCTTTGGAACGTATTTGTGGAAGCTTCAGAACTCACCAAACGGAATTCAACAACAAATTGAATTAATTACAAATAACACTAAGCAAAATAAAATAACGCTTCAGAAGACATAATGGTATAGTCTTGAGTAATAAACACCATTAATACCAACAAATCATGAAATGATTAAATAAACAATTGGTAATGCTAATAAAATAACAACAATATAAGACATAGCAATACCAGCTTGTAACATTTGGTTAAATGAAATACCAGGGTATCCAGGAGCAAGAGGTGAACTATCACTTTTGCTTAAAACGTTATTTCCATAAGCAATAAAGAAAATTGAGAATGTATATAAAACAATAAACAATACAGCAATAATTGCTCATATTAATCCAAGTTTCTTTTTATTTGCTAATCAAGTTTCAACCTTAACACCAAATGAAGATTTAGCACTTTTTTCTTTAAAGAAACGTCTTTTCTTTGTTTTAGTGAATTTTTCAAAATTAATTTCTGGTTGTTCTTTAACTTGTTCTGTTTTAATTTTCTTTGTAGCTTCAGGTTTCTTTTCTGGTTCAGTAATAGCAGGTACTACATCACTAGAAAAACTACCAACATTTTGGTTGATATCTTTAGCTTCATTTTCATTTCCTATAGTAAGGATCGTTTTCTTATCATCAGCCATAATTATCTTTTATTATACTATTTACTGTCTTTATTATTTATACCATTTAAAATTTCATCAATTTTAATTGAATTTTGAATTGTCAAATCCTTTTCAAATAAAATTTCTGGAACTTTTCTGATTGTCATGTTGTGAGCTATTTGATCTCTAAAAATTCCTTTAGCTACATTTAATTGATCAACTACTTCATCAACTTTCTTAGAATCATAATAATCAACACTAACAATAATTTTTGAAAAGTCATCAAGTAACTTTACGTGGGTAAAGCAAGCCATTCTCAACAATTTGTCATTAACCGTGTTTTTAAGAGCATGATTTAAATTATTAAGAATTTCTGATTCAATCTTTTCGTGTTTATGATTTGCATATGACATAATTATTCTCCTAATGTTTTTTGAACTATTTTATATGTTTGAATAACATCGCCTACTTTAAGATCGTTGTATTTGCTTAATACAATACCACATTCCATGCCTGATGTAACCTTGTTAACAACATCTTTTACGTGTTTCATTGATGAAATATCTGTTTTACATACAACTACTCCATCTCTTAATACACGAGCTTTATCATTACGGTTAATTTCACCAGATTGTACTAAACATCCAATAATAGTACCAACTTCTGAGTGTCTTCAGATTTGTTTTACTTCAGCTTCTCCAGTTTCTTGTTCTACATAAATTGGATCTAATGTACCAGTAAGTAATTTTTCTAATACTTCTTTTAATTTATAAATAATATCAAAGAAATAAATTTGTACTTTTTGAGCATCAGCTATATCTTTAATGCTTCTTGATGGTTTTACATTAAAACCAATAATTAATGCATTTGAAGCTTTTGCAAGTTGAATATCTGATTCTGATATCCCTCCAACTGCAGATCTAATTAAACTTAATTTAGTTCCTGGAACATCAATTTTAGAGCACATTCCTTTAATTGCTTCTAATGAACCATGAACATCAGTTTTAAGAATAATATTTAAAACTTTTTTTCCTTCAGAATCTTTTAAAATTGATTGTTCATATTGGAAATTTTGAAGTTTCTTATGTTGTTGAATTTTTGCTGCAATTTCTTTAATGTCTCTTTCGTTTGTACTTACAACGAAATGGTCACCAGCATTCGGTACATCATTAATACCTACAACCTTAACAGGTTGTGATGGAAGAGCGATTTTAACTTCTTTGTTATTTTCATCTAACATGATTCTAACTCTTCCATATACTCCACCAATGATAATAAAATCGCCTTTAGCCAATGTACCATTTTGAATTAACACTGTAGCCACTGGGCCTAATCCTTTATCTAATTTAGATTCAACAACAACACCTGTTGCTAATCTGTCTAGATTAGCTTTATAATCATTCATTTCTGCTAATAGTAAAATGTTTTCTAACAATTCAGAAACATTTGTTCCCTTGAGAGCTGAACCTTTAATAGTAATTGTTTTACCACCTCATTCTTCTGCTGTTAAGTCTTTTTCAGCTAATTGACTCATGGCTAAATCTGGGTTAGCCTGTGGTTTATCAATCTTATTGATAAACACAATAATTGGAACACCCGCTGCTTTAGCATGATCAATTGCTTCTTCAGTTTGTGGCTTAATTCCATCATCTGCAGCAACAATTAAAATTACAATGTCTGTAACATTAGCCCCACGAGCTCTCATTTCAGTAAATGCTTCGTGTCCCGGAGTATCAATAAATGTAATTTTTTGTTTGTTGTATTCTACTTGATAAGCACCAATATGTTGTGTAATACCACCAGCCTCTCCAGAAACCACATGTGTTTTACGAATGTAATCTAATAAAGTTGTTTTACCATGATCAACGTGACCCATAATAGTAACAACAGGTGGACGTGGTTTTAACTTAGATGGATCATCTTTAATATGAATGTTAGTTAAAACATTAGTTTCATCAACTGCAACTTGTTTTTGAAAATCAAAGTTAAATTCTAAACATAATTCACCAATTTGCTCTTCTGTTAATAAAGCATTTAAATTTAACATTTTTCCTTGTAAGAAAAAGTGCTTTAAAATTTCAGAAGCTGGTTTATTAATTTTTTTTGAAAATTCATCAACAGTAAGAGGAGATGAAAAAACAAAGACACCATTTTTAATTCCAGTATCTACTTTTTTAAATTGTGACTTAAGATCAATATTTTGTCTTGTATCTTGTTTTTTAAAATTATTCTTTTTCATACTTCCTCCTTTGTTTCAGAATAAAAGGACTGAAAAAGATAATTACTTATCTTCTTCAGTGTTTTCTTTAGATTGTTCAGTTATTTGACTTTTAGCTATTTTATTAGGGTTATTAAATTTATTCAATTCAGATAAATCAAGTGATGAAGTATCAAACGAAGATAAAACATCATTGTTTGTTCTATATTTCTTGAACGTATCATCGAATGTACGTTGTTTAAATGATTTCATATCAACACGAGTGTAATCTAACCCTTCCTCACCCATATCTCTAATAGTCTTAACTTCAATATCTGCATTTAACATTTTTGAAATTAATTTAACATTGTTACCAAATTTACCAATTAATAATGCAAGTTTTTCTGGTTTGCATACCAAAATTACATTACGTCTACCTGTTGGATCTTTTGGTTCAGTTAATTTGAATCCAGCTATTTCAGCTGGTGAACATACATTGATAATATATTTAGAGAAATCACCTGAATATTCAATAACTTCAATTTTTTCATTATTGATTTGTTCAGAAATAGTTTTAATTCTACTTCCTCTAACACCGATTACTGTACCAGCCGCTTCAATACCAGGTCTATGACTAATTACAGAAATCTTAGTTTTAAATCCTGCAATTCTAGCAATGTCCTTAATTTCAATTAAATTTTCTTGAATTTCAGGAATTTGTAAATTCAAATAGTATTTTACTAATCCTACATCTCCACGAGATAAAATAATTGGTCATCCTTTTGATTGTTCTTTTACATCTTTGATGTAGAAACTATAAGTTTGACCTGGATTTAATAATTCACCAGGAATCTTTTCGTTATTTGATAAGAAACCAAAAGTAGTTCCTAAATCAACAATGACAAATCCACTACGTGAATCGATTTTTTCAACTTCAGCTTGAATAACAGTACCAAGTTTATCTTTTCATTCTTTATAAACTTGTGAATTTGTTCTAATAGTGATATTACTCTTAAAAATTTGTAAAATGTGTGCTACTACTGCTCTATTTAATTTAGATAGATCAATAGGTTTTTTAATTTCATCACCTACTTTAGCATCTGGACTAATAGTTTTTGCATCATCTAATAAGATTTCACAATAATCATTAAAGTCATCATAAGGTTCAACAACCTTAAGAATTTGGTTTACATCAAGAGTTTTGTTGTCAATATCAACTAAAACTTCTACTATAGTTTCAGGAAATTCTTTTACATATGCTTTTGTAATTGCATCTTTTAATGCGTCTGCAACAGAATCTCTTGGAATTCTTTTTTCATCAGAAATCATCTTGATGTTATTTATTAATTCAATATTAAAATTGCTCATTTTTTCTCTCCTTTGATTAAAAGAAGGAGTTGGTTTCCCAACATCCTTCTGGATATTTTATTTGTATACCATAATAATAACCTAAAAATTATTATTTTTATAATTTATTTTAAATAATCTATAATTTGTTTTATCTGAGAAAATGGCATTTTTTGATTGAATTAACTCTGATTGATTCAATGGTTGATGAATAATCTTCTGATTTTTATTATTTTCTTTTTGTGTATTTATAACAGCAAAGTTGCTATCAATGGTCCTTGAATGTATTGGATCAAAAAGTAAAATTTCTAAAGTATTTTTAGGAGGAATAGTAATGTCATTAGTTACTTCTATTCCTGAATTAATCTCTAGTATATATGGAGCATGTAGTAATGAGCCATTGTTTGCTATATACAACGAAACTGGCTCTAATACCATTCAGATATTTTTATTATCTGTAGTTATGGTTTCTTTTTTTGTTTATCAGTCTCATAAAAATAAACAGAAAAAAAATAACACTATAAATGATATTTATAAACAATGTTTATATAAAATTAGCATCCATAACAAAGTTTTAATTGATTGTTTGGTAGGATTTTACGCTTTATTTTGTTTGTTTGTATTGATCCCTGATGTAGGAAAATATTGTTATATTCCAGGTTGAAATATTTCTCTTATTTCAATTGTTCCTTTTGTTCTTTGATTAGGTTTCTTAGTTTGAACATTATTGGATAAGAATCAAGTTACTGAGCCTATGCAAGGAGACAATTGTTTCTCTAAGTTCAATATTTTTACTTTATGAATTTTATTCATAATACTTTCTTTAGGACTATGCTGATTTGCTTATGCAAATTCAGCTTCAGTAGACAAAATGTCTGAAGTATTTAATATTCCTACGCAATCTGCAGCAAGTGTAATTTTAAGCATTCCTACAGCTTTACCAGAAACATTAACAATGATTTTTATGTTCAAAAGAAAGCAATACACTCTAGGGTTTTCAACATTAATTGGTAGTGGTCTAACTAACTCATCATTTATGTTTTATGTAGATTCAATCTATAGAGAACCATTGTTTAAAGATTTTTTTAATAACTATTTACAATCTGAACATCAAAATGATATTTATATTAATGCAATAAGATTGCAATATTGAATACCAATGGTATTAGGTATATATTTCTTAATGATGTTGGCTAGTAGAAAAAAAATAGCAACACACAATGGTGTTGTTACTGGATTACTATCTACAATTGTTATTGTTTTTGTCCTAGGATTTAGTCTGATTTCTTCGCTAGTTTTTTAACTTCTTGAAAGTTAATAAATTGTTTACTCAGTCAACAAATTCTTTATCTGGTTGTTCTCTATCTTCAAAAAAACAATTTATGTAATCTGTTGTTTTATCAATTAATTCTTTTTCTGAATAATTTATTTCACTACCAAAGTAATATTCGTAACACATTTGCATAATGTGTTTTGCTAGTGGATATAAAGATGGGGTCTTTAAAAAGTTATCTTCTAATTTATTCAATATTCTTTTATATTTTGGATCCTCTTCGAATTCAAAATTAGATGTTGTACTAATAATGAATTTCTCATTTGTTAAATTATTAAAGAAAGAGAAGTCATGATCTATTTCTGCTGCTTTTACTTGAGTCAATGCAAAAATTTTAACATCATTACTAATATTAGGATTCATAAAAATTTCTTCAATGATAAAGAAATGAACTTGCTCTAATTCTTTACCGTATTTTGCTAAAAAGAAACTTAAAACATTTACATTGAGATTTCTCCCATCGTAAGCTTGAGTTAATAACTCAATCTTAGACATTTTGTTATATTTGTTTTGAATATTTTCAATGTTGACTTTTTGGTATAAAGAACTATATAAAGTTTCAAAGTGTTCCAAATATTCAGATGGAATATATGGTGAAGAAATGTCTTCAGAGACCATTTCTAAAGCCTCTTTATATTTCTTTTGATCTATACACAGATTTATTTTGTTTATTCTTTCCTTGTAATAATCTTTTTTTTGCATTGTATTTTTCTCCTGATTTATTTAATAAGTTATTGTTAAAATATTTATCTAATTCTCCATTAATGAACTTTTGTTCAATGTTATGCGCTGTTATGATTATCTTATTTTTTAAAGCATTTGGATAATTTAATAATTTTGAATGATATTCAAATTCATTAATGTCTATTTTTCTTAGTGCATGCTTTTTTTCAAAAGCATTATTTGTAAAATCTATATCAAAGTCAATATATTTAATTGTGTCTTGTTCATATATATAAGGACTAGCTATATTAATATAAACTCTCATATGATTTGATCTTTGTTGGTAAATAAGATTAAATCATTCATTCTTAAAAAAATACCAAAGTGAAGGTTCAACTACTTTTGATTTGTAGTGTCTATCACTACCAATTCTATTTGTGATTATTCTAGCTCCTTGATTACTTACACAAACATATTCATCAGTTTCCTCAACTACTTGAGGAAATTCTCATGTTCTATACAGCCATCCGTTAAACTTGTATGCATGTATCGCTATCTTCTTGTCTTTTTTCAATTCCATAAAAATTATTAATTAATTTTTTTAAAGAAGGATAACACAATAGGACTATAGGTGTGCAAACTGCAAAATCAATATATATTATTTCTATGTTAATTACCAATGATGCATATCAATTGCCATTTGTGTACCATATGGCACCAGCAGCTATGTGTATTACAAGTTTAATAGTAAATAAAATTAAAATTAAAATTGTAAGGGAAACTAATTCAATAATTAGTTTGTTTTTATTACCATTGACCTTCTTTGTCAATAATGTTATTATATTCGGAAAATAAATAATAGGGAAAAATACATAAAGAGGTGAGACGTATTCCATTAATAAATCTCAAAAGTTAACTGCTCCGCCTGGTATCAACAATAATACTCATGGAGTTAATAAAACAAATGTCCATTTATACTTATGTGTTTGAATGCACATTATCCCTAAAATATATATTGAAATATAAACTGATAATCCATATCCATTAACTATTGGAAGAAAATGAAAAATTCCTTTAAATATTAAACACAAAGCCATCAATATGCCCATAAGAGCAATATTGAAAATATCAGATCGATATTTATTATTTTTGTAATTCATCATATAAAAAGTCTCCTTTCATTAGTACAAAAGAAGACTTGTGTTTTAAAACAAAGCTCCCTTCGCAAGTATTAACTTTATCAGGTGCAATGGTATTTCTCAACCACACAAATGTGTAGTACCCATGCTTGTTTTCTTGTAAATTTATAATTGGGGCGGCTAATGGGACTTGAACCCATGTATGCCTGAGTCACAGTCAGGTGCGTTAGCCAGCTTCGCCATAACCGCCATATGAAAATTATACTAATAGATTGAATTATTTATTAGTTAGTTTCTTTATCTTAATAAAATTATTTTTAATAATTTTTTTTAAATCATCCAAAGATTTGGCTTTTTGAATTTTATTAATATATTTTGTAGGAGTAAATGAAATATGACTACCATAAAATTCAGGTAATAAATGATTTATGATATGAATTTCTATTAACTGCTTGTTGTTTATATCATTTCTAATTGTTCCTGAAGCCTTATAGTGTTTAGTTTTGTTGTTAATTGTTAAACAACAATCTCCATAATAAACCCCTTCTGGTAAATGCATTAATTCTTTATCTCTATATATATTAGCTGTATGATAACCTAATTTTCTACCTAATTGTTTGCATTTAACAACCGTTCCTTCCAGATTAAATTTTATAAATAAATCATTTTGAGCACAAGTAACTTTAGTCTTAAGAAGTTTTTGTTTAATTTGTGTTGTTGAATATTTTTTATTTTTATTAACTGATACAACATTAAAATGTTTTTTAAGATATTTAATATCTTTAAAATCAGATCCAAATTTAAAATCTGATCCAACAATAATTTTGTTTGGTTTAATAATTTTCTTTAAATATTTTATAAATTCATCAGCTGTTTTATTTTGTTTTTTAAGATCTAAAATATATATTTTATTATTTGTAAGTTTTTTAATGTTATTTATTTTTTGTTCAAAAGAAAACAACATAGAACCAGTCTTTCTAGGAATATTTTTAAAAGTTAAAACCATAGGATTAGTTGTTTTATCAAATAACATTTTATGGCCTTTATGAATAACTTCAAAATTTCCAATGATTAAGTCTTTGCTCATTAGTGTAATTATAAAAACATTATTATCTTGCTAATCACACAAAATAATAATGTTTAAAAGTTTAATAGTGACTATTATTCAATAATTAGAACTTTAATTTACCAGTTGTAGCTACACAGTAGATGTCGTAAATTCATCCAATTAGGAAAACACCACCTGTAAGTAGGTATAGTAAACCAGTTCAAATTTTACCAGCAAAGAATCTGTGGATACCGAATACCCCTAGAAAAATTGTTAATAAAATCATTACTACTTTATTGTCTATTTTTGCCATTTTTTATCCTTTCTATTAAATTATATAGAATGTTTTTTTGAACTTTTCACTTTGTTTAATATTTTTCTGTATCAAGTTTTAATTTGAATTCCTCAGAAATGGTTAACTTGATCTCATCCAATAAATAAACAAAATACTACTAATCAAATACAAATATTAACACCACCAAACCCTACAGCATTGCTTCCTGTTTTTCATAATCATTGGTCAGTAATGTTTGCAGTTCCTGCAATGATTAATAAATAAATTAACACAAGACAAATAAATAATGATTCTTTAATTAAGTAATTTGTTTTAGCATCACGTACTTTAAAAAATCATGCAGCTGTAACAGCAATTACCAATGCTAATGCAACGCAAGTTAAAATGATAATGAAAACTGCTCATCCAGCCATGTGATTTGTGTTAATGTTAAAGAATCCAATATATTTATCATTTTTAACAAACATTGTTCCTCAAACAATAAAAAACATTAATACGGTGTAAGCAAATACACCAATTGTTAGTCATCTAATTGTAAAGATGCCTCTTTTACTTCCTAAATCTGGAATAGGACGTGTAACATCAATATGAGATGTTTTAACTTTATTTGTTTCTACTTTTTTTGTATTCATAACTCTTAAATAATAAATTTATTATATGTTTACAAAAAACTTAAAAAACAAAAACTTTTATTTAGTTAATAACTAAAAAATATGTATTTTAACAAAAATTGTATTAAAAAAGCAAACCGAAATTGGTTTGCTTTGTATGATTTTTAAATGCTAATTATTTTAATGGTTTACGTTCAGGAACTTTTTTAACTGGTTTTCCGTAGTGAGCTTCAATGAATAATTCTTTCATGTCTTCGATTGAAGGGAATCTTGGGTTAGCATTTGTACATTGGTCATCGAATGCTTCAGTAGACATTTGATCAAGAATTGCTTCAAATTCTTTATCTTTAACACCATATTCTTTTGTTGAAGCTCATAAGTTAACCGCCTTGAATAACTTTTGTACTTCTTTAATTAAGTTGTTAATCTTTTCAGCTTCAGTTTTTCCTTTAACACCAATTGCATCAGCAATTTCACAATAACGTTGTCTTACTAATGGTCTGTCATATTGAGATCAGTACATTTGTTTTTCTCTCTTGCCTAATTGTGAGTTGTAAGAAATTACATATGGTAAGTAAATAGCATTTGCAGCACCGTGCATTACGCCAAAGTGTCCACCAATCTTGTGAGATAATGAGTGAACTACACCTAAGAATGCATTACCGAATGCAATACCAGCTAATGTTGCAGCATGTGCAATTGCTTCACGAGCTTCTTTATCAGTAGCACCATTTTTGTATGCACGTACTAAGTATTTGTGAATTAACTTAATACCTTCTAATGAGTAAGGTTTTGTAAATTCAGTAGCTAAGATTGATACATAAGATTCAAAACAGTGACTGAATGCGTCAGCTGCAGTAACAGCTGTCATTCTAGGAGGTAATCCCATCATGAATTGAGCATCAATGATTGCCATGTTAGGAGTGAAAGCATAATCAGCTAATGAATATTTAACATGAGTTTTGTCATCTGTAATAATTGCAAATGGAGTAACTTCCGAACCTGTACCTGCAGTTGTAGGTATACAAATCATTTGAGCTTTCTTACCAGGTTTAGGGAATTTACAAATACGTTTACGAATATCCATAAATCTTAAAGCTAAATCTTGGAATTTAGCATCTGGGTATTCATTGTACAATCACATTAATTTACCAGCATCTAATGCTGAACCACCACCGATAGCAATTACAGCTTCTGGGTTGTATGTTTGAATTTCTTTAGCACCTTTAATAGTTGTAGATAAAGAAGGGTTTGGTTCAACAGAAGTGAAAGCTTGTGATTTGATTCCGTATTTTTCTAAGATAGTAATTAACTTAGTACCAAAAGTTTGTCAAATGAATGAGTCGGTAACAATAAATACTTTCTTTACACCATCTTCGTGTAAGTCTCTTAACGCTTCTTCTAAGCATCCATATTTAAAGTAAATTTTACTTGGTAAACGTAATCAAAGCATGTTTTCTCTCCTTTTTGCTACAGTTTTCTTATTTAATAAATGTTTAGGTCCAATGTTTTCACTGAACATATTACCACCTCATGTACCACATCCTAATGTTAATGATGGGTCTAAGTGGAAGTTGTATAAGTCACCAATACCACCTAATGCTGATGGAGTGTTAACTACTAAACGTGCAGTTTTTGCACTTAATTTGAATGCATCAATCTTTTCAGGGTGTTTTCATTCATCAACAAATAAAGAAGCAGTGTGTCCAGGACCAAGTTTTAATAATTCTTGTTGGATCTTTAATGCATCTTTAAAGTCTTTTGCTTTATATAAAGAAACAAAGCATGATAATTTTTCATGAGCTAATGGTTCTTCATAAGCAGTTGACTTAGCTTCAACAACTAATAATTTTGCATCTTCTGGAACTTGAATTCCAAATACTTTGGCTAAATTTTGAGGATTTTGTCCTACCATGTCTGGATTAAGTAATCCATACTTACCATCTTTAAACATTTTAGAACCAATCTTCTTACATGTTTTTGCATCACTTACTACGTATGCATATTGTCTCTTTAATTCTTTAACAAATGCATCGTATACACTTGCACAACATACAATTGAGTTTTCTGTAGCACAAACTACACCATTATCAAATGTATTAGATTGAATAATTGCAGCAGCTGCCATTTCTAAATCAGCCGATTCATCAATAATTGCAGGACAATTACCAGCACCTACACCAATAGCAGGAGTTCCAGATGAATAAGCAGCATGTACTAATCCAGCACCACCTGTTGCTAAGATAATGTCAGCTTCTTTCATTAAAGTAGCAGTATCTTCCATAGATGATCCTTGAGGTAATCATGAAATAATTCCCTTTGGAGCACCAGCTTCTTCAGCAGCTTTTAAAATGATTTTAGCAGCTTCAATAGTAGAAGTAAATGCTCTTGGGTGAGCAGAAATTACAACACCATTACGAGTCTTTAATGAAATTAAACATTTAAAAATAGCAGTAGATGTTGGGTTTGTTGTTGGAATAATTGCAGCAACAATTCCCATTGGTTCATATAAATATTCATAACCATCTGCTTGGTCTGCTTGGTAAGTACCAACAGTTTTGAATTGTTTATATTTGTTGTAGATATATTCACTAGCATAGTGATTCTTAATGATTTTATCTTCAACAATTCCCATTTTAGTGTCTTCAACAGCTAATTTTGCTAATGGGACTCTAGCATTATTTGCAGCTCATGAAGCTCTATAAAAGATTTCATCAACTTGTTCTTGAGTAAAAGTTGCGAACTCTTTTTGTGCTTTACGAACTGATTCGATTATTTTTTTAACATCAGACATAAGTATTAATATAAAATATTATATTAATAATTGACTGTTTATAAAATAAAAAGCACACCAGTTAGTGTGCTTTTTATATTGCCTTCTAAAAACTACTTAGTTTCAGTTGTTGGAGTAGCTGGTTTTACTTCTCTTGTAAATTTCTTGTGAGAAATAAAAGATTGGTCTTGTTTTCTCTTAGCTACTTCTGGAAGAACAATTTCTTCATCACTCTTACCTACTATTAATTGAGGTTCATTTAAAGCTTCACAAATAGCATCATTTAAAATTGTTAATATTAAATATACGGTTCTAATTGATGTTGTGTTAGCTGGAATAATGAAGTCAACTAATTCGGGATTAGCATTTGTGTTTGCAATAGCAACTACTGGAATTCTTAATTTACGTGCTTCTTCAACAGCATTGTGTTCCACAACTGGATCACATACAACAATTGCTTGTGGTAAACCACGCATTGTTCTGATACCGTTTAAGAATTTAGACATTTTTTCTACTTCTTTTGACATCATTAATTGTTCTTTTTTAGAGTAACGTTTAATTTCTCCTGACATTTGAAGAGAAATTAAATTATTTAATTTGTCAATTGACTTAGAAATAGTCTTAAAGTTTGTTAAAGTACCACCTAATCATCTTTGATTGATATAGAATGATTTACTACGAGTAGCTTCATTTTTTACTAAGTTCTTAGTAAATTCACCTTTAGTACCAACGAATAGAATTCTTCCACCATCTCTAGTAATATCTCTTAAGAAATTGTATGCACGGTCTAAGAAAATAGTTGTTTTTAATAAATCAATTACTTGGTTTAATCCAGATTTACTTGGGTAAATAAATGGTCTCATTTTAGGATTTCATCATTTAGCAGACATACCAATGTGACAACCTGATTCCATTAATTTAGATGCAGAAATTAATTTTCTAATTCCTGCTTCTTTGTTTGATTCAAAGAATGAATTAATCTTAGATTCAATTGATTTTTGTGTAACAAAAAAATCTTTTGACGAATTTGCATTTGGTTTCTTGTTTTCAGAAGCAGCCTTTATAGGCTTCTTTGTTTTTTTAACTTCTGTTTTAGCTTTTGCAGTTTTTGTTAAAACTGATTCATCTTTTGTATTTGTCATCGTTAACCTTTCAATGTAAATTTATGTGTTATTAATCTTTTTTTAATTCACTAAATGGAGTTTCAATTTGTTGAGATCTACCAAAGAATTCAACTTCAACAGAAGCTGTTCCTTTTTCAAGATCAATGTTTCTAATAGTACCAACAGTTCCTGCAAATGCCCCAACAGTAATTTGAACATTTTCGCCAATTTTTAAATCAGTTGTGTAAACTGGTTTTTCAACAACTGGTTCAACTGCTGCAACGTTTTCCACTTCTGCTTTTGGTGCTTCTTCAGAAGCCACTTGTGCATTTGTGTTAACATTGTTAAATTCACTAATAGTAATTGGAATAGGCATTGCACCTTTACCGCTACTACCTACGAATCCCATTACACCATTAGTGTTACGGATTGTATATCAAATATTTTTATCCATAATCATATTAATGAAAATATAACCTGGAAATTTATTTGCAATTTTAGTACGAATTTTTTTGTATTTACCATCTGGAGTAGTTTCTCATTTAGTAGTCTTAGTATTCTTCATTGATTTAGGCAATGAAGGATCATTTTTTGAAAAAATTTCTTCTTTTACAATGCTACGTTTAAAGATTTTAATTTCTTTAACGTGGTCTTCATATCCGAAGTTACGAATTTTTTCAATAAGAGTGTCCTTAATTGAGTCTTCTTTACCAGCAATAGCTGTGATGATAAATCATTGATACATTGAATTTTGATCCATATTTTACTCCTATACTAGTGCACTTATTTGATCAAATGCTAAGAAAACTACTACAAACAATGCAGCGATAATAATTGTTATTAAAAAATCTTTAACAAGTTTAGATTTTGTAGGTCAAGTAATTCTTTTAAATTCTTTACCTAAACCAAAGAATCATTTTTTCATAACATATGAAAATTTCTTCTTTGGATCTTTAGGCTTGTTTCTTTTTTCTGCTTTTTTTTGAGCTTTTTCAGCTTTTCTTTGTGCTATTAGCGTTTTCTTAGATTGATCCATAATGACACATAAAACTAAGAATTATCTAGATTCCTTGTGTAAAGTTGTTTTTTTACACTTAGGACAATACTTTCTTAGCTCAAGTCTCTTTGCAGAGTCTTTGTTGACTAAGATGTGGTAATTACGAGAATTACATTCTTCACATACCAATATTGCTTTAACTTTCATATTCTTAGACATTTAAAAAAGGAGCTTTTGCTCCTCCCGTTAAATGTATTAGTATTATATACATTTATTTATATATGACACATTTTTTATAATTCTGAAATCAAACGATCTTTAGCCTTCTTAATAAATGTTCTAACATCATTGTAATATGTGTGTTTAGGGATATTTAATTTTTTAGTTATATGTTTGCTAGTTTTACCTTGTAATAACATATTAATAATTTTCACCGTTCTTTTCTTTTTATATTTCCTAAGAAATAAATAGAAGTCTTCATTTTCATTAATATCGTTGAAAAATGTTTCAGGTGTGTTGTAATCAATATAGTGATTTTCACAATCGCTTTTAATCTTTCCTATTGCTCTGCAATATCCATTATGTTTTTTCTGGATTTTAACAAGTTCTGTTAATAACTGAAATTTGCAATTATTAAATAATAACCTTCTAAAAGAAATTTTGTGTTTTAACTTAGCGTATGTTTTTACTGTTTTATTTAATTGTGAATAAATTAAAGCATTAAGATCAATTAAATCTTTTATATTTTTATCACCCAATATTGCTTTGCAATATTTATGTAATTCAAGTTTGTATTTTGCAAAAATAATATTTTTATAATTCATATCACTTTTGAACCTACTAACATTAATTGGGCGTTTAACATCTAGTTCATTCTTTAACATATTATGTGTTGCTTAACGTAATTTTAAATTGATCATAATAATACTTTTGATATCCAGCACTTGGTATATACCAAACCAAATCAATTAAAACAGTGTCTTTGTTCGAATTAATCCTATAAGATAATTCAAATTTATATTTATTAATTGAATATTTAAATTTTTCAATGTTTCCTACGATATTTTTAATAATTGTTTTTATTTCTTCTACAAATTTTGTTTCATTAATTTCTTTTGAATATTTTTCTTGTTTTACATATATTGAAATGATTTTTTTAAGATCTTCATTTTTTGACAAATAATATGAAATCTTATAGTGTTCATAATTATCTCCTCTGTTCATTGGTTTTCTTTGTTCTGGTTCGTCTGAATTATTTTTATTAGCTAGACTTAATCCGATCATTGCTGTGCTACCAATTAATATTGTTGATAGTCCACCAGAAATTAAACCAATAGTCTTTTTTGATATTTTCATTAAAATACTACCTCCTTAAAATAATTGATATTGTCAATAAAAACTTCCATTACTTGTAATTTTTTGTTTTTATAATCATCGTTGCCTTTAAAACTAAAATTGTTTATAAACTTTAGAGTTTTTATCACGTTTTTATAAAGAACTTTAATGGATATTTGATAATATCCGGTTGTTGCTAATGGACAATAAAACCCATTGACTCCATCGTTTTGATTTTCTACTTTTCCACTTGGTTCACTAAAGTATGTACAAAAATCATACGTAAATTCTTTTGTTGAATCGCCATATTCTGGTGTTGTAACTTCATATGTTAATTCATTTTGTTCATGTCCATATACTTGATATATAAAATGTACTTTTTTTGAAAGTATTGTGTAATTATCCTCAAATTGAATTATTAATAATTTTTTAATAGGTTCATCAATTTGATCAGTTTCATTATTCATTGAATAATAAATAATTTGATCCTCGCTATAACTACCTAATATAGAATTCAAATAATATGAGTTTGATATGTTGAAGGTTGAGTCTTTGTTATCTTTTTCTTCATAGTTTGAATATAAGAATTTTGTCTGTATTTTTTGTTGGTATATCTCGCTAATAAATTCGTTATATTCATATTGATCTAAACCAACATCAGCTCTGTCCAATATCGCATTATCTATATTTAAACTAAAGTTTAACAAGATTGAATAGTTAGTTAATGGATCTTGAAACAATTTAGAATCATTTGTATCGATTTCAAAGGTACATGTATATTTGGTACAATAGTCTTTTTGGGTTACTCAATCAGGAGCTTTTTGCTCAGCTTCTGCATTTATTGAGATATCACTGATTTGAGTGAACTGTGTTGATAAATTTACATTAAATGTGTTTGTTGGTAAAAATAAGTTATTAATTAAATAAAAATTAATGTCAAAATATCATTTGTTTTCTATGATCTTTAAGTTCCCATCAGAACCATCAATATATAACCACTTAAATTGATTAACGGGGTTTTCAACTAACCTTTTAACATAATATGTTGATGCAGCGGTAATCATACTATCTGTAATATTTAAAGAATTCAGATAATGCTATCTTTAACTTTGAATAAAAAGTTCCTCTTGAGCAATGATATTGATCATTACTTTTTTTATCAAAAAAGCATTGAGTAATTATTTTTCTACTTTCATTTGATAATTCTGTTGAGATTGAATCAATCAAGTTGATATAAGACTGGTATTCTTTCATTCTTTGTTTTTCTCGCTTATTTAATTTGTCTGGAACAATTAGACTAAGCTTGAATTTGTAAATCTTATATAACAACGCAATTTCACTAATTTGCTTTTTGTCTTTTTTGAATTGAATTTTTGAATAATTTTCCATATTTTCCTCCTTTAAGAAAATATACAAAAAATTTCAAAAAAATTTTATTACCAAAATTAAAATTTTTATATAAAATTTTCCAAATTTAATAAATCCAGATTTTTGTTATTTTAACAAAATCTGGATTTATATGTGTATGTGTGTAAATAAATAAAAAAATCCTCTATAAGAGGATTTAATTACTCAATATTTTTCTTTAAAAGAATAACTTTGTCTAGTTTTTCTCAAGGCAAATTTAATTCATCTCTACCAAAATGTCCATAAACTGATAGGTTAGAGTAAACGTTCTTCTTCATGTTAAGTTTTTGAATGATAGATTTTAAATCAAAATCAAAAGATTTTTTTATTGCATTTAAAATCTTTTCATCTGAATATTTTGCAGTTCCAAATGTTTCAATATAAATATCTGATGGATGTGGTAAACCAATATTAAAGCCTAATTGAACTTCACAACGTTCAGCTAATCCTGCGGCCACTACATTCTTTGCAATGTATCTAGCGAAATATGCGCCAGTTCTATCTACTTTTGTATAGTCTTTACCACTAAAAGCTCCACCACCATGTCTAGATGCACCACCATATGTGTCCACAATAATTTTTCTACCAGTTAATCCTGTGTCTCCAAATGGACCACCAATGATAAAATCGCCTGCAGCATTTACTAGTTTTTTGAATCCTGTGCTAAAACCATATTTCTTTGCAACAGGAATCATTACTTTAGATTCAACAATCTTTCTAATGCTAGGAATATCTTTAGAAGTAGTGTGTTGAATTGACATTAACATACTGTCGATTGATTTTGGCTTGTTATTAACATAGTTAATACAAACTTGAGATTTCATATCATATTTAGCACCAGGAAGTTTTTTTGCATTAATTAACTTTTCGGTTTCCTTACATAAATCGTGAGCAATAGAAATCGGTAAAGGCATATAGTTTTTTGTTTCATTAGTTGCATAACCAAAAACAATACCTTGATCTCCTGCACCAATTATTTGGTTTTGTAAGCTAACCAAATTATTAATATCTGTAGACTGTTTATTAATGTTAGATAAAATTGTAAAATCACATTCATCATAACCTAAAGGTTTTAAAACACTTCAAGCAATTTGAACAACATCTGCATAACCTTTAGTAGTTATTTCACCACCGATAACAATTAAATGGTTGCTTGCAAAAACTTCACAAGCAACATGACTATTAGGATCTAATTTTAAACAACAATCTAAAATTGAATCAGCAATTTTATCACATATTTTATCTGGATGACCAACACCTACTGATTCACTAGTAATTTTTCTAACAAAGCTTGACATATTTATTAAATTATATACAGTCTACTGAAAGATTCGCATCGTTGATTAATAACAATGCATATGCAGCGATCATTGTGGCATTATCACCACAATATTTAATATCAGGAATAATTAAGTTTTTAAATCTTTTAGATAGTAAATATCTAAGTCTTTTGTTTGCAGAGACCCCTCCACCTATTACAATGTTATTTACTTTGTATTTATCAGAGTAATACTCTAATTTTCTAATTAACTCTTCACAAATTCATTCTAAAGATGAAGAAGCAACCATTACTTTATCAATCTTTTGGTTCTTCATCTTTGTTGAATTAACATAATTTAACACATGAGTTTTTAATCCTGAAAAACTAAATTGTTGTTTTAGAGGTAAATGATTTATCATTTTTAAATTACATTTTGATTGGTCAAAACACTTATCAATACTAATACCTCCTGGGTATGATAGACCAATAGCGCGTCCTATTTTGTCTAATGTTTCACCAACTGCATCATCTGTAGTTCTGTTTAATATTTTAATTTCATTAACAGATTTAACTAGATAAATCGATGTGTGACCACCAGAAACTACTAAAGATAAAAATGGGTATTTAATCTTTTGTTTTTTACCAATGCAAAATGAAAAAATATGCCCACACATGTGATCGACAGGAACTAATTTTGCATTTGTTAAATAAGCAACAGATTTTGCAAAAGTTTTACCAACATGCAATGAACCTGGTAAACCAGGTTTAGCAGTGTATGCAACATGTGTAATGTCTTTATAGTTTAGTTTAGTTCCTTTAAATACATCTACTAAACATTTAGCAATTGAGTCTTCATGACTTCGAGAAGCAATTTCAGGAACAATTCCTCCAAATTTAACATGCTCACCTAAAGAAGTCTTGGTTGATTCTTTAACCAATTTATTATTTTTTACTAAGGCAAGCGATGTATCATCGCATGAAGTTTCTATTGCAAGTAAACAAATGGGTTTCATTATAGTTTACCTTTCATAATATTAAATGCTCAATGCATATTAGATTTAACTAACTCACTTGAAATATTTTCTTCAATATAGTTAATATCAGAAACTTCTGATGAATCAATGTTATAGATATCTTGTAACAATTTTATTGTTTGAGGATCTTCTGTAACATCATCTTCAAAAAAACTGTTGTTTTTATCCATAACATAGTCACAGACTTTTCTTAATGGTGATGTATAGGCTACAAAAGAAAAATTATTCATTGAATCATATTTATATTCATCGCCATCTTTTTCTCTAATGTTTTCGCCATAACTTGTACCTGATAAACATATTTGATTAACAATGTCGTGCATTTTTTGAAATTTAATTGAATTAGATTGATCTTTTTTGTTTAAGACAACCATATCTAATGCAATTAATGTTTTGTCAAACTTACAAAAATGAAATTCATTTGGATCAGTAACGCCTTCTGTTCCACCACCTTCTGCGGCATACAAAAGATCTCCATTGTATGCAATAGCAGAACTCGCTCCTTGTGGGTAATGTTTAGCTAACGTAGAAATAATTTGACCAGAATCAGTATTAAAGTATGTGTAACCTTCTTTAAAGTGTTTGCCAAGATTTGAATAAATGTCCGTAAAATCTTCTACTGTTTCAACGCCTTCTGGTGGATTTACACCATCATAACTTATAGAATTACAAATTCCATAAACACTACGTGCATCACTAACTACTGCAATTCTACGTTCGTCGCTTGGTGTAAATCTCTTATCTATTGGGTCATGAGAGTCAATCAAATCAAATGTTGTTTGTCAGTTTGTTGCAGCATCTAGTTCTGGGATCGCTTTCCCTTTATATGCAAATGAAAATGATTGTAAAAAATATGGAATACCATAATCCAAAATTGATTCGTTTGTTGAGTAATAGCCTTCTTCACGATATTTTTGATCTAATTCAGTAATTAATGTGTTAATTGTTTCACTAAAAATGTTAGATGAAATTGCATCAATACCGTTTCGAATGATTGAACCATCCTCTTTTTTAATATTAAATTTTGTTCAATCAATTTTAGCTAATTGGTCATTTCTTTTTAAATTTAATAGTTCATATGTAGAAGGAACTGCAAAATCATAGTATTTAGCAAATTTATTTTCTATTTCTTCATTTGTTTCATAAGGTAAGAATGAAATATTAGGATGTTTAATTCTTAAATTTTGCATTACTTCATCAGACATATAGCTTTCCGAATTTGCAAAAACAATACCTTCTGATCCACAACTTGTAGCAGTTACTGGAATTAAAGAAATTGCAGGAATAATTTTTAATAAATTTAAGAATGCCTTTCTCATATTTATTTCTTTTTCCTCTTTAATATTGCAACAAAGAACATTACAACAAAAGTAGCAAGAATGATAATTGCTCCAAATGTTACAACTCATGCTTTAATACCCTTACGTGTTGAATAAATCGCTGTACCAATTGTTTGGAATGATCCATTAACTAGATTAGTAATAATAAAATCATCCAGCGACATTGCTAACACAATAGCAATTGCTGACAAAATAGCAGGAAATAAATATGGAATAACTACTTTAAAGAAAGTTTTAATTTTAGAATATCCCAAATCATAACTTGCTAAAATCAAATTATTATTCATCTTAGTCATTCTTGGATAAATAGCAATAATGGCATATGGCGTACAGAATGATATATGAGCTAACAACACTGTAACAAAACCAAAACTTGCACCTAATGGAATTATGGTTGAAGCGAATAATAATGACAAACTTATACCTGTAATAACTTCAGGATTAACTAATGATAACCTTGTCGTCATCATAATAAATCCTTGATGTTTTTTATTGCTGTTTCATATACCAAAACAAGTAATAACCCCTAAAATAACACATACAGGAGTTGCTACTACACTTAATAAAATTGAGTTTAATAAACCATTAATAAATTCGTTGTTTTGAAATAACATTAAATAATTAACAGTATCTGGACAACCAAAATTTAAATTAATATTACCACGATCTGTTTGTCCATTAAAACTAATACAAACAATAAAAATTAAAGGAATGTAGATTATTGCAAGAACAATAAATACATAAAACCTTTTAAAGAAATTAGCTACTTTACTTTTTTGGAAGAAACTTTTCACTATTTTTTCCTCCTATTGTAAATGAATCTACCAAAAATAAATAATATATATCCTGCAGTCATTAACAATAATAGAATCAAACTTAATGAAGATGCACGAGCTAATGAAATTTTGCTTGTTAGAGCCAACCCACCTTCTTCCATTAATATGTCAGAGATTAATGATCCATTTGGATTTGCATTTAAGAATTCTGGTACAGCAACAGTTGTAAACGAAGGCAAGAATACTAGTGTAATTCCCGAAAATAAAGCAGCTTTTGTATAAGGAATTACTACATTCATAAATGTGTTGAAATTGCCTCTTCCTAAATCCTTGCTTGCAAAGATTAATGATTTAGGTAATTCAATTAATGTGTTGTATAAAGGTAAGATCATAAACGGAGTGTATAAATACACTAGACCAACTATTGTAAAAAATTGACCTCTGGTTGAATTTTCATAACCATTTAAAAAATCAAAAAAAGTTTTAAGACCAATTAATTTAACTAAAAAGCTAGTTCAGATTGGTGCAGTTATCATTAAAATAACAATTGTTTTTGCTTTCATCGAACAATTAAATGCTAAAAAATACGCAAACGGATAACTTATCAAAATAACAACAATTGTTGTGATAATTGCATCAAAGAAAGATATTGCAATCTTTTTTCATACAAATGTATTTACATAATTTCAGTTATCAATTACTGAAAATCCATCTACTGGAAGAAATGAAAAAATAACTATCATTAACATTGGTACTATTAAAAATAGTAATGTAATAATTACATATGGTAGAGTCAATAAAAATTTTCTAGAAAACTTCTTATTCATCTTTGTCTAAATTAATATCGTAAAATTCATTTTCGTATTCTTCTTTAATAGGAAGAACATGTAAAACTTTTTCAGGGAATCTTATACCAACCGCATCTCCTACTTTTACTAATTTTGTTGTTTTAAATACAATTGGAGTTTTCTTATAGAAACATTTTCCTTCAAACATTTCACCTTTATATACAACGGAAGTAATTCTTGTTTTAATATAACCATCTTGTGGTCTTACTAGCAAGACATCTTCAGGTCTAACCATTAATCTTACTTCATCATTCTTTTTAACTTGTTTCAAATTAGCAGAATCACGACAAACAATTGCTTTATCGAATAATCTAACTCTTGATTTCCCTAAATAAATTCCATTAAAGAAATTGGCTTGACCAATAAAATTTGCAACTCATTCATTTGCTGGAGTATCATAAATTGCTTTTGGAGTTCCAACTTGTTCAATCTTTCCCTTAGACATTACAACAATCTTGTTTGACAAAGATAACGCTTCTTCTTGATCATGTGTAACCAAAATGAATGTTAACTTTAATTGATTGTGCATTCTCTTCAATTCATTTTGCATTTCAACACGAACTTTAGCATCTAATGCTGATAAAGGTTCATCTAATAAGATGATGTCTGGTTCAACAACAAGGGCACGTGCTAAAGCAACACGTTGTTTCATACCACCAGATAAATCTTCTGGATATAAATTTTCTTTACCTTTTAATCCAACAAGATTAATCATGTTCATAGCAATCTTTTTAACTTCTTGCTTTGTTAATTTTCTTGTTGTATATTTCTTTTCATAATTTTCTCTAACTAGATCATCATAGTTAGATCAATGTGAATTTCATTGGTCTAAATCATTGTATTGATATCATAATTTGCCAATCTTCTTGTCAAGAGGTTTTTTGTATTCAAATCATTTTTGAAGATTAATAATTTTCTTTTCATAAATGTTTAACCCTTTTGTATCATAGTTAACTGGACGTTTTGAATTAAAAATAGTTCTATTTCATTTATTAAACAATCTCTTCAATCAGTTGATTGCAGACATTTTTCTAATTTTAACTACACCGTATTTTTTTTCCATCTGAGTTAGATAACTATCTAACTTGCTAATGTATTGTTGGTACTTCATTCCCCTAATAGCTTGAACTTCAGGATATTTAGAATATAGTTTTTCTAACGAAGCAATTTCTCTTAAAATTTTTCTTTGTGTTTTTTCATTCTTTTTAATTTTACCTTCTGCTTTTTTAACAGCATCCTTGTAAGCTCTTTCAACTTTCTTTCTTTCTACATTAGTAATACCTTTTAATGGCTTACGCATTTGTTTTAAACCATATGAAACATTTTCTAATACAGATAAATTTGGAAATAATGCATAATCTTGAAAAACTGTTGCAGTAGGACGTTTATTGATCGAAACGTCTTTAATGTCAACATTATTAATTAAAATTTTTCCACTTGTTGGCATTTCAAAACCAGCAATCATTTTAATTGTTGTAGTTTTACCACAACCTGATGGGCCCAAAAAGGTTACAAATTCACCTTTTTGAATATTCAAATTAAAATTTTTAATCGCTACATAGCCGTTAGGGTAAGACTTGTTAATGTCTACCAACTTTAAAAAAGTTTTTGCCATATTATTTTCTTAAAATTTTTTGTGATATTGCATCACTTACCAAAATACTTGGTTTTGATTTTATAACATTATTTGCCGCATCTTTAACAATTTCTTTTGAAGTTGTTAAAGTGAATGAATTAGGAGTAATCTTTAACATTGATAAATCATTCTCTTCATCGCCTAATGTCATAACATTAAATATATTTATATTTAAGTAATTTGCTAAAAATTTTATTGCATTACCTTTACTTACATGTTTAGCATTAATTTCAACATTTGTTTTTGATGAAGTAGTAAATGTTAAATCTAAATTTGTTTTGTTAACAAAATAATCAGCAATTTTTTTGTTGTTTTCTGGTGAATCTGCATAAATTACAAATTTACAAATATTTTTAAAATCAAAATTTTTATCGATTTCAGTAAAATCTTTTGGATATCAATTGTTCTTTGTAAAATTTTTAGAAAAAGAAGCCAATCTTTCTTGAACAAAGTTTAACTCATATCCCATTAGTTGTGTATTGAGACCGTTTTTAATTCTTTCAACATCTAATATTCTGTGAACATAACAACCTACATGTCCATATTTCTTAGATTCATTTAATTTTTTAATATGAGTGAAAACAAGTTTTGATAATTCATAAGGAATTGTTTCTTTATATAAATAGTTTCCTGACTTGAATTCATATATAGCTGATCCATTATTTGCTATTGCAAAGCAATGATTTTTGTTTTTAATGCCAATTTTATTGATGATCATTGTGATGTCATCAACGTTTCTGCCGGTTGCAATACTAAAATAAATGTTCTTTTTATCAACACATTCAGAAACTTTATTAGCAGCTATGTTAGAAACTTCTTTTGTATAGTTTTCAAGTAATGTTCCGTCCAAATCTGTTGCAATTAATTTAATTTCATTCACGTCATTTAATATGTATTCATTAATTACATCTGCTACCGCATTTCTCTTGTAATCAATGTAGTGAGCAGCATATTGAATGACATCTTTGTTTTTTGGCTTAATAGCAAATGAATTTCTAACTTGTTGAAAACCAGGCACATCATTAAAACTATCTCCAACAAAGGCAATATCTTTTTTACTTGCCTTTAATTCGTTTTTTAAGAAATTAACAACATAACCTTTATTAATTTTTTTATTGTTAATTTCAATTAAATATTTAGATGACAAAGAAAAAGTTAATACATCTCCAAATTGTTTTTTAAGTTTTCCAAGAACATTAGCAATTTTAGCTTTGCTAAAAGACATAACATTAATCTTGTAAGAAGATATATCAGACTTTTCATTTAACTTTTTTGTATTTAAATTTTTAAAAAGTTTATTAATAACAGGAAATCTATAACCATAAACATCTACACTTCTTGTTTCTCTACTTTTTTCTGTATAAAATCAAGCAGTTAATTTTTCACGTTTAACAATAGAAAGTATGCTTCTACATAAAGATTCACTAATAAAATTTTTATATGATTTATTTAATTTTTGATCATAAATATATGCACCATTAAAACATGCTAAATATCTTAGTTTTTTATTAGCATGCTTTTCTATTTGATGGAAATAACCAAATGCAGAAACAGTTGATCGACCAGTAACAATTACAGGCATGCCTCCAAGGTTCATGTAATTGGTGATAGCATCTAAATTTTTGCTAGTAATTTTCTTCAATTTAGTTAGAAGAGTTCCATCTAAATCAATTGCAAGAATTTTGCTTTGCATAATTTATAATTTAACTATTATATTAATAATATAAAAAATATTATTAAAATAAATATATATTGTTAAAA
>CASPLF010000002.1 GCA_949422915.1 uncultured Mycoplasmatales bacterium
AACCTGTTTTGTCATAATTATCTGGCACTCTTAAAACAGAAGTTTTAGTAAGGATTTTTCCAGATTCATCAATAGCAGAAATTCCAATTGATGTTGGTCCTAAATCTAATCCAATTATTACTTTGCTCTCCATAACATTTGATTATATTATATATACGAATAAATTATTTATATGATAATGATTGTGTCCTATAATTTTATCTACATATACATAGCAAACAAAGAAAAACAGACAGAAATAGATATGATTCTAATTCAAATACAAACAATGCTAAATCAAAAAAACTGCAAAGGCAAAAAAAGATTGACAAATTTTTTGATAAATTAGAGATTTTCTTTACTAAAACGAAAAATATTCTTATAAAAATGTGTTGACCATTTTACCCTGAAAACCTAAAATGAACATTTATGTTAATGTTTGTTTTAAGTTTATGTTTTGCATTGTTAAGCGAATATGCGTCATTATCTTACTTATTACCAGTAGGTGGTGTATTATTTTTTAGTTCTATCATTTACTTTGTGTATGCAATTAGAAAATACTTTAAACAAAGAAAAATCCGTAAGATATATGGATATTCAGAAGAACCTGAACCTATAAAACAAAAACCTAAAAATGTGTCTAGTAAAAAATACAAACAACACTCTATTCATCAAGATGAAAAATTTAATGTTCAAAACAGACTTTCTTATCTAGAAGCTTGAAAAGAATTTGAATTTTATGCACAACAAATTAATAATTTTACTATGAGTCAAATTAATCAACAAGGTATTGGTATTAAAAGAATTGATGATGTTGCTATAAAGTTGGATCTAACTGAAAAAGAAGTCAAGTTACTTCATGATATCAGAATAGAAAGAAACTCTCATGCTCATTCAACTGACAGAAATCCAACAAGAATGTATTTAACTTCAAAACAAACAATAGACTTCCAAAAAATTATTAATAAAATAGTAAATTCAGGGTTGTTAGAGCAATAAAAATAGTTTTGTAAATTTCCTTCTAACAAAAAAGCCCCACAGAAGAAGTTAAAGATTACAACATTATTACGATAATTATTAAGATAACCTTAAAAATTTTCATATAATAATAAATGTATTTGGGTTGCTTCTTCTGTGGGGCAACTTTTCTTTTATACTTTTATTCATTTTTATTCCTGATCACCACTTTTTAAAACACCCTATTTTTATTAATATATAATATTAATAAACTATTTATGTCAATCAACAACTGCAAAACTGTCTTTGTTTACAAGAAAAACCAATTTGATTCTGAATCAAATGGGTTATTAAAAGAAATTAAGAATTTCTTAAAAATTAATATTAAAAGTATTAAAGTATTTAATAAATACTTAGTAAAGAACGTTGAAAGTTCAACATTTGATATTGCTTTAACTTCTGTATTTAGTGAACCTATGGTAGATGATTATTACTTAGATGATCTACCTTCATCTAAAGGTTCAACAACATTTGCAATCGAATATCTTCCTGGTCAATTTGATGCACGTGCAGAAGCTTGCAAACAATGTTTATTGTTAATAAATCCTAAAAATGAAGTAGAAGTTAAAACAGCTAAAGTTTATCAAATAAAAGGAGAATTATCAACTCAAGATCTTAATAAAATTAAGAAGTTCTTAATTAATCCTGTTGATTCTCATGAAATCCATGTAAACTCAACAGATTTTCCAGTACATTCCGAAAACAAAAAGAAGATTGAAGTAATTAGTGGTTTCACTAGTATGAAAGAGGGGGACTTAATCTATTTACACCAATCTCTTTCATTAGCAATGACTATTGAAGACCTATTAATGGTTCAAGCTTATTTCAGAAAAGAAAAAAGAAACCCTACATTAACTGAAATCAAAGTTATTGATACATATTGATCTGATCATTGTCGTCACACAACATTCAACACTAAAATTAATAAAGTTGAATTCGAGAAATCTAAGTATTCAGAATTATTTAAATCTACTTATGATGAATACTTAAAATCTCGTAACTATGTTTATGGTCTAAAAGCTAAAACTAGAAATATTTGCTTAATGGATTTAGCAACTATTGCTATGAAAGATCTGAAGAAACATGGTTTACTTAAAAACTTAGATCAATCAGATGAAATTAATGCTTGTAGCATTAATATCAATGTTAAAACAGATAAAGGTATTGAGAAATACTTATTAATGTTTAAAAATGAAACTCATAACCACCCAACTGAAATAGAACCTTTTGGTGGAGCATCTACTTGTTTGGGAGGTGCTATTAGAGATCCTTTATCAGGACGTACATATGTTTACCAAGCAATGAGAGTTACAGGATGTGCTGATCCTACAAAAGATTCATCTAACACATTAGCTGGTAAACTACCACAAAGAACTATTACAATATCAGCTGCTAACGGTTACAGTTCATATGGTAATCAAATTGGTTTAGCTACTGGTCAAGTTGAAGAAATCTACCACAAGAACTTTGTAGCTAAACGTTTAGAAACAGGTGCAGTAATTGCGTGTGCACCTAAAGAAAATGTTGTGAGACGTGCTCCAAAAGTTGGAGATGTAGTTATCATTGTTGGTGGAAGAACAGGAAAAGATGGTATTGGTGGAGCAACAGGTTCTTCTAAACAACAAGTTAAATCTTCTATTACTGAATGTGGAGCAGAAGTACAAAAAGGTAACCCTGTAGAAGAAAGAAAGATTCAAAGATTATTTAGAAACCCAGAAGCTTCTAAATTAATTGTTAGATGCAATGACTTTGGAGCAGGCGGTGTTTCAGTGTCTATTGGAGAATTATGTCCTGGAATAGACATTAATCTTGATAAAGTAACTAAAAAATACCAAGGACTTAACGGAACAGAATTAGCAATTAGTGAATCACAAGAAAGAATGGCTGTTGTTGTAAACAACAAACATGCTGCACAATTCATTAAATTAGCTAATAACGAAAACTTAGAAGCTACAATAGTTGCTAAAGTAACTAACAACAACCGTTTAGTTATGAAATGAAATGGTGACACTATTGTTAACATTTCTAGAGATTTCTTAAATACTAACGGATTTACACAAACTACTGATGTTACAGTAGCTGCTCCAAAAAACTTAAGTGATGAACCAATCACTAATATTAAAGATACATGAATGTCAATGTTATCTGATCTTAACGTTTCTATTAAGACTGGATTAATCCAAAAGTTTGACTCAACAATTGGAGCTAACACAGTTTTAATGCCATTAGGTGGTGTTAATCAATTAACACCAGCTGAAGGTATGGCCGCACGTATTCCTACATTTGGTAAGAAAACCGATACATGTTCATTAATGTCATTTGGATATAACCCATTCTTAGGTGAATGAAGTCCATTTCATATGGCCTATTATTCAGTAATTGAATCAGTTACCAAAATAGTAGCAATGGGTGGAGACTATAAAAATATTTACTTAAGTTTCCAAGAATACTTTAGAAAACTAGGTAAAAATTCTAAGAACTGAGGTTTACCATTTGCAGCATTATTGGGTGCTTACAAAGCTCAAAAAGATTTATCACTAGCTGCCATTGGTGGTAAAGACTCAATGTCAGGAAGTTTTGAAAAACTTAATGTTCCAAATACTTTAATTTCATTTGCTGTTTGTGTTGATGAAGCTAAAAACATCATCTCTCCAGAATTTAAAAAGATTAATTCTAAAATAATCTTATTAAGTCCATTGGTTAAAGCAGACTACACATTAAGTGATAAATCATTAATTGCTAACTTTAATGCAGTTAAAAAGTTAATTGATGCAAAGAAAGTTATCTCTGCATATTCATTAAAACAAAAAGGTGTTGCTGAAGGAATTTCTAAAATGTGCATTGGTAATTCTATTGGAGCAAAACTATCTAACTTGACTAAAGATGAATTATTCAAGATTAACTATGGATCATTAATTTTAGAAATTCCAGCTGATATTTCTTTTGACAAAGAATTAAAGGGATTAAACTACAAAGTTATTGGTTACACAACTAAAGAACCTAACATTGTTTATGAAAAGATGAACATTAAACTAAGTGATGTTGTCACTCACATCACATCTAAATTTGAAGATGTTTTCCCTTCAAAAATAGAAAACAAATCTAAACAAAGTTTAGAATTACCTATTTGAAATTGTAGACAACATTCTTTATTTAGTAAAGTAGTTAAAAAGCCAATGGTAGTTATTCCTGTATTCCCAGGTACAAACTGTGAATACGATAGTCAACTAGCTTTCGAAAAAGCAGGTGCTATTGTAAAACAAGTGTTAATCCGTAACATGGATTCTAAAACATTATTGCATTCTATTAATGAATTAGTAAAAGCAATTGATAAAGCTCATATTATCTTCTTACCAGGAGGATTCTCAGCAGGTGATGAACCTGATGGAAGTGCAAAGTTTATAGTTAACGTTTTCCACAACGAAGCTGTTAAGAATGCAACAATGGCTTTAATTAAACGTAAAGGATTAATCTTAGGTATCTGTAACGGATTCCAAGCTTTAATTAAATTAGGTTTAGTTCCATATGGAAAGATTATGAATATGAATGAATCTATGCCTACATTAACATTTAACGATATTAGACATCATATGTCTACAATTGTAAGAACAAAGGTTGTATGTAACAAATCTCCTTGAATGCAAGGATTACAACCAGGAGATGTAAGACTTAATGCGATTTCTCATGGAGAAGGTAAATTTGTATGTTCTAAAGAGGTCTTAGAAGAATTAAAAGAAAACAACCAAATTGTTACTCAATATGTTGATTTAAATAATAAAGCAACTATGAAAACTCCATTTAACCCTAACGGTTCAATTTATGCAATAGAAGCTATTACTAACATGGATGGTAGAATTTTAGGTAAAATGGGACACTCTGAAAGAATCGGAACAAACTTATACAAAAACATTCCTGGAGAGTTTGATCAAAAGATTTTTGAAAGTGGTGTAAAATATTTTAGTAGAGGTAAATAATGAAAGTAGCAATATTTTACGGTTCAAAAAGTGATGATCAAGTAATGGCTAAAGCCATTGACTTATTAAAAGAATTTGGTGTAAGTTGTGAAAGTTATGTGTTATCTGCTCACCGTGTTCCTGAAAAACTTGTTAACACTATTAAACAAGTAGAGAAAAAAGGATGTGAAGTAATTATTGCAGGCGCTGGATTGTCAGCTGCTCTTCCTGGTGTAATTGCTAGTCATACATTATTACCGGTTATCGGTGTTCCTGTTAATGCTGCTTTAGGCGGATTAGATGCATTATTATCAATCGTCCAAATGCCAAAAGCTATCCCAGTAGCAACTGTTGGAATTAACAATAGTTACAATGCTGCTATGCTAGCAATTCAAATTTTAGCTAACAAAGATTCTAAACTTAAGACAAAATTAAATAAATTTAGAACAGACATGAAGAAGAAGTTTTAATTAACTTCTTTTTTATTTATAAAATACAACAGAGTTTTGTTGTATTTTTTTAAAAATTTTCTAGAAAAAAATTAAACAAATTTTGAACAAATTCAAGACAGTTTTTAATTAGTTTTGCACTATCATATTAGATACAAAGCAAGAAATATATGAATGATAAAATTGAAAATATTATTTTAGATACAATCGTTAAGTGAAATTGTATTACTAAAAATAAGTGCTATGAAAATTATCATATAATCATTAAAGATAACAAGATTATGGCACAAGGCGTTAAAGTAAAAACATCAAAACCAAAGGCACCAGCATGAGCACTTGCCATGGAAGAACGTATTAATAATAGAATTGATAATTTAGATAAACAGGTTAATACTAAAATTGATAATTTAGATAAACGACTTAATGTTCTAGAAGAACGAATTGATAATCTAGATAAACAACTTAATGCTAAAATTGATGATCTAGAAAGACGTATTAATAAAAAGATTGACAATCTAGATAAGCAAATTAATAACAAAGTTGATTTAATTGTTAAAGTAAATAATTTGTTAACGCAATAGTTAAAAATAGACTTACTTTATTTCTTGTAAATTAAACATTAAAAACAAGAAGTACTATAGAATTTTTAACAATTGTATCAATATTACATTAAACTTGTTTTATTATTAAGAAGCAACGGTTCAACCTCTTGGTAAACCTTTAGTCTTTAAAACCGCAAGTAATGCTTCACTGTTATTGCTACCAATAGGATTAGTTACGAGAACTGTTCCTTCAGAAGTATTCGTATACCCAAATGCATATTGATCTATGTCAGTAGTACCATTTTAAGAATTTCATGTAATACTAGTTAATGATGAATCTGCCATAAAAACATAAGCACCAATTTGATTTAAGGATGAAGGAAAAATAATAGATTCCAATAAAGAGCAATTTTGAAAAGATCCTGAACCAATAATTGATAACATAGCGCAATTTGATAGATCAACTAAAGTTATTGATGATGCGTTTTTAATGGAATTGCTTCCCATTCTAGTACATTGAGAGCCTTCAGGAAAAGTTAATTTTTTAATAAAAGATGGGATTGATAATCCAAAATGAAGATCATCTTGAATTTCTGTAACTCTGGCAGGGATTTGCATAGTATCACATATACCATCGTATTGAGACAAATCAACACCTTCTTTGAACCCTTTTAAAACATTGTTTTCATCAATGTCATAAACAGTTTCTGGCAATGGGTTGTCTTTCATTGACAATGTGAAAGTATTTGAATAACCAATTACACTTCCAATACGTTGTGACCCTGTAATTTTGATTTTATAAGTTGTAGGCGCATAATAGTTTAAACTAGTTACAGTACCAGAAATACTACCATTATTTGTGTTAAAATTTAACCCTTGTGGTAATGTGCTTGCAGCTGATTGTCCTTTATCATCTACCAATTCATATGATGCAATATCACTAGAAGAAAGAGACCTTTGAGTTCCGCCATCAAACACCATTTTAACATTAACAACACCTAAAGAAAAAGATTCATTAACAACTATTGATCGATCTTCAATTTGCGAACACACAATAGATTGTGGACCATTAACTTCAATATTAATTTTTGTTGATCCTTCTAATTGTATTTCTTTAAATGTGCAACTAAATTTAATAATATAAGAAGTTGATTCTTGGACCTGTGTTGGTGTTCCAAAAATAACTCCTGTAGATTGATTAATTGATAATCCATTAGGCAAACCATCACAAGTAAAAGTTACACCACTTACAGATTCCCCAGTGTCAGTTTTGATATGATTCAAAAGAGAAACTGTTGGAGAAATTTCACTATCTAAATTCCCCGTTATGTCACCAGGAATAGTATCGTCATCACATACTAATTTTGGATTATTATTAGAAAAACTACAACTTGTAGTTGTAAATGGAAGAGTTGTTAATACCCCCCCCCCCAAGAGAAATCGATGTAATTATTTTAATTATTTTGGCCTTCATAATTTTATATTATAATAAAAATGCATACATAGGAAGCTCATATATGAATAAGAAATATTTAAAAAACATACTTTTAGCTAGTTGTGGTTTAGGGGTTTTAACAGCAACTCCAATTGCAGTTATTTATAGTACAAACAACTCTAAACAAACAGTTAATACTTACAAAGAATATGATGAAAAAACTGTTGTTAGTCAAATGACTGATCAATTTGAATCGGTTTGTAATCAACTTCTTTCTACGGTTTCTTCTAATAGAAATATTCCACAAAAATATAAAAACTATGCTCAACAATTATTTAATGCAGTTTACCAAGATTTTGCTCCTGCTTTAGAAGCACTTGTCGATAAAACTCCTGATATTAAAGAAGAACAAGACCCACTAGAAATCTTCCAAGAAATTCTTGTATTGTTTCATGATGATATCATGAATGGTATTAACAAATTATGTGATAGTTCAATTGTTAAGTTTTTATTTAGTGAAGAAAAAATTAATAATTTTAAAAATGTATGAGAAGGTATTTTAACTAAACAAATAGATTTAGAAAAATATGCAAAAGAAAATTGATCTTTACAAGATATTTTCGAAAACATTTTATATCCTTTATTTGGTGAAGGTGAACAAGCTAAGCAAAAAGCATGAGAATTAATTTTTAGTGTATATAGCGATACTTACTATACTGGTTTAAACATTAATCATAAAAATGGTGATCCAATTAATGGTTCATATGAATTAATAAGCAAACCTACATACACTAACAGATATGCATGAAACGATATTAAAAGAGGTGACATTGTCTTCTCTGCACAAGGATTTGCAATAGGCGGTCATTATTCAGGACACTGTGCAATTGTTGATGGATGATATAATGCAAAAGTAAAAGGAACTAATGAAATTGCAACATATCTAAGAGTTGTAGAAGCTAATCAATTTGGTGTTGCATATGGTTTATTAGATGATGTCAGAATGTATAAAGAACAAATGTCTGTTCTTCATATTACTGATGCCAATGATAAACAAATAGAGGCAGCTACTGAATTCTGTGAATCTCAATTAGGCAAAAATTACAACATTCCTATATTCTTAAGTGAAGACGTTGATCCTAATGCAAGTGCATGATATTGTTCTGAATTAGTATGAGCTGGATATATGAATCAAGGTATTGATATCCAATCTAATGATTACTATCAAGCAGATATCCCAGGAATTTTACCTTGAGAAATCTTCTATAGTAATAGTGCTAAAATCGTTACTAGTTGAAACTTTCTTAAATAATTAATATTTATTAATAAAAAAATCTATTAGGTAAAACGCCTGATAGATTTTTTATTTGTTTTAATTAAATAGTTTTAAATACTTTGGTCAACTATTTCAAAGAAATGGTGAGTACCATAAGAAGAACCAGCAGAAGTATCTAAATTAAAGAACGCAGCAGACGGTTTAAATAAATAAGAACCTGATGATGCTACACCCATTCCACCTCAATATATGCCAGAAACTTCAAAGTTTTCATTCAAAACCATAGAACCAGAAGCACCGCCTCCTAATGCAAAAACTTCTTCAGGTTCCATAAAACATTCATCTTGGTAAGTGTAATATGGTGTGCCACTTACTTTATTTAATGAAGGACCAACTAATTCATCTGATTTGGTTTTAACTTGAGTCAAATATGTAAAGCCTCTTTGATTAGAATCTTGTTCAGAATTAGCTCATGGATAACCAGCGATATATAAATCTTCATTTGGTGAAACTTTATTAGTGTTGATATTTACAATTTTTTCACCAATAGCGTAATTATTATTAATATAATCAATTTCACTTTTTAATTGAGAAACACCTTTGGTAGTACCAGATAAAGTTGTATCAATTTGTTTATATGTAAGACTTAAATCCAATGTAAGAGCACACATATCCATATACAAATCCTTTGTGTCAGAACCGTCTGTGTATGTTCCTACTTTAACAGTTATTGGATTAAGTGTTTGTATTTGATCTTTAATTGTTCCAGATGCTTGTATGTAATCACCATAAGTGCTTGTATATGGATTACATGATTCAGGATTTCCTATAACAGCTAATGCTGTGTTAGAAAAACTAGTATCATTTGCAATGCTTAAAATTCCATCTCAAACATGGTAATTAGTAATAAACTCATATTTATAGTTATCTAATCTTTTATAAAATCACATTGTCCCAGAAGAAGCACCAGCTAATTGACTGCCTGATATCCCAATTGCTCCAATTGATAATGTTCTTTGAGCTATGTAATCATAATAATCTTGAGAAGATTTAGCATTTGTGCCAGCACAACTTGATAAGCAAAACAATGAAGGACTTAATGTTAATACAGATCCTAATAACAATTTACAAAAAAAATTACGTTTCATATTTTAATATTATAAAAAATATTAGAGGTTACCCTCTAATATTTAGTAATATTTATAAGAACATAAATTATTCAAGAATTTCAATGATGCTTCCTGCACCAACTGTTCTACCACCTTCACGGATTGAGAACTTAGAACCTTTTTCAGCAGCTACTGGAGCAATTAATTCTACAGTAATTTCTGTGTTATCACCAGGCATTACCATTTCAACTCCTGGTTTTAAAGTAATTGAACCTGTAACGTCAGTTGTTCTAAAGTAGAATTGAGGTCTGTATCCATTGATGAATGGAGTGTGACGACCACCTTCTTCTTTTTTAAGTGCATAGATTTGCGCAGTAAATTTCTTGTGAGGTGTAATTGAACCTGGTTTAGCTAATACTTGTCCACGTTCAACATCAGTTTTTTCAATACCTCTTAATAAGATACCAGCGTTATCACCAGCCATTGCTGAGTCTAATTGTTTTCTAAACATTTCGATACCAGTAACAACAGATTTCTTTGTAGGTCTTAAACCAACAATTTCAACTTCATCGTTCATGTTGATTTGTCCACGTTCTACACGACCTGTAACAACAGTACCACGACCAGTAATTGTAAAGATATCTTCGATAGGTAATAAGAATGGTTTATCTGTATCTCTTGCTGGAGTTGGGATTCATGTATCAACTTGATCCATTAATTCTTGGATTTTTTGTTCTCATTCAGGTTTACCTTGAAGAGCACCTAAAGCTGAACCTCTAACGATTGGAGTGTTGTTTCCATCAAATCCATAAGAAGTTAATAAGTCTCTTACTTCCATTTCTACTAATTCTTGTAATTCAGCATCGTTTGCCATATCACATTTGTTTAAGAATACAACAATACGAGGAACACCTACTTGTCTAGCTAATAAGATGTGTTCACGAGTTTGTGGCATTGGTCCATCAGCAGCTGAAACTACTAAGATAGCACCATCCATTTGTGCAGCACCTGTAATCATGTTCTTTACATAGTCAGCGTGTCCTGGGCAATCAACGTGTGCATAGTGACGTTTTGTTGTTTGGTATTCAACGTGTGCAGTATTAATTGTAATACCACGAGCTTTTTCTTCTGGAGCACTATCAATTTGTGCATAGTCTCTAGCTTGAGCTAAGTTTTGCTTTGCTAAATATGTACAAATAGCAGCTGTTAAAGTTGTTTTTCCGTGGTCAACGTGTCCGATAGTACCAATGTTAACATGTGGTTTACTTCTATCAAATTTTTCTTTTGCCATATATTTTTTTCTCCTTGATTAATTTATTATTTTATTTATTATATAGAGTTACTATTATATTTATAAAAATATTAAATAATATACTTAATTTAGAAAATTTATACTCTATAAATAAAAACACCCCCACATGGTGGCAGTGTATTAATTTTAACTATTCTTTTAGATTGTTCTTTCTAACAAGATTATCAAAACGATTAATAATGGTTTTGTTAAATGTACGTTGTTCGTTGGCGAACTCTGTAAATCATCTTGGAGCTTTTGGTTTTGCTTTAGAACATTTAACACCTTTGATCATAATCGGTTCAACTAATTCATAATTATTATATGACCTGTCTTTAATCGTTTGTTTTAATTGTTCAATATTCTTAATAAGAATAGTTTCTTTGTTTGAATTGTTCATTGTTTGCCCTCTCATATATATACCTATGGTTCAAAGAGACTATTTTTGTAAAAAAATTTTTACAAGTTGTTCAAAAACCCCTATGTTTTCAAGGAATTATGAATAAAATGTTTTTTCTTAATTTATCAAAATTTAAAAGTTAAAAACAAAAATTTTTAAAATTTCTTTGATGGTTTAACCGGTAAAGACAACTTATGTAAATTGTTTTTATGTAATCTATTAATAATTCTCACTGATTCGCTATCGATTTTTTTGTGAGCTAAATATGCATCAATGTTATCATATGTAACACCCATTTCTTGTTCATCAGTTTGATTCTTATATAATCCTGCGCTTGGCGCTCTGTCAATAATAATTTTGGGAATCATTAATTCTTTTGCTAGTTCATAAACTTGAGACTTGTTCAAATTAGCCAACGGCATAATATCACATCCGCTATCTCCAAATTTAGTAAAGTATCCTAAATATAATTCATCTGCATTGCTAGTACCTAAAACTAATGCATTTAATTCAGAAGCTATTGAATATATAACAGTCATTCTAATTCTTGGTTTCATATTAGAAACTGTAATTAGTTTTTTTACACCTAATTGCTTAGCTAATGCTTTACAAGAATTAGACAAATTAATACGTCTTATCGACATAGACAAATATTGTTCCATAGCTTTCACACACTTTTTGTCTAGCGCACTATTGCTGATATCCATAAACACACAAGTTAAAGTCAATGAAGTGTGTTTTCTAATAATTCCTGCAACTACTGCAGAATCTACTCCTCCTGAGATTCCTAATACTACATTTGAAATCTTTGCCTTTTTGCAATAAGTAGTAATTCAGTTTGCTAAATATTTAATATATGAATTAGCTTTAGTCATAAATTATTTTAATTATATTAATCTACTACAAACTCTAAGTCATAGATCTTTAGATTATCACCTTTAATAGCTCCTAATTCTTTAGCTTTTTCTTCTACTCCAATAGATAACATCTTTTGGTTAAACCTAATAATGTTATCCTTTGTAGTTAAAGGAATTTTGTGAATCCAATATTTTAAATATTCAGATTCTACATTTCAAATATGATCATCAATCATACTAATCTTTAGATCATGTTTGAAATCTTTTTGCTTTTTTAATTCAATGACTTCTACATCAGAAGTCTGTTGTTCTAATTGTTGTTGATTAATTTTTTCTTGATCCAAATAAATTTTATAAACTTCTTGTTTTAATTCATCAAGATTTGTTTTATCTTTTGTAGAGATTAATAAAACGTTTTTAAGTTTTGATTTCTTTAAGAAATCTTTTACTTTATTTTCGTCATAAGAAAGATCACACTTGTTTAAGACAACTAACATTTTTTTCTTTGTTAATTGATCATTAAACTTTTCTAATTCATTATTGATTAATTGGTAAGCTTTAAACAAATCTTCATTATCATATTCATTCAACGAAATTAAATGAATAAGCATTTGGCAACGTTCGATGTGTTTTAAAAAATCATGTCCTAATCCCTTGCCTTCTGACGCTCCTTCAATAAGTCCTGGAATATCAGCGAAAACAATATCTTTATCATTAATTTTAGTAGTTCCTAGTATAGGAACCAGTGTAGTGAATTGATAATTTGCAATTCTAGGTCTTGCATTAGTTAAAGCAGTTACTAATGATGATTTACCTGCATTAGGAAAACCAATAATCCCAACATCAGCAACATATTTAAGTTTAAGAAAGACTTTTCTTTCTTCTCCAATGTCTCCATTTTCAAACAATGTTGGAGCTTTATTAAAAGAAGATTTGAAGAAAGCGTTTCCGTGTCCTCCTTTACCACCTTTACAAATTTCATATGTTTGTCCTGATTTTAAAATATCTGTTATCAATTCATTAGTATCAAAATCATAAACCGATGTTCCTAGAGGAACTTTAATTAAATAATCTTGGCCGTTTCTACCAGTAGCCATTTTTGTTTGGCCATTCTCTCCGTTTTGAGCAAAGATATTCTTTTTGTTGCGCAAGTCAAATAAAGTGTTAATGTTGTGGTCTCCAATTAAAATAATTGAACCACCATTACCACCATCTCCTCCTCAAGGTCCACCTTCAGGATAATGTGCTTCTCTTCTTCAAGAAACAACACCATTACCACCATTGCCGGCCTTTAATGTTAAGACACATTCGTCAACAAATTGCATATGTAATAATATTGTTAATATTATAAAGTGTATTATTTAGGATTATCTAAATCAACATAATCTTTATCGTGATCTTTTTTGTATTCTTTAATCATTTCTTTTAAATCATCATTGTAATAATCTGCAGATTTTTTATCTTCTTTTAACTTGTATGCTAATGGGTGTGCAGTTTCATTTGTAATATAAAATTTATTTACTAATCAGTTTGTGAAAATAAAAATAACAAAAGCAGAAACTAAAAATATTCCAACTCTTAATATTTCTCTTCAAAATTCATTATTACTTCCTCAATATGGAATTAAGGCAGATAATATAAAAATACTACAAGTTAAACTTGTTGTAATACTAAATGGTAAAATATCATAATTACCAATCTTGAATCATCTAAAAAAGAATGGATAAACAATGGATATTGCAACTCCAATGAAAATATAAATTAACAACTTATTGTTTCAATATGTGTGGCTTGTTGAAATAACTATTGTTTTACCAATAAAATCTTTAAACTCTTCTTGAGAGCAATCTAAACATCATTGGTATTTGTTTCATAATGATAATCAATTATCATTAGTCAATTCACCAGATCATATAGTTTGATGAATTGGAATTAAATAATGATTTCCCATTAAATCTATTTCTCCAACTAATAACCAAATAATAACAAAATACAATAGCACAATTAACGCTACTGAAACAGTTATTATTCAAGGTTTAGTTTTAACAGGAATAGTCATACTATTATTTTAATTGATAAAAATAAAAAGATTGAATGTTCTAGTGCATTCAATCTCTTAAAATATCATGTGCAAACAATTATTGTTCTTTAAATATCTACATTTGCCAGACATAAGTTTGATTAGGACTTAAGAATATTTTGGCAGAGTATTTTTTAATTAACATTCATACGTCTATGAATATTGGCTAAAGAATACTCATGTAAATATTTAAATTACTTTAACTATCTACATTTTTAATATATCAGTAAAATCTTAATATTTTTGAAAAAAATTTGTAAATATATTAAATATATTTAACTTTAAATGAAATCTTATCTTTATCAATAGTAGCTATGACATAGCTACCTATTTTTTTAGGCCCTCGAGGTAAAGCAATGGAACCTGGATTAACTAATATAGGTTCTTCGGTTTGATCTATATCTTGGTAATGTGTATGACCATAGATAACCACATTATCTTGATGTTGTTTTCCTAATTCTCTTAGTGCAGAAAAATATTTATTTTTATCAAAAGAGAATTGGTGTTGAGAATGAACTAAAACAAATTTTAGATTTTCAATCTTAAAAGTTTGAATGTCTTTGTATCCATAATCATTGTTACCATCAACAAACCAATTGAAACGCTGTTTCATATATAAAATTTCTGTGCAATAATCACCAGCACAACAAGCATAATCATATTTACCTTGTTCCTTTTTTAGAACTTCATCAATTAAATTGTTGAACCCATGAGAATCAGATAGGATTAATAATTTTTTACTCATTTAATGCCTCCTTAATTCTTTTAGCTATTTTATTAGGAACAAATTGAGAAAGTTCATTAACAGATGCTTTTTTTAAATTAGCAAAATTTTCATAATGTTCCATTAACTTTTTAATACTTTTTTCTCCTAAGCCTTCGATTTCAGATAATTTTGATTTAAATTTAGAATTAATATTTTTATTTCTAAAAAAGTTAATTGCAAAATTATGAACCTCTTCCTGAATGTTTAATAAATACATATATATGTCAGAAGACTTATCTAATTTAATTGTTTGCTTGTTTGGAAAAACAATTGAACTAGTTTTATGGTGTTTATCTTTTGATAAACCAATAACATTTATTACTTTATCTAAATGAAGTTTGCTTAACGATTCAATTGCGGCATTTATTTGAATAATGCCACCGTCTACTATGATCAAGTTAGGCAATGTTTGACCTTCATCTAACATTCTTTTATATTGTCTGTAAACAACTTCTTTCATTCTTTCATAATCACTAGAAGCTTCTAAATTTTTGATAATAAATTTACGATAAAGATTCTTATTAAAATTTCCATCTTCTAAAGCAATCATAACTCCAACTTGATCATCAGCAAACAAGTTTGCGATATCATAAACATGAATAAGAGACAAATTATCTAAAGATAATAATTGTTTTAATTTTTCAAAAGATTTTTGAGTTCTGTTGATTTTGTTTTGATAAATTAAATAGTTACTTTTAAAGAACTCTTTAGCGTTTTTAACAGCTTCCAACGAAATTGCTTTGTATTTTCCTCGAGTAGGTATAGAAAATTGTATTGCTGTTGTTTTTGTCAAACTTTTTAGTTCGCTAGACTTTATATTAACGTAACAATATTTTGGTTTTGCTTGGTTATTAAAATAATATTGCATTAAATAGTTTGACAAAACTTCATCTATGTTAGAATTATTTAATTCTGCTATTTGTTGGTTTTTAGCTAACAACTTACCATTAACATATGAAAAAATCATAATGCAAATGTATTTGTCTTGTTGATAAAAACCAACAACATCAAAATCATCTTTTGATTTAAATACAATATTTTGTTGTTTTTGAATTTCTTTTATTCCATTAATTAAATCTAATTTCTTTTGGGCTTCTTCAAACATCAAATTGTCTGATAATTCTTTTTCTTCTTTTTTCAATTGATCAACAATTTTAGAAACATTACCATTAAAGAAATCATTAATATCAGATTTAATTTTTTTGTATTCTTCTGTTGATACTTTATTAATACAAGGGCCTAAACATTGATTAATATCGTAATAAATACATTTTGATTTCTTTACATAATTACATTTCCTTAAAGGAAATAATTTAAGAATTAAATTGTAGATTCCATATTTATTACTGTTCGATGAAGCGAACGGTCCATAGTATTTGCCTTTTCATTTTTTTAAATCTCTTGTGTAAACAATTCTTGGGTGTGGTTCATTAGTAACTACTATATATGGATAACTACTACCATCCTTTAAAAGGATGTTATATTTTGGTTGATATTTTTTTATTAAATTGTTCTCAAGAATTAATGATTCATTTTCATTCTTAACAACAATAAATTCAAGATCATGAATGTTTTCAACAAGATGAGTAGTTTTATTGTCTTTGGCACCATTAAAATATTGATGGGTTCTATTAAAAAGATTCTTGGCCTTACCCACATAAATAATTTTTCCATATTTATCTTTCCACAGATAACAACCTGGTTGTTTTGGGATATTCTTCAATTTATATTCAAGAACTGTATTCATTTTATTTTGTAAATGTATTTAGCATTCTTTCTAATGAACTGTATAAAACTTCAGGGCTTGAATAATAAAAATAGTAATCGTTATCATTAGTATAAATTGCAAGAGAAGATCTATATAAATGACGATTATTAATACTTGATAAAGGAATGAATATTACAGATTTATCTTGTTTTTCAATAATCACATGTTTATTTGAAATATACATAGCATTGCTGTTAATTTCACCAAATCTTGTTCTAATTTTTTTAATCTTATAAACAAAATATGGATATTCATTTTTTTTCAATTTCAAAGTATTTAAAATATTTTTTAAATTTCTTTTCTTAGAAAAAACTACATTTCTAGCATCATAAATAAATTGTTGTTCATTAACATTTAACAAATCTTTTAAATACAACAAATCTAATACATAATCAAGTTTGTTGATAGCAACTTGTGTGTATCTAAACTCTTTCTTAAATCAAAAATTAAATAATTCAAATCGATAAGTCAAAAATAAATCAAATTCATGAGGATTCATTAAACTTTTTATTCCTTTTTTTCTATACTTTAAAAAATTTGAATGATTAATCTCTTTAGAGATCTTATTTCTGAATTTCAAATATTCTTCTGATTTATTAGGTCTAATAAATAAATCCATATAATGAATTATACTTTTAATAATGATATATAAAAGTAAGAAAGCATCTAAAGCTGTAAATAAAATTTGCGTTAATGTAATGACACGTAAATCAATTTATTTTCGTAGAAATTTATGCATTAATGGAGTTTCTACAAAAATTAAAATTATTAAGATTAAAGATAAGGCCGAAGATTTTATCTATGATTTAGATCAAAACTCTAGAGATGTGTGTTTGTTGTTGGAACATACTTCAAAAATAATTTTAAGTAATTTAAAAACTGATTTAGACATAGTTGGTACAGATTACTATGACAAAGTATTAGTCAAAGGGAAATTATTTGCTAATCAAGAAAATTTAATTAATTGAACAAAACAAGGTGTGAGAAATATTTGATTATTTAAATCAAATTATTCTAGAAAATTATTTATTGGAATCAATTCTACTTTATCGACTAAAGAAGCTATTTAATGTCCGTTCTTCTGTAAATTACAAATGTAATTCCAAATAGAATAATTGAAAAAAGAAATCAAAAAGCAATAGCATTATTGTTTGTTACATATCTATCAATATCAAATCAATATGCAGTTCTTAATGTTTTAATATTAGGAACAACATTTCTCATTGTGTTAATTTGAAATTCTGCTGTTGTAGCCGGAACCACACCCTTTGCATATCCATCAATATTTTTTAAGTTTAATCCCTTAATAGATTTAAATAAAGAATAAAATCTACCACAAGCATTGTTTTGGTTTTGAGAATATTGGCTTAGGAAATCATCATAAAATAAGAAACGCTTGTTATTAACAAATTCTTCGTTTGTTACTTGATCACCATTGTATAAAGTTCATTTATCTGAATGACTGGTGTTTAATTCATTAATTAAACATGTTGCAAATGAAGTAGCGTCAAAATTATTTGCCCCATAGAAATAATCTCATAAATCAATAACTAAGTTCATACTTAATATTCCAAATGCGATTGATCACTCTTCGTCATCCGTATTCTCATATGTTTGACCAAGAACACACTCTAGTCCTGTTTTATTGTCATATACAGTGTTATTTAAAAAATTGTAAATTCAATTTTCATAATCAGCATTCATGTCTGCATTAAATGATGTGCGGGTATTGTTTACATAAGTGATTAACTTATTTCTAATTTCTTTGTATTGTTCAGATTGTTTTGCTTCTGGAATAACAAACGATAAATCTTCAGTATCTATAAAACGAGATTTAAGTTTATTTGATTGGTTATCAATAATAAATACAGATGTTGGTTTACAACCAATAGCATTGTAAATCATATAACGTTCATTATCTACTCCATATATTGTGTAATATCAATATTCATTTTGAGAGTATGATGGATAGATCATTGGTCTAAAATCATCACTAAACATTGGATCATTAACATTAAAAATATTCCAATTAGATTTAATTGTAAATTTCATTGCAGAGTTTGCACCATATGTTGTAATATCTGCAGAATCACTTCCGCTTAATGAACCTAATTGGTAGATAGACGCCATTTGCCCACCAACATCGATACTGTTTAATATTTGTAATCCAGATTCTTTTTGAATCTCTTTGTTTAATTCATATGTATTAACATAAACCGTGTCATCAGAAATTACTCCATCATCTGCCATAATGAAGCTCTTAGCCCTTTTATCTTTATCACTATAGTAGTTAGACACTTCCATGGTAACTCCATATTTGTCCGTAGCAATGCTTGCTGGTGATTTTACAATCACTGGCATAATCATTGAGATTAATTCGAAGATGATAGCAATACAAATAGTTGATACTTTGACTACTGGAATGTTTGCTTTCATGCTAATTAATATAGAGATTGAACCAAAGAATAAACAAACAATCATTCCTGCAATTAAAATTGATAAAATAATTCAACCTAAATCTTCAAGTTTAATTCCATTGGCATTTGTCAATGGATCATATATTCCAAAGCATAAACTTAATAATGGAAATATCATATCAACTAATAAGTTGATTAATACATAAGTTAAGAAAATACTAAACTTAGCATTAATAATTTTTCATCTTGAAATAGGTTTAGAGAAAATCAACAATTCACTACCATCTTCTCTTGGTTGATTAAAAATTTCAACGGTAATTGTACAACAATATATTGATAAGAAAATTATTGTCATAATATTAAAGTTAAACATTGAATTACTTCATAAATATAAAGGACTAACATTTAAAGAACCAGGAATGATTAATAAAATAAGAGCATAAAATAATCAAATCAAACCATTGACTACCCATAACGGTTTTTTCTTTGCTAATAATCTAAATAAATATGAATAAAACTTACGGAACATTATTTTTCTAAACTAATTTTCTTTAATTCTTCTTGATCTACTTTCATAGTGTCAACTGATCCTTTAATAATCAATTTATCATAAACTTGTTCAAGAGATGGTAAACTCTTTTCAAACAGGTCTAACGCAATATCATTCTTAAGAATGAATTTTTGAAACTCGACTATTTCTTTGTTATCTTTAAAATATACTTGAATGAATCCTTCATACTTGTTTACTTTAAATTCATTTTTCTTTTGTTTTAAATATTTTTGTACCAACAAATCGTCTTGTGTTTTAACTTTATAATATTCTTTTGCATAAGTAGATAACAATTCTTCTTTTGTTCCTGAATATACAATCTTACCACCATCCAAGATAGTAGCCGAGTCAAAATATTGATTTAATTCAGCTAATACGTGACTTGAAATAAATATCGCTTTGCCTTTGTTTTTTAAATCAATTAAAACTTCAAAAAATTCTTGACGAGCTCTTGGATCTAAATTAGCAACTGGCTCATCCATAATAATAATTTCAGGGTCATGAATTAATGCTTGTGCTAATAAAATTTTCTTTTTTTGACCTGAAGAAAATGTATTAGGAGAACGATTTCTTAAATTTCACATGTTAAGTTCTTTTAATTTAGATGTAACAATCTTATTCGCCTTATCATGAGGGATGCCAGAAAGCATAATCATTCACAATAAATAACTGCGAGCTGACATTTGTTCAGGAAATCTTGCGTTTTCTGGAATATATCCAATTTTTAATTTAGCTTCTTCCTTATCGTTTCTAATTCCATCAATTAAAACTGTTCCGCTTCATTTAAAGTAGGCACCAATTAATGATTTAATTGTTGTTGTTTTACCAGCACCATTACCACCAATAAAAGCATGAAATTGCCCAGGATATACATTAAATGATAATTTGTTAATTGCAGGAACTTTTTTACCTGAATATATTTTTGTTAAATTTTTAACAAACAAAATAGGTTTTTTGTCCATTTTGTTGTATTCGTCAATTTCTTCTTGCAAAAACTTTCTTTTTAAACTGTTTGTAAAAAGTTTGGTAAATTTATTGTCATTATTAATGCATTGTTGATTTATATTCTTTTTCATATTATTTAAAATCTATCCTCCTATAAATAGCAAATGAAATAATATATAAAGCGATTCCTGCAAAGATTCATCAAAAATATAAACCTTCAGTTGATAGTTGTGTTGATGAATGGAATGTAAAACCCAAATATGATGCGGTTAAAATTGTGTCTTGATTGTATAAAAGATTTGCTAGATTTCCTTGGTTTCTAACATTAAAGTTTGTTGGATCAATACTTACATAACCCAAATTATCGGTTGCTAATGATAAGTTTTTTACTAATGTTGATATTCCAATATAAGTTTTATTGTAAAAATATTCGTTAGGAGTTGCAGAGAATGCTGAAGCATCAACATTATGAACCGGAGTAATTAATGCACCCATATATTTATCATCAGCTGGCACCATTGTTTTAGCATGTTCTTTTAATTGTTCATTAATATAGTTATTTTGAATTTGACCGTATGCATCAGAAATGATAAAATATTTAAATTTTAAAGTTTCTATTAAGAAATCATCTATTGATTTAATGTTTAATGATTTTCAATCATCACTATTAGTTTTGATTGAACTTAATAAAGCAAAGTGTGTGTAATCTTGAATTTTGCTAAAAACAACATCTTTTGACCCACTAATTCTTGTAGGTTTGAAAACAGAAGAATTTAAATTAATAGATTTAGAGTTATTAATAAAAGTTCCTTTTACAGAATCATAGTTAACAAATGGTTCGTCACTTGCCTTTAATAATCCTGATGGTAGACTATAAGTATCACCGTTATTATTTTTAAATTGAATTTCATCAGCATTTCATAACAAAGTGTTGAAAAAACTTTTTTCATCATCAGTTGTCTTTAGATCTTTAACGCTTAATTGAACTTCTTGTCTTGAATCTGGATAAGTAATTTGAAAACAATATGAAGATGAAGAAGATAATAATGCTTGAGCTAATCCTGTAAATGAATTAGTCTGATAATTATGAGTGCCTAATGTGATGAATGGCATTGAGATTAATGAAGCCATTGTTTTAGGATCACTCATATATGAAAATGAACTTTGAATATTACTTACATTTTCTTTTGAAATATAAGGAATTTTATCGTAATCATAAAAAATAATTGGATAACCTTTTTCTTTCGAGAAAGCACTTTTTAAAAAATCTTCATCAATATCATAGTTAAGATCTCTATTGCTTCCAAAAGATTTGTTACCAATATTTAAAATTTCACTTTTTAATCCAAATCCATTACCCATTTGAGACATTTGACTAGTAAAATTAAAATAATTTGCTATCTTGTAATGAGAGTTCTTAACTTTATTATCATAATCGGCTTTTTCATCGTCAAATGGTTTAGTGTATGGTTTAGCTGATGGATTAGTTATTGATTTGATTATGGTGTTCAATAAATCGGCAGCTATTTCTTTAACAGTATTTTGATTAACAATATTTGAATATTGAGAATAAGTTCCATCATCATTTAAATAATCAAAAGTAGCAATTTGTGTGTCACCATTACCTAAATATCCATCTGTTGGTGTTTTAACAACATCAGCATATTTAATAATTACATAGTAAATATTGCTAAATACACATAATAAAACACCAAACATGATAACTCATATTTTATTTAAATAAATTGATACTAACAAAGTAATGGCACCAAAGATTAATTGAACAATGAAAGTAATTAAAAACAAACTTCCAATTAACCCAGATTGTTGATATCCTGGCACATCAAAGCAATAAATAAAAAATCCACAAAACAATGCTAAAAAAGATAAAACAATTCCATAAACAAAATATGTGAGTGCCTTAGCTATTTGAATTTTATTTCTAGATATCGGTTTAGATACAATTAACAATTCTGTACCATTATCTCTGTGTTCTTTATAGATTGCTAAAATCAATAAAGATGAAAAGATACATGAGATATATGAAATTACAGATTGAATGCTAACAACTGGATTTGTTCAAAATAAAAAACAACTAGTTTTAGCAATTGAAGGAATAATGTACAAATATAAACAAATTAAAAATAAATACAAAAGACCAATTCATCAAATTGATTTCTTTTTAACTGTTATTTTTAATAAGAAAGAAAAATATTTACCAAACAATTTCATTTTCTTATTCTAGAACACTTGCACATCTATTACAAATGTTTTCATCGTGCATTTCTTCTTTAGAAAAATAATTTCAACAACGTTGACATTTAATTAATCCAGAGTTTTCTACTTTAATAGAAATAGATTCACTTTGGTTAAATTCAACAACTGCTACATTTAAATATTTTTTAATATCTTTAACATCGAATGGTAATTCTTTAGAATTAATGATTACTTTTGCTTCATTACTCTTTCTTATTATTCCATTGTTTCTTGCCGTTTCTAATTCAGCATAAACCAATTTCTTTAATTCAAAAAAGCTTGCTCATTTGTTTGCATCTATGTTTTCATCAAACTCAATTGAGTCAATTCAATTTTCTAATACAATAGATTCTTTTTTATTTTCTACATTAAAGAATGAATACGCTTCTTCGCATGTATGAGGAATGATAGGAGAAAGAATAATCAAATATGTTTTTAATATTGTGTAAAGAACTGTTTGAATAGTTCTACGTCTTGGATTATCTATCTTTTCACAATATAAAACATCTTTAATTACATCAAAATAGTTTGATGATAAATCAATTACATGTAAGTTGATAATCTTAACTGCAGTTAAAAAATCAAAATTATCAAATGCATTGTTAATCTTAGTAAGATTAGATTTTAATGTAGATAAAACATATTTATCATATTCATCAAAATCTGTCTTTTTGTTTTGTGCATATGAAAAATCAGAAATATTAGCAAGAATAAATTTAAATAAACTGTTTCTAATTCTTCTGTATGTTTCTGCACATTGCGTCAAAATGTTTTTAGAAACACTAACATCTTCTTGATAGTTACTTGATGCAGCTCACAATCTTAATACATCTGCACCAAATTGCTTACATACTTCATTAGGATCAACTACATTACCAAGTGATTTAGACATTTTTCTACCTTGTTCATCCAAAGTAAATCCATGACTTAACAATTGTTTAAATGGAGCTTTATTTGAATAAATAGTTGAGTTAATAATTGATGAATTAAATCAACCACGATATTGGTCATTACCTTCAAAATAAAGATCTGCAGGATAGTTTAATCCTTTTGCTTTAAGCAAAGTAAATGAGCTTCCTGAATCAAATCAAACATCCATGATGTCTTTTTCTTTTGTATATTTTTGTTTTTTATCCAAGTGTTTTTGAGTTAAAAAATATTCAACTGGTTTTTCAAATCAAACATCAGTTCCTTCTTTTGCAATGATGTTAATGATGTTTTGAATTAATTCAAATTCTAAAATTGGTTGTTTATGTTCATCGAAAATAATTGGAATTGGAACGCCTCAAACCCTTTGACGACTAATACATCATTCTTTACGGTTTGTAATCATTGAAGTTAATTGTTTTTTATTTAAAATGTTGCTAAATTTAACTTTATCAATTTCAGCCAATATCTTATCTTTAATTGGATCAATGTTTACAAACCATTGTTTAGTTGCACGATAGATAACTGGTTTTTTAGTTCTTCAATCGATTGCAGCACTATGGTTAATAAATACAAATTTTAATAAAGATTTATTAGCATCTAATCTATTAATAATTTGTTCATTAGCTGTTTCATAAAAAATACCAACTAAACTTTCATCATTTACTTCTTTAGTAAATTTACCAGCTTCATCGATTGGACAAAATATTGAAATGTTATATGCTTTGCATGCAATGTAGTCTTCTGCACCAAACCCTGGTGCATTGTGTACTAAACCTGTACCATTATCGCTTGTTACGTATGTTGCATTAATTACAGGAGAAACCCTGTCATATAAACAATGTTTATATTGAACTAATTCAATTTGTTTACCATTAAACTCTTTTTCAACTTCGTAGTTTTCTCACTTGAATTCCTTAGATAATTCTGGTAATTTTTGTTTAAGTAAGACATAGCGATTGCCATTAGCTTTCACTTTAACATAAGTAAAATCTGGATGAACAGCAATTGCTAAATTAGACGGAATAGTTCAAGGAGTTGTAGTTCAGATTATTAATTTATCACCTTGCTCTAATACTCCTTTACCATCTACTACATCAAATGTGATATAAATACTTGGCGCTTGAATATTTGCATATTCAATTTCTGCTTCTGCTAAAGCAGTACGGCTAGATCAAGATCAATAAATTGGTTTTAAATCTTGATAAATTAATCCTTGTTGAAGAATTGCTAAAAACAATTCAAGTTGTCTAGTTTCAAAATCAGTTGTTAATGTTAAATATTTTTCTTTTCAATCAGTAACAATACCTAATCTCTTGAATTGTTCTAATTGTTTTTCAACATTCTTAATTGCAAATTCACGACAATTTTTTCTTTTTTGACTAACAGTTAATGTCGGATCTTTATTAATTCCTTTTTTTAATAAGGCATGTTCTATCGGTAAACCATGCGTATCTCATCCTGGAATATATGGAGAATAAAATCCTTTAAGACTTTTTTGTCTCACAATAATGTCTTTGATAATCTTATTTAATGCATGACCTACATGGATGTCACCATTAGCATATGGAGGTCCATCATGTAAAATTCATTGTTCATGATCTTTATTTTTTAATAAAAGTTTTTGATAAATATCATGGTCAGCTCAAAATTTTTGAATTGAAGGTTCTTTAGTCGGTAAATTAGCCTTCATTTCAAAATTTGTTTTTAAGATATTCAGAGTGTTTTTGTATTCCATGATAATCTATATTTAGAATATGTATTATAACTAATATAATATTAAATATTATATATGGTGGAAAAAAATAAAAAATCTACTCGTATTAAAGCAAGGGTAAAATACCTTTTATCTTTTTTTCTAATAATATTTTTATTTCAAAAACGTTCAAAAGAAAAATATTTAGAAAGAAAGCTATCTGTTTTATCTTGATATAAGAAAAATCTAATAGGTATTGTTAAACAAAAACAAGAAAAATTAAGATCTATCTACTCTAATAACAAAAATCTTGAAACTTTAAAGATTAGTGATCTTTTTATTTCATGTGCATTTGTAAAAATTACTGAAAATAACTTCTGTGAAGTAAATTCACAGATGGACCAAATTGGATCAATTATTATTTTTAATAGTACTTATAAAAAAATTAAGAAAGAATACAAATCAACAATGTGATCTTACAATGATGAAATAAAATTAACTGCTCAATATTACTATTCATTATTAGGTTCTATTAAATTTAAATACAGCAAATATCCATGAAAGTATTTATTGCAAATTGTAGATCTTTCATCATTTGAAATAACACTTTAATATGCCAAATTACAACGAAATTGAATCAAGAGAAGAAATTAAAAATATTCTGTATTCAAAAGAATTTTATAGAAAAATACAAACAGGAAGAATGCTTTCTTCTGTTTTAATGTTATCTTTCCTTTTTATAGCAATCGTTTTAATTTTATTTTCTTGTTTTTATGAAGAAGACCATACTGTGTTTATTGGTTTAATTGCTTCTGCAGTGGTTTTATTAATTATTCCTTTTTTAATTTTGGCCTTAGGTTCTTGATATAGAACAAATAAAATTAAAAAATTTATTAAAAAACGTTATACAGAATGACAATCTAAATACTATGTGTTGTGTTCTGATAATTATGAAGGTTTTAAAATGTCTGAAACCGAAGATTCTACTATATTTAAATGTGAATATTTTTCTAAAAAATTCTACATTAAAGTAGATGAACATTTATTACAAATTCAAAAAAGTGAAAATGACATTATAGATATTGTAAATGATGACAAAAACATTCTATATCACAGCATTAATTTTAATAAAGGAAAAATATATTCATTGAGAAATGATTTTTATTTTGCTGCAAATGAATATGCAGCTAGTCAATTAGCTTCACACATTCAAAAAGATATAGCATATATCTTAAAAATGTATGAAAGTCATTAGTATTCCTATTGTTGGATGATGTAATGGTATCCAACAAATTTTTATTAAATTAAAACAAATTATTAAAGAAAATCCTAATACAAATTTTTATTGTTTTAAAGAATTGGTTCACAATAAATCTTCTAATGATTTATTAAAAAAATACAATATAAAAATCATTAAAAACCTTAATGGAATCAAAGATAAAAACAATTCTTTGTTGCTATTACAAGCACACGGATCCACAAAAGAATTAATTAATGAATTAGAAAAAAAACACATAAAATATATTGATTTTACATGCAAATTCATTAAAGCTAATGAATCAAAAATTAATTCAAAATTAACCCAAGGATATAAAACTTATTTCATTGGTTCAAACGACCATCAAGAAACAAAAGCGTTTTTATCTAATAACAAAAAAACTAAACTAATTGAATTAAATTCAAAACAAAAAGTTAAATTAACTGGTAACAAAAATTTTATTACAAATCAAACAACTTTAACACAAGAAGAAGTTAACAAAACTTTAAATAAAATTCCTAAAGATTCATATCAATTTATTTCTGGATGTTGTCCAGAAATTATTAAGAGACAATCTAATGTTATTAAATCTTTAAACAAAATTGATATGTTAATTGTTGTTGGAGACAAAAACTCAAATAATTCTAATGAATTGGTAAATATTGCGAAGAAAAACAATAAAAAATCTTATTTGATTCAATCAGCAAAACAATTAGAAAAAATCAACTTTAAAAACGTAAAAACTATTGGAGTTTGTACAGGTGCTTCAACTCCAAAATTTTTATATGAAGAAATCTATAGCAAATTAATTTGCATAGCTTAATAAAATCTGTAATTTACCTTGTAAAGCAAACTCTTCTTGTTTGCCTATAGTCAAGAATGAGTCACCTTTTTTAATAGGTGTCCCGTTAATTTTGCCTTTGCCGGCAATTACAGTAAATTGTAACCACTTAGCTTTTTTGTAACTATATGTTTTCTTGTTAACATTATTAATTTTTTCTAGTACAAAAGCTTTAGTTTCAATAATTGTATTTTTATTGTGCTTAAAATTTGGTGTTCTAAACGGAACATCAATATTAGCTAATGATTCATCAATGTGTAACTTTCTAGAAGGATCTAATTTTTGACGATCATAATCATATAATCTGAAAGTTACATCAGATGATTGTTGTAATTCATAAACTAATAATCCTGAATTTAATGCGTGAATTGTGCCTGTAGGTACATAAACAAATCCGCCTTTAACAACTTTTTTATTTTTTAATAATTTTTTTCAATTACCTTGTTTAACTAAATCTGTAAGTTCTTTTTTAGTTTTTGCTGTATGACCGTAAATAATATTTGCATTCTTTTTAGCATCTAAAAAGTATCAACATTCATTCTTGCCAAATTCATTGTAATGTTGTCTAGCATATTTATCTTTAGGGTGCACTTGAACACTTAATTTGTCATTACAATCAAGTAGTTTAACCATCAATGGGTATTCACTAGTTTTTGGATTATTAAATAATTCTGGGTGTTTATGGTACAAAAAATATAAATCTTTGCCTTTATATTTACCGTTTAAGATAATAGAAGATTTGTTTTTGTATCCACTAACTACTCATGCTTCTCCAACATGATCACTTGGTAATGAATAACCAAAATTAGCTAATTTAGTCCCTCCCCATATTTTTTCATTAAAATAGGGTTTTAAGAAAATGATTTCCATATATATAATATTTTATATTATATTTTACATATAGACACTTTATGAAACATACTCAGGAACAATTAGTAAACTACTTAAAAAATTATGGATTCGTTTTTCAATCTAGCGAAATCTATAATGGTTTAGCTAATGCTTGAGACTATGGACCATTGGGTGTATTGTTGAAAAACAACATTAAATCTTTATGATGAAGAGAATTTGTTACTAAACAATCTAATGTTGTTGGATTAGATTCATCTATTATTTTAAATCCAAGAGTGTGAAAAGCATCTGGTCACTTATCTAATTTTAGTGATCCATTAATTGATTGCAAAAAATGTAAAGCAAGATTCCGTGCAGACAAATTGATTTCTGAACAATGCCCTGATATCACTGTTGGTGATAACACTTCATTTGAAGAACTAATGAACATTATTAAAAATAATAATGTTAAATGTCCGGTGTGTGGTTCAACTGATTGAACAGACATAAGAAAGTTTAACTTGATGTTTAAAACTTTCCAAGGCGTTACAGAAGACTCTGCTGCAACACTTTATTTACGTCCTGAAACTGCACAAGGTATATTTATTAACTTTGCTAATGTTCAAAGAACGGCAAGAATGAAAGTTCCATTTGGTATAGGTCAAATTGGAAAAGCTTTCAGAAATGAAATTACTCCAGGAAACTTTATATTTAGAACAAGAGAGTTTGAACAAATGGAACTTGAATATTTTTGTGTTCCAAATGAATCTGACAAAGACTTTGAAACATGATTAAAAAGAATAGAAATTTTTTTATTTAATACAATTCAATTGTCTAAAGACAATATCAAAATGTATGAACATCCAAAGGATGATTTATCACATTATTCAAAGAGAACAGTAGATTTTGAATTTAACTTCCCACATGGTTTTGGTGAATTATGAGGAATAGCTAATAGAACTGATTTTGATCTACGCTCACACATGAATGAGTCAAAAGCTAATTTAATGTATTTAGATCCTAAGACTAATGAAAAATATATTCCATATGTTATTGAGCCATCAGTTGGTGTCGAACGTTTATTTTATGCAATCATTTCTAATTTTTATGAAGTAGAACAATTAGAAAATGATTCAAGAGAAGTCTTAAGACTTCCATTTGATTTAGCACCTTACAAAGTTGCTGTATTACCATTAACTAATAAACTAAACGAACAAGCAAAAGAAGTGTTTGATAAATTGTTAAATGCTTCTATTAGCACAACGTTTGATACGTCAGGTTCAATTGGTAAACGTTACCGTAGACAAGATGCTATTGGTACGCCTGTTTGTGTAACATTTGATTTTGATTCTTTAGAAAAACAAGATGTAACTATTAGACATCGTGATTCTATGAAACAAGAAAGAATCAAAATTTCTGATCTTATCAAATACATCCAAGAATATGCCTCAAAATAAAATAGATTTTAACCAAATTGATGAAATCAAAAATAAGGCAGATATAGTTTCTATAATTGGTAAATACATAAAGTTATCAAGAAGGGGGGCTAACTATTTTGGAGTATGTCCTTTCCATGCAGATCACAATCCTTCGCTAGTAGTATCACCTTCTAAAAAAATTTGAAAATGTTTTGTTTGTGGTAGCAAAGGTAATGTTTTTACTTTTATTCAAAAATATAAGAAAATATCTTTTTTAGAGGCTGTTAAAGAAGTGGCTACCATCGAAGGATATGATTTAAGTAAATTAAACTTCTTAAAAAATTCCAATTCATTCTTAAATCATGAAAACAAACGTTTAGTAGAAGCTAATGCTTACACTAACGATTTATATAAATCATTCTTAATGGACAGTGTTAATAAAGAATATTTAGATTATTTAACAAATCACAGACATTTAAGTCTTGATACAATCAAATATTTTGAGTTTGGTTATGCACCAGCTGAAGAAGATTTAATCTATAAAATCTTAACTAATAAGGATAACTTCTTAGGTTCTTCAAGAGATGCTAATATCACATGAAATGAAAAAGAATTGTGTGATGCAGGAATAATTTATTTAAATGAAGAACAAAAACCAGTAGATTTTTTAATAAACAGAATTACCATTCCTATTTATGACAACAATAACTATATTGTTGGTTTTAGTGGTAGAACTACAAAAAATACTTCTCCTAAATATTTAAATACAGGATCTACTAAGATCTTTTCTAAAGGAAATTTATTATTTAATTTCAATAAAGTTAGAGAATTAAATGATAAAAGAATTATTATTGTTGAAGGGTTTATGGATGCAATTGCATTACACAATTGTAATCATAAAAATGTTGTAGCAACAATGGGTGTTGCTTTAACTGATAAACATTTAACTCTTCTTAATTCTTTAGAATTAGATACAGTAATTTTGTGTTTTGATAATGACGCTGCAGGTGAATTAGCAACCATTGAAAATGGTAAAAAATTAATGAACAATGGTTTTAATGTTTATGTTGTTAGCAATTATGATAAACAAACTAAAGATGTTGATGAATTAATGCAAACTAAAGGTAAAGAAGCAATTGATTCAATTATTAATAATAGAATTGATTTTATTTCTTTCTTAATTAATTTAAAACTTGCTAACAAAAATTCATTAGATGATATCCAAACTAATGTTAATTTTCTTTTAAAAGAAATGAATGAATATGGAGATGTTCTTTTAAGAACAAAACATTTTGATTTAATTTCTAAGTTGTCTGGAATTCATCAAAATGATTTGCAAACTAAATTTAATGAGTTTAGTAAGAATAATTATCAATCTGAGAATAAATATATTAAAAACTATAACAATCCTAAAAAATCTGATAACTTCAATTTTGAACAAGAGGAATCTAAACTTGTAGAAAAACAAAAGCAAACAGATGCTTATAGTGTTTCTAAATATTCATTAAACCTTACAACTGGCTTATTATTAGGTAGATTTGCAAACATAGTTTGTAAAATAACATCATTTTTAATTGTTCACAATGATTACATTAATAAAGCATTTAACAATGATCTAATGTTTGGTAATGCTTTAGGACCATCATTGGAAGTTAAATTACTTAATGTTGTATATTACCTGTATGAAAAAGACGGCAAGGTAACAAAAGATTCTTATTCAAGTTACATTCAAAACAATAAGGATCAATTTGATAAAGAATTGGTTAACATTATTTTAAGCGATGAAGAATTTGGTTCAAACGGTACTCAAAAACGTAATGATGAATTGTATAAAAAATTGTTATCAACTCTTCATGATATTAAAAAACAAATTACTCAATTCAAAGAAATTAAAGAATTACTATTGTGTAATTACTCTGAGCGTGATGCAAAACTAAAAGAATTGATTGAGCTTAATGAATTAGCAAAAAAATAAACCAAGCTTCTGCCTGGTTTTATTTTTATTAATTATTGATTATCTTTTAATTTTAGTTGGGCGTTTGTTTGGTAACATACACATTCTAAAACCACGATCTCTACCAATTAATGATGCATAAACAAACATTTGAACTAATGTACCTGTTGCAATTGCAAGGAAGTATCAAAGAATTGAAACATATTTTAATGGTGAGTTGATATCGTGACCACCAAAGACAGCTGGAATATTTACTTCAATAGAACCTGGATCTGCATATACTCCTAGGAATAATGCAATTAATGGTCCACCTCACATAGCAACGTGTCCACCACAGAAGAAACAGAATGCTAATCCACCAGCTACTGCTGAACCAACAATGTTAGCAATCATTGTTTGTTTAGGGTTCTTAGAGAACATTGGGATAGCGCCTTCTGAAATACCCATTGATCCCAACGCTAATGCAGTAATACCAATTTTTCTTTCATCATCATTAAATACTTTTCTAAATAATAATGTTGCTAGACCACAACCCAATGGAGCAACTGGAATAGCTGCAGCACATGCACCCATTAATCTTGGGTCAACTTGAATTAAACATGTACCTGTTGCAACTGCAATCTTGTTGATAGGTCCACCCATATCAACACCTACCATGGCACCTAAAATGAAACCAATTAAGAAGTTAACACCTTGAATGCTTCCAGCATATGCTAATCCGTATGCAAACCCATTCATAAAGCATCCTAAAATTCCTGATAATAAGAACACAAATGGGAATACTAGAACAGATGTTGCAACAACTGGAATAAAGATGATTGACATTACTGTTCTAAAAATAGGTTTAATTTTTCAACCGTTTACTCATTTTACTAAATATCCAGCAGCAAAACCCATCATAATTGCTGCAAAAATTCCTAAACTTACATTAGAGATTGGGCCTCCACCTGAGTTAGGGTTTGGAAATTCTTTAGGAATTCCTGGATAGTAATAATATAAATCTGAACTACCTGCTACAAAAGTTGCAATTAATCCCGGAGCAAATGCTGGTCTACCGCCAATTGCTTCAGCAATATATGCACCCATAATACCTGTAAATAATGCAAATCCTGCATTTGCTGCTTGCATTGCATATGACATAGCTGTTCCTTGGTCGTTTCCTGTAGAACCTTTAGGAAGAGCCATGTTAATAGCATTTAATAATGCATACACAATACCTGAGAATACCAATACTGGAATCATGTGTGAAACACCTGATAAGAATGGTTTCATAAATTTATCAAACTTCTTACCTGATGCTTTAAATTCCATACCATTATTTGTTCCAGCGCTAGTAGCAGGAGCAGTTTTAGTATTAGTTTGTCCGCCAACAGTTGCATGTGAAAGAGCATTCTTAATAGTTCTTTCAGGGTTATTAATTGCTGCGTTTGTGTCGCAGAAGTAAATCTTCTTGTCAGCAAACATTTCTGTATCAACTGAAATATCAGCAGCAATAATAACTACTTCAGCACGTTTGATTAAATCATCTGAAAGTGCATGTTCACGTCCGTTTTGGCCTTGAGTTTCAATGTGGATTTCATATCCTAATTTATCTGAGCATTTTTCTAATGCTTCTCTAGCCATGAATGTGTGAGCAATACCTGTTGCACAAGCAGTAACACCAATAATTAATGGTCTAGAACCTGTATGGTCTGCTTTAGCATCAGCTTTTTCAGCTTTTGCTCTTTTAGTTGAAGCTTTAATTGTAGAGATGTCTTTGTTGTCAACATCAATTGCTGTAGCAATGATATCATATACATCTTTTTTATTTTTTGTTGTTAGTAATCTCTTACAAATTGTTTCATCCATTAATGCAGTAGAGATTCTAGCAAGATATTCCATATGAAGATCAGATAGATTCTTCTTAGGGATCAATAAAGCAATTGCAAACTTAACTGGTTTTTTATCAAATGCTTTTCAATCAATACCTTGTTTAAATCTTACAGCAATAATTGCTGGTTTTTTAATATCAGCATTCATTGCATGAGGGATTGCGAATGATCTCTTCATTCCTGTAGTTGATACTCTCTCTCTCTTGATTAAACCATTAACAAGATTCTTAGCATCACTTACTATACCTAATTTTTTAGCTGTCTTTGCAATTAACTCAAATGCTTCTTTTTGAGTTTTTACATCGGCATCTAAAACAAGGCAATCTTTATTAAAAATTTCCATCTTTGTATACCTTTATCTAATCATTATATAAATAATAAATAATTGTTTATATAGTTTTCTTAATGTCGTATCACTTGTTAGATTTTAACATTTGAATTTCTTCTTTATAAATGCAAGTATTACCAACTCATGGAGTTTCTAAAATTTTAGGAACATGTGATAATTTTGGATTTATTACATATTGACGTAATGTATTAAAACCAATTTTTCCATAACCTATATTTTCATGACGATCTTTATGAGCGCCAATTGGGTTCATTGAGTCATTTAAATGAATTACTTTTAGGAAATTAAGACCTATGATTTCATCAAATTGTTTTAATACTTCATCAATGTTTGCAACATTTAATCCTGAATCATTAACATGACATGTGTCGAAACAAACGCCAATTTGGTTTTTGTTTTCTATTAGATCTATAATTTGTTTAATTTCATTAAAGTCTTTTCCTATTTCACTACCCTTACCTGCCATAGTTTCCAAACAAATAGTAACATCAAGAACTTTTTTATTTAGCTCATTAATTACTTTAGCAATATTTTTAATTGTTGTTGGTCTATCGCATGTAGTTGCATATCCTGGATGTAATACTAAATATTTTGAACCAATAGCTTTTGTTCTAGCCATTTCATTTAGTAATACACTTTTTGCTATATGAGATTTATAAGAATCATTAGTACCTATATTAATAATATAAGGAGCATGCACAATAACATTTATAGGATCAATGTTATGTAGTTTTAAATACTCCTTATATTCTTTTACTTTTAGTTTATCTATTGGTACTCTCTTTGAATTTTGGGGAGCACCAGTATAAATCATAAAAGTATTACATCCTAAACTTATAGCGTCCTTAGCACTACCAAGTAGATAATCAGGAGCACACATTCCAATGTGGCTTCCTAATAAAATATCAGCCATTATTTATTAGTATTTTTAGTAAATAAAAATAAACGATAAAGATTTAATAATACAAAGAACAATGCAATAGCACCACCAAAGTATACAAGATTAAACATTTCACCAGGTTTACCATCAATGGTACAACCACCATCTAAATTAGTGAATTGACCATATACAGAGAAATGGTGGTTACTCATTCATGGTAATAATGCTGCATAAAATATATAAATAACAGGATAAATCATTCCTAATAAAACACAGATTCAATATCCTTCAAATCTCTTATGATTGAACATTCCTTTTGTAGTGAATAAATATGTAATGTAGAAAACTAACATTATTAAAGGAATAATCATGTGTTGAATAACTGTAGTTAATCAAAATACAAATAATTTTGCACCAACAATTGCTTTTGCATCTTCAATGTTTCCAGGCAATAACAAACCACAATATAATCCTGCAGTAACTGTAATGTATGTCATTACATATATTAAGAAATTACCATGTAATCTTTTATATGTAGGATTAAATCAATATCAAATTAAATAAATAAAGACTAAAACATTAGATTGGATTGTAAAATATCCTCATCAATCCATCCATAATGTCAATCAAATGTTATTGTAGTATTTGCTTAAATTGTAATCATGCGCAAAAAACATTGCAATTCAAAGAGCAAACATAGGCAAAACAATAAATGCTATTCATCTACATGGAGTGTAGTGTTTGAAATCAGTTGTTTTGTAACGTACTTGATTTTTATTAAACATTGTGTTCGCCTCTTATTTTGCAACTACTTCAGCTTTTGTTTTATTATCACCAAATGCTTTATATTTAACAACACCTGATACTTTTGCAAACAATGTGTGGTCTTTTCCCATACCAACATTGTTTCCAGGATAAATTCTAGTCCCTCTTTGACGGTAAATGATTTGACCAGCTTTTGCCATTTGACCATCAGCGATCTTAGCACCTAAAAATTTAGGTTGAGAATCACGTCCGTTCTTAGTTGAACCAACTCCTTTTTTTGAAGCGAATAGTTGTAAATCTAATTTGTAATTTTTCATAATTTATTTCCTCACAATTTTTATGTATTTTTTATAGCTTTTTTGAACAAACTGTAATTGTTTAATTAATAAATTAAGTTTGTCTTTATTTTCTTTTTTATTATCAATTAAAGTTAATTCAATTATAGGTATCTTTTTATTTAGTTTAACTTTAATTTCGTTTTTAGAAAATCAAGTTATTGATGATTGAGTGATTGCGCTAATTGCAGCACAGACAACATCATTCCCTTTTGTTGCATAGTTAGCATGTCCGCTAACTTTTATTGAATCATCTTTAATTTCAATAAGAATCATTATTTAATTTCTTTAACTATTAGTTTTGTATATGGTTGACGGTGTCCTTGTTTTTTAGTGTGGTGTTTTTGACTAATGTGCTTGATGATTGTAATCTTAGGTTGTTTACCTTGTTTTACAATTTCACACACAACACTAGCACCAGCAACGTATGGTGTACCGATCTTGTCACCAGACATTAAAACTTTATCAAAAGTAATTTTGTCTCCAACTTTACCTTCAATTTTTTCAGCATAGAAAGAATCATTAACTGATACTTTGTATTGCTTGCCACCAGTTTCGAATATTGCAAACATATTGTTCTCCTTTTTATAATTAGACTCACCTAACTTAGGTAATAATTAAAAATTAATTATTTTAATAACCCAAATAGTGTGGTTGAACTATATAAATAATAAGTTAAATATATAGTGTATATATCATATAACATTTTTAATAAAAATGTGTATTTATTTAAAAATAATGTGGACTAGCAGGGAATATGTCGTTGTATGATAGTAAATTTTATATAAATCAAAAAAAGTTATATAAAACTTTAGCAATTTTTTCTGCGTTATCATATGCTAAAATGACGTGTCTCTAAAACATTATCTTTTTTTTGACATTTTAAATGGGTTGTCAACTTGTGTATTTGTGTTATTGCATACTGAAACCACACTTGCTATTGGCGCACAAGCCAGCAAGAACGTTGACATGGTTAATATTTTTTTAATTCTCATAATTTACTTAATATCCCTTAATTACTTAATTACAAAATAATTAAGTGGACTAGGATAATAATTTTTAATTAAAATGTAGGAGTAAAAAGTCCATAGTTGGACTTAAAATTATTTTAATAAAAAATAAAAATAAGTTGAAATTTTTTCGGAATGATCGTAAGCTATATTAAATAATACATCTAAAATTGTAGCTACTGCCCCGGGAATAATTACACCTGCTAATATGCATTTATTTCCTATTACAGCGACCCGATCTGCTCAGTATTCAATTTTTAAAGCCACACTTTGTTGTTTTGTTAATACCTCTACTCTTTTTGTTAGACGAGCTGCCTCTAATTCTTTTTCTGCTTTTGACATATATCAAAAATCATCTTCAAGAAAACAAATACCTTCATTAGTTAATTTTTCTATTACTTGTTCGATTTCTTCTATTTTGGATCCCAATTTACCTAACCATTCTGCAACAACATATTTACTAGTATAATAAGCAAGAGTTGGTAATCCGGTAATAGTTGCAAAACTAAGTAAAGAAATGCCCGTATCACTTCCAAAAATAGTTCAAAAAGCTGTTGAGCCTTCAGAAATTAAAGGTGTTGAAGATAAGTTGTTGTCATTTGTATTTAATGGATTTAAGAATTCATTTTTATGTTTGTTAAGTTCATCATCACTACAATGTGTGAATCTTTGATATATTTTTCCATAAAAATTTCAATGCTTTTCATCTCTTATAGATTTAGAAAATTCAATAACTTTATTTGCTGCATCTTCTTTTGCGCTATATGTACCATGTTCGTTTTGCAAAGTTTTTGCATATTTAATAAAATCATCATCTTTAGAAATAGGAATTAATTCAGAAGCTAATTGTTTATTTTCGTTATTTTCATTAACGATATCGTAAATAAATTTCATGTTATTTAACGCTTGATGATCAGCACTTATTTTTATTCCCATAACAGTTAAAAGATATACGGAAAGAGCAATAAATGCTGCACACATAGCAATTTGAAATAATGCTACTGGCTTAAAGATTCAATAGCCATATGTGGCAACAACCTGAGCAGTCAATATAAGTTCTGTAGCAACCGCAACAGCATTTGCGGCCACTATAAGTGAGTATAAAACAATGCGGGTATCAATGTCAGCAGTTAATAAACCAAATGCATCTTCTTTACTTGTTGCAGATAAAACCATATCAAATATAGAACCTAATGAGCTAATAGTAGTTGCAATACCAGTACCACAATCTAATAACTTTTGAAGATTAGGATCAATTTTGTATTGAACTTTAATTGAATCTAAATTTTCTTTTTTAGTTTTTCATGGAATATACTTAATTGGCAAAAAGTTATTATTAGTTATTTTTAAATTTTCATTATTTTTTGAAATGTTAGTGTCAACATACGCTCAACTAAGAGTCAAAACGTTGTTAATTGTATCAATATCTCTTGCAACAAGTGCAACGATTTGATTTGTATGATAAGAATCATTTACATTAGATGGTGTTGGAATACCGGCATAATCAGCAGGATCTGTTAGTATAATAGGATTCTTTTTTAAATCATATGTGTCAGAATCACCTGTATATTTTGCCATAATTTCATTTAAATAAGTTCTAGAAGCATCAGAATTTTCAAAATAAATTCCTTTTTTGTTTGGTTTTTCATCCAATTTACAATAAGATATTTCATAATCACGTGAATACTTGTTTTTAGAGATATTTGATATTAATCTCATGTCACTGATATCAAGGTAAACAAAGTTGGATTTATTCCCATTTTTATCAGGAGCTAACATTTTATCATCTTGTCATAAAATATATGTCGGATTAGATGACTTGCAAATACCAAATTTAAATTGGATATTGCATTTGTGTGAGTCTTCATTATTTTCAATTGAATTAATTTTTACATTAAGTTTATATCCTGGGTAAATTTCATTTTTGCCAAAATTAGCTGAGTATCCGCTAAATGTATCTAAAGGTTTTGTTACAGAAAGTTTTTCAACAACAGTTGATGGAATATCTCCACCTTCTGTACTTGGGTCAATATCTCATACTCTATAATCGCTAAAATCACAACCTTCTGTTAAATCGTATTTGAAATTAAATAATTTTGTAATTTGTTCATCTGAAAGCGGCGTATCAGACACAGTTAATCCTTGTCCGTTATCAGAATAGTCAGCAAGAAGTTTTAATGCATCAAATCCTTGATTAACTGTTAATGTATCACAAAATGAAGTACTAGCATATGAAAGAACTGTAGCAAGAACCGAATCTTCTTGATTTTGGGAATTATTGTCGTCAGCAAATTCTTGTAATGCTAGGGCGTAATGAAATGAGTCTCAAAGTTGTTCATCTGCTTCATCTAAAAGACATATAAGCTCATCTTTAAAATTTTGAGCTTCATTAGTAGCGTCCGACTCAGAATATCCGTTTGCAAGTAAAGCATTGTAATAACTCAAAGTTGTTGTAGGAATATTGTTATTAGCAATTTCATAATAATCAGCTACTTGAATACCCAATTCATTTGCCTGATCATTTACATAAGCATAAACTGCATCAATGCCTTTTTGGGTTAATTCACCATCATTACTCGCTGAGTATTGAGAAATTTTTTGGTTAATTTTTGCTTCAAATTTACCAACATTTGTTTTTACATCTGTATCAACTAATCCTGCTCTTCTTAATTCGAATTGAAGTTTATCTTCTACTTGGTTAACTCTTTTTTGCATTTGTTTTAAAGAGATGGTGTTAGGATCATATTTTTCGTCCACAAGAAAATGACGTGTCTCTAAAACATTATCTTTTTTTGACATTTTAAATGGATTGTTAATTTGTGTATGTGTGCTATTAGATGCCGAAATCACACTTGCAATTGGTGGACAAGCCAGCAAGAATGTTGACATAGTTAATATTTTTTTAATTCTCATAATTTACTTAATATCCCTTAATTAATTACTTAATTATTTATAAAATAATTTGGACTAAGATAATGATTTTTAATTAAAATGCAGGAGTTTCCTCGTAATATTCCACTGTAAAACTAGATATTTTTTGAATAGACTTACCTACATCACTAGAATAATCACAATATCAACTAAAGTATTGACGATGGTTGTTGTCAATGTAGTAATAATCCATTGGTCCACGAGCTGGATCAAATATTGATCATGAATCTTTAACTTTTCATTCATTTACAGAAATACTGTAGTTATCAAAGACAGAAAATCCAGATTGATCAAGTGAATAGTTTTTATTTACAATTGCGTTTTCTGATGTAGGGGAACCATTTCCTTCCCAATTAAATGGTTCAGAACCATCACACGCAAGATAAACATTCTCTACTCCAGAACCCCCATTACCAGTTAACCAACCTTTAACTATTGCTGGATCAAATTGGTTACCTGCATAATCATACATGTATATGTCGGATAAAGATATTGAAAAACTTCCAGGTTTTCTATCTTTAAAATCTACATGTCTAATTTCAACAGATGATATAGATGAAATTTGGCTAGCAGGTTCAAAATCTTGATTAGTTATTGAAAAACATTCAGACCGTGTATCAATTGCAAGTTTTTTGTCTTTTTCAATATTGTTATCATCATAAAATAATGAATATGTTGTACCAGATGGATTGGTTAAAGACATAGTGAAATCAACTTGTTTAGTTGTTGACAGTTGTATGTGTGGTCATTCTTTTGTGTTATATTTTACTTGTAAAACATCAAATAAATTTTCTGAACACGAATAGTTTAAAGTTCACCCATTTTGTGTTCAAGAAAAATCTTTTTGGCCATCTCTAACATATATTCCTTTCATTTCAATGGAAGCCGAAATGAATGTTTTATCAAAAGGACCAGCATAGCATTCGTGCCCTCATTCATCATAGTAACTTGCACCATTGTAACGATTAATTTCTTGAATGTTTAATTTAGCAATACCACCATCTGGGTTTCTTCCTGCTAACATTAATTCTTTATTAGCTAACAAAATATCAGCTTCATAAATTTGTCTAAAAGATATTCATTTGTTTCTATTTTTAGCTTTTTTTAAATATTGATTAAAAGTGCTTTCTTCTAGTGGATTAATTCCCAAAAAATTAACTCACTCAAGAGGCATATTATAGTAACCAACACCTTTGTGGTGAGAAGTAACTTCCTTAAGTGGATTTCCGTGGTAAATGGTTGTTTCAACTTGACCATAATCAACAGAATAATTAACTACATTTGTTTTTTTTGAAAAGTTGAATGTAGGCGTGTATTCTAATTCAGAAGAATCTTGATCAGAATACAAAACGTTATTTTTAGATATATCCACAAAACTACTATTAATTGTAGAAGGAACTAATAATGGCAAGGCAGCGCATTGCGCGAATGATAATAAAAATACTTTCTTAAATTTTTTCATATTATAAAACCACAAATATTATATTATTTACATTAACTTTTTTAATTAAAATTAAAATAATACAAACTAAATAATCTATATATCTTTATAATTACATAGTAATTTAAATATGCAAATATCTAGTGTTAAAGAAATCCTAGAAGGTAAAATTAGTGCTTTATCACCTACTACTATTAGGGGTTGAGTAAAATTCAACCGTCTAAGTGGTAAGATTGGATTTATTGAATTAAATGATGGGTCATCATTAAATAATATTCAAGTTGTTTATAAAAAAGTTTCTACTAAAGGTTTTGAAGAATCTTCAAAACTTCGTACAGGTAGTTCTATTTTAGTAAATGGTAAAGTAAATACTAACAAAGATTCTTTTGAAGTGTTAGCTGAAGAAATTATTGTTCTAAAGGATTCTGCAGAAGACTATCCTTTACAGAAGAAAGAACACTCTATGGAGTTCTTAAGAGATATTGCTCATTTAAGAGGTAGAACTCAAACTATGACTAGCATTATGACAGTTAGAAGCAAACTGGCATTTGCTATTCATAAATTCTTTAATGAAAATGGATTTAAATGAATTTCTACTCCAATCATTACTTCTAATGATGCAGAAGGTGCTGGAGAAAACTTTGTTATTGAACAATCTAAAGAAGAACCATTCTTTAACAAAGAAGCTAAGCTAACAGTATCTGGTCAGTTAAATGCTGAAGCTTATTCACAAGCGTTTCAAAAAGTTTATACTTTTGGCCCAACATTCAGAGCTGAACGTTCTCATACAAATAGACACTTAGCAGAATTCTGAATGATTGAACCAGAAATTGCATTTATTGATCTAACTCAATTAATGGCTATTATCGAAGCTTTTATTAAATCAATCATTAACTATATTTGCATTAACTGTAAAGATGAAATTAACTTTTTTATTAAGCAAAAACCTTTTTTAAGCGAAAGAATTGATACATTACTTAAGAAAAATTTCATAAGACTTGAATACAAAGAAGCTATCGAAATTTTAAAGAAAGCTGCCCAAGATAAAATTTTTGAAGACAATGATATTTTCTTTGGTAAAGATATTGCTTCTGAACACGAAAGATATTTATGTGAACAAGTGTATAAAGCTCCAATTTTCTTATACAATTTCCCTAAGGAAATTAAAGCTTTTTATATGAAAGTAAATTCTGATAACAAAACAGTTGCTGCAACTGATTTATTGGTTCCAGGCGTTGGTGAAATAGTGGGTGGTAGTCAAAGGGAAGATGACTACAACAAATTATTGAACAGAACTAAAGAATTAAATATGGATATTTCTTCAATCCAATGATATTTAGATTTAAGAAAATACGGTTATTCTTTAGGGGCAGGATTTGGATTAGGATTTGAAAGATTAATTATGTATATCTTAGGATTAGATAACATTCGTGATACTATTCCGTTCCCAAGATATAACGGTAAATTAAACTTCTAAAATGAAATTTGGTTTTAAAAAATCTAATATTCCTAATTATTTAACAATTCTTAGAATTGTATTAGTTCCTATCATCATCATATTTAGTTGTGTTAACTTTGGTCCAAAACTATATTGATCTCAATTACCAAATACTGATTATGGTGTGTATTTTAGTTTATCATGAATTCTAGCAGGAGTATTTTTTATTGTTGCATCTTTTACTGATTTCTTAGATGGATATTTATCAAGAAAACATCATTGAGTATCAGATTTTGGTAAATTATGAGATCCAATTGCTGATAAATTATTAATTAATTCTGTATTAATTGTTTTTGCTGGAGCTAATCCACATTTATCAATGAAAGTTTATTTCATCATTCCGATATTAATGATTGCAAGAGACACTATTGTTGATGCTTTTAGAATGTATGCAGCTAGCAAGAACGTTGTGGTTGCTGCAAACTTTTATGGTAAATTAAAAACAGTTACTCAAATCATTGCAATTATTTTAATTTATTTTGTATATGCGTGAGATTTTAATGCTATTAATAATAGCGTTTGATGATGATGCATTCAAAATCTATTTATGTGAATTTCATTATTTTTATCTTTAATGTCAGGCACTATTTATATTTATCAAATTAATAAAAAATTAAATATTAAAAATAATGAAAGATAGTTTTGCTGAATTAGTAGATCTACTAAAAACATATGAATTAACTATTTCTACTTGTGAATCAATCACAGGTGGAATGATCGCTTCAATGTTGGTAGAAGTTCCAGGAGCTTCTAAAGTATTTAAAGGTGGATTAGTGACATACACCAATGAAATTAAAACAAGACTTGCTAATGTTAAGTCTTCTACATTAGAAAAGTTTGGTGCTATTAGTCGTGAAACAGTGATAGAAATGGTAACTAATACATCTCAAAAATTTAAGACTGATATTTGTATTGCAGTTAGCGGTAATGCTGGACCACTTCCTGATGAAAATAAACCTGTAGGTTTAGTTTATGTAGCTATTAGCATTATTGACAAAATTTATGTATATGAATTTAATGCAAAATCTACTAATAGAAATGATATTAGAATTGAAACAGTTGCATTTGTTTTCGAAGAAACGATAAAATTAATTAAGAAGATGACAAAAAACTAATATGAGCGGAGCAATTTTAGCATTATTAATTTTGATTTTAATATTAGCAATTGTTTTTGGAATAATTGTATATTCTTACACATTTTATTACAAAAATTTATATTACAAGACTACTCCTTATAAATGAAATTTTGTTTGAGTTATTCTTGTATTAGATATCATTTCATTAATTTTTGTAATCATTGGATTTGTTTATAAAAAAGATAACAATTCATTTTTTGCACAAAATGGATGATTTGCTGGTCTATCTTTAACTTTATTTATTTTTCTATCAATCATCATTTGCTTTATTTTTTATTTTAAAAAAGAGTTTTCTAAGCCACAAAAACAAATCAAAGATTTTTATAAAGATGATTTTGTAAATCAATTATTGAAATTGAAAGAAAGTTGAATTTATTCTTCTTCAATTTCTCGTTTGGAAAAAGTTCGTAGTGAAAAATTAAAAAACATGAAAGAAGACTACAAAAGAATGATGAATTTAGAAATCCCAATAGACTTTGAAAAAACTTTGATTGAATTAGTAAAATTTGATCAAAAATACACAAGTTATTGATCAATTTCATTCAATATTCTTAAACTTTCATATTTTTTAGAAATTGCTACAAAACTTAAAAACTCAGCTCATTAATTTAAGTGTTCGGTTAAAATTATGATTTTAATTATAATTTGATATATAACAATACATATTAAATAATATTATGAATAAAACATGATTCAAAGAATGAGACGGGTTTAAACCCGGACAATGATGTGATGAAATTGACACAAGACAATTCATCCAACTAAACTACACACCATATAATGGTGATGATAGTTTCTTACAAGGCCCAACAGAAGCTACAAATAAATTGTGGAAAAAAGTAATGGACCTAACTAAAAAAGAATTAGCTAATGGTGGTGTTCTAGATATGGACACTAGAGTATCATTTATTGATGCTTATGGTCCAGGCTATCTAGACAAAAGATTAGAAAAAATTGTTGGTGTTCAAACTGATGCTCCTTTTAAAAGAGCATACATGCCAATCGGTGGTATTAGAATGGCTCAACAAGCTGCTCAAACTTATGGATTTAAATCTGATCCAAAGATTGATGAAATTTATACTAAATACCGTAAAACTCACAACCAAGGTGTATTTGATGTATATACAAAAGAAATGCGTGATGCAAGACATACACACATTATTACAGGTCTACCTGATGCTTACTCTCGTGGTCGTATTATTGGTGACTACCGTAGAATTGCTCTTTATGGTATTGATTATTTAATTGCAGCTAAGAAAGCTGAAATTAATGCATTACCTGAAGAAATGAGACCAGAAGTAGTAATGTTACGTGAAGAAGCTGCTGACCAAATCAAAGCATTAAATGCTATGAAGAAAATGGCTGCTGCTTATGGTGATGACATTTCAAAACCTGCACAAAATGCACGTGAAGCTATTCAATGAACTTACTATGGTTATTTAGCCGCTGTTAAAGATCAAAACGGTGCTGCTATGTCTGTTGGTCGTACATCAACATTCTTAGACATCTACATTGAAAGAGATTTAAAAGCTGGTAAATTAACTGAAAAACAAGCTCAAGAATTAATGGATCACTTCGTAATGAAATTACGTATTGTTAAATTCATGAGAACTCCTGAATATAACAACTTATTCTCAGGTGACCCAATTTGAGCTACTGAATCAATTGGTGGTATGGGTATTGATGGTAGAACATTAGTAACTAAAAACTCATTCCGTGTTATCCACACATTAAGTAACATGGGACCAAGCCCAGAACCTAACTTAACAATTCTTTGATCTCACAATTTACCAAGAGCATTTAAATTGTTCTGTGCTAAATACTCTATTAAATATTCATCAATGCAATATGAATCTGATGATTTAATGAGAGTTACACATGGTGATGACTATGGTATTGCTTGTTGTGTTTCACCAATGAAAATTGGTAAACAAATGCAATTCTTTGGAGCTCGTGCTAACTTAGCTAAAGCATTGCTATATGCTATTAACGGTGGTTATGATGAAATGCATCCACAATTTAGACTTGGCCCATCTTTAGGTCAAATGGATACTAAGAAATCATTAGATTACAACGAAGTAATGGAACGTTACAAAATTGTAATGAAATGATTGGCTAATTTATATGTAAGTTGTTTAAACATTATTCATTACATGCATGATAAATACTACTATGAAGCTGGAGAAATGGCTTTATATGACTTAAATGTTCACCGTTTCTTTGCTACAGGTATTGCTGGTTTATCAGTAGTAGCTGACTCATTATCTGCTATTAAATATGCAAAAGTTACTCCAGTATGAAAGAAATTAGAAAATGGACGTTATATTGCGGTTGATTTCAAAATCAAAGGTGACTTCCCTAAATATGGTAATGATGATGATCGTGTTGACCAATTAGGTGTTGAAGTAATTAAATACTTTATGACTGAATTAAGAAAACTATATACATATAGAAATTCAGAAATTACTACTTCAATTCTTACAATTACTTCTAACGTTGTATATGGTAAGAACACAGGTGCTACACCAGATGGACGTAAAGCAGGTATCCCATTTGCTCCTGGTGCTAACCCAATGCACGGACGTGATGCTTCAGGTGCTGTTGCATCATTATCTTCAGTATCAAAAATCCCATTCAAACATGCAGCTGATGGTATTTCAAATACATTCTCAATCATTCCTGGTGCTTTAGGTAAAGATGATGAATTAGTTGTTATGGCAGGAGATTTAGATATTGATAAAATTTCTAAAAACAAGAAAAAAGTACGGGCAAAAAAACACACAAAAACAAAAAATAATTTATAAATATACAAGGAGATAGAAAATATGGCTAAAGCTAAAAATATAAACAATCAAGATAACCAAGTAAGAGACGAAAATTTAGTTAACTTAATGGATGGATACTTTGACAAAGGTGCATACCACTTAAACGTTAATATATTAACTAAGGAAACTTTACTAGATGCTCAAAAACATCCAGAAAAATACCCTCAATTAACAATTCGTGTTAGTGGATATGCTGTTAACTTTGTTAAATTAACTAAAGTTCAACAAGACGACGTTATCTCTCGTACTTTCCACAAAAACTTCTAATTAATTATTAGAAATTTATTTCTAAAAGACATTCCAAGCGGATGTCTTTTTTTATTTATAATTTACTTTATGCTAACAAAGAGTGAAGCAAGACAGAAAAAATTATTTTTAGATACACCAATATTAAAAACAATATTGATTGTTGCTTTGCCTTCTATTGTTGTTGCATTAATGTCTAGTTTATATGCTTTTATCGATCAATTAATGATGGTTAAGTTTATTCCTAGTGTGTTGACCAACAACGAAATGTTTGGTGGTGATTATGCAACATACGTTAATGCTAGAAATGGCAATGAAGGTTCTATCTCACTAATTGATGTCACTTCGGTAGTGCGTACTGCAATTGCTTATAGTGCACCAATTACTGTAGTAATTAATGCAGCTAGCTTATTAATTGCAAACGGAACCGCAGTAAACTTCTCTAGATCAAGTGGATCTACCAATAAGGATTTAACTAAGAGAAGTTGAGCATTAGGGTTTTATATGAACCTAATGTTCTCTATTATCATTACTCTTTTATTGCTTGCATTAGTAGATACTTGGATGAAATTTGAATCAGGTAATTCGTTACAAGATTCAATTAATAATTTACCAAGTACATTGAGCGAAGCTGAAAAAAACGCAGTAATCAGTATTTACACAACAGCGTTTGATCAAACCCATAAATTTGCTATTCAATATTCCTACATTATTTCTGCTGGTACTATTTTCTCAATGTACACTTCGTTTTTATCTTTATTAATAATTTCTGAAGGCAAACAAACAATCGTTACATGCGGAGCAATTCTATGCAATTTAATAAACATCTTATTAGATTATTTATTTATCTATTTTGGTAAAATGGCTATGATTGGAGGAGCTATTGCTACTGTAATTGGTTGAGGATTGAATGCAGGAATATATTTCTGATATCTCCACTACTTAGAAACAAAAGATTTAACTCAAATCCATTATTCTGATTTGAAACACATTTATTTTACTAAACAATTATCTTGATCTATTTTTTCATCTGGATTACCATCTTTGTTTAGAAATGTATCAATTGCTATTGCTGCTACATTTCAATTGGGATTATTGGGACAAATTACTGGAATCTTAGGTGATGGGTTAACTAATAGTAGTTTCCAAGACATTTATGGAGCAGTTAATCCAATCTTTAATTTGTTTTTTACAGCCGAACTAGGAATTATTCAAGGTTCAAGAATTGTTTGTTCATACACATATGGAGCAAAAAACCTTGAAAGGTTTAAGAAAACCTATTGGTATGCTATGTCAATTGGATTTATCTATGGATGAATCATGGTAATCTTACTATACTTTGCATTAGCTACACCTTTACTATCTATTTTTAATATTACAAATGTTGATCCTGCAAAATTTGAATATGCAAAAGAGATATTATTAATCTCTACATTACAAATGCCTGTATTTGCATTTTCTATTGGAGGAATGATGATGTTCCAATCTACTGGAAAATGAATTCAAGCTTCTGCCTGTGGATTAATGCAAGGTGTATTCTGTAACTTCACAATATCTTTCTTAATGCAGTATTTTGCTAAACATTATGAGAATATTCATATATTCTTATGAAACCCATTTGTTGTGTTAGCTATTGCTTCATTAATTATCTTTGTTTGAAGCGTTACGTATTGTCAATTAAAATTTAAAAAACTTTAAAAATAAATAAAGAACCCTTATTTTTTTATTTTACTGAAATTTGTTGCAAAAAAAACAGTATATTTAATAAATATACAAAGATAGATATGAACAAGAAATTACTAAAATCAATTGTATGCGTTGCAGCTGGAGTAGGAATTGCTTCATCAATTCCATTTGCAGTTACTAGTTGTGGATGCTCACAAGAAAAAATAAATCCATTGCCAGACACTGTATATAAATATGATGAAACTGATCCTAAAAAATTAGTTGGATTTACTAATGAATTTTTAGCTAATCAAACTGCATATGATATGTATAACGCTATAGAAATTCCGGCAAGAGTAACAGAAATTGCTAATAATGCTTTTTATGATAATTCAACATCGACAATTCCACCATTTATCACAAAATTAACTTTTGCCGAAGGTTCAGTTTGTTCTACAATTGGCAATACTGCTTTTGGTTACTGTTCATCATTAACTTCTGTAACTTTACCTGATAGCTTGACCACAATGGATATGCAGCTTTTGCATTTTCCAAATTAACTTCTGTAATATTCCCTGCTGGTTTAACTTATGTTAATGAATTTGCTTTTGCTTATTGTGAATCATTGGCTTCGGTAAAATTTTCAAGAAGTTTAAAAACAATTGGCGATTGTTGTTTTACTAATTGTCCATTATTAACTAAAGTTGATTTATTAAATTCTAGAGATTTAAAATCAATTGGAGAACAAATTTTTAGAAGTTGTTCTTCATTAAGATCTATAAACTTTCCAAGAAATTTGACTTCAATTGGCAATACTGCCTTTGGTTACTGTTCATCATTAACTTCTGTAACATTTCCAAGCAGTTTATCAACTATTGGAGAATATGCTTTTGATGATTGTTTAAATTTAAGCAGTATTACATGAGACGCTTGAAATGGTAACACTACTTTGCAACATTCTTCGTTCAGTAGTGTTTGTCCAGATGGTGGAACAGTGACTGTAACTAACCCTGATGGATATAATAGTGCAGCATTATTTGAATATTTAAAACAAAACGGTGGATTACCAGAAAGTTGACATATATAATTCTTAATTAATTCATTTCTGTGAAGAGATTTAAATGTCATTAAATTTGCTAACACAGCTTTAATGAAAATTTGCTTCTTAATGCCAATACAACTTATGTTCTCTCTGGTATGGAAGACACATAT
>CASPLF010000003.1 GCA_949422915.1 uncultured Mycoplasmatales bacterium
TTCAATATTTTCTTTAAAAAAGTAGTTTTCTCAAAAAACTCATTAATAGCAACATTCAGTTCATCGTTTCTACTTTTTATTGCATCAATACAATCAACAAAATCTCTTAACAAAACAACAAAATGCATCCAATTTAAATATGTAATTTCACTTGTTGTCTTTTCAATTAACTCTTTTTCTTGTAATGAAAGAATCTTTAGTGATGGCTTAGAATATTGAAACAAATATGCTTTTGATAAATTAATACATACAATAGCATTTATTAAACCATTAATTAGTAAAAATGTCCATTGAATTAAATCTTCATACTTTATTTTATTTGTTTTGTATCTGTTATTCTTTCTCACAATTATTCTTAATTTATTTTTTGTTTAAAAGAGCAATAATTACTTATTAATTTAGTTATTGCTTTTAAATCACTATAAACTATGATAATATTATATATTTATAAAAATATAAATTTTGCTAGTTAAGATTTTAATCAACAAATAAATATTTTTACATTTTTATCAGATTTATGGTATTATATATATACGCTTTCTATTGAGATTGCTGATACACCAAAGTGTGTTGTCAAGTATTAGGGAACTCAATAAGTGTAAAAAAGCGTTGAAAATAAATATCAGAAAGGCAACAAAAAAGTATGAATCAAGAATTAAGAATTAAATTATTTTCTTATGATCACGAACTATTAGACAAATCAGTTAAGAAAATAATTGAAATCGCGGTTAATACAAGCTGTGAAGTTAAAGGTCCAATTCCTCTTCCAACAAAGAAGGAAATTTTTACGGTTTGTAGATCACCACACGTATACAAACCAGCAATGGAACAATTTGAACGTAGAACCCACAAACGTTTAATTGTTCTTAAGAAAGCATCTATTCAAACAATTGATGCTCTTAAGAGATTAGTTATCCCATCAGGAGTTGAAATTCAAATTACTTTATAGTAATTTAGAAGATAGGAGAAGTTATGAAAAACATAATCGGAACTAAAGTGGGAATGATGCAAGTATTTGATGTTAATGGTAAACAATTAGCAGCAACAGTTGTAAGTTGTGAACCAAACCAAGTACTTGAAGTTAAAAAGAATGGCAACATCAAAGTGGGATATTTAGATGTTGAAAAAGCTCAAAGAAAATCAAAAGCTTATATTGGTATTTTTAAGAAAAATGGATACACTCCAAAAGAATTCATTAAAGAATTTAAAAATACTGAAAATTATAAAGTTGGAGATTTTATTACAGTTGATGCTTTTGAAAAAGGTCAATATGTTGATGTTCAAGGAACTACAAAAGGACATGGATTTACAGGTGCAATTAAACGTTGAAACTTTAAAGTTGGTCCTTTAGCACATGGTGCTGGATATCCTCATAGATATCAAGGTTCTGTTGCATTTGGTCGTGGTGGTAGTCAAGCTCAAAGAGTACCTAAAGGTAAAAAGATGTCAGGACACTACGGACACGAAACAGTTACTATTCAAAACTTAATTGTTTTAGAAGTAATGAAAGCACGTAATTTAATTTTATTATTAGGTGCTATTCCAGGACCAGCAGGAAGTGTAGTAACAATTAAAACTTCAGTTAAATTCCCAACAAAGAAAACTGAATACAAAATTATTACTAAGGAAATCAAGGAAGAAATTTTAAAAGAAAATGAAAACCTTGAAGACAAAGAAGCATTACACAAAGCAAACGAACAAGCAGAAGCTGCAGCTGCAGAAGCTGCTAAAAAAGAAGCTGCTGCTAAACAAGCAGAAGCAGCTGCTCGTGCTAAAGAAAAAGAAGCTGCTGAAAAAGCTGCTGCTAGCGAAGCTAAAACAGCTAACAAATAGGAGGAAATATGGAAAAGATCAAGTTATATGATATTACTGGTAAATCAGTTAAAGAAATTGAATTTAGTCTTCCTAACACAACTAAAGTTTACGAACAAGCAATGTTCGATCAAGTTTTAGCTGAAAACGCAGGCAAAAGACAAGGTACTCACTCAACTTTAACTAAAGGTGAAGTTAGAGGTGGTGGTAAAAAGCCTTTACAACAAAAACATTCAGGTAATGCAAGACAAGGTTCTATTCGTAACCCTCACTGAGTAGGTGGCGGTGTTGTTTTTGGACCAAAACCAAACAGAAACTACAAACTTGCTGTTAATAAACAAGTTTCAAGAAAAGCATTTGATTCTGCTTTATTGTTAAAAATTCAATCTAACAACATATTTATCATTGATGATTTAAAAGAAGCAAAACCTTCTACAAAGAAAGCTGTTGCTTTATTTAAAGCATTAAAAATTAATGATCAAAAGAATTTATTTGTTGCTGCTGATTCTAAAAACGCAATTAATGCAATTAAAACATTTAGCAACATTAAAAAAACTGTAGCTAAGAAAGTTAACCAAATCTCTACTAGAGATATTTTAAATGCTAAGAATTTAGTGATTGAACTTTCAGCTGCTAATAAATTAGGAAAGGTTGGTGCATAATATGGAATTCTCAAGAATTATTATTAAACCAGTTCATACTGAAAAATCATACGCTCAACAATCTGCTGAACCAAAGAAACATGCTTTTATGGTTGATTTAAATGCTACTAAGAACGATATTAAATTAGCTTTTGAATCAATTTATGGATTTGCTCCTGCAAAAGTAGCAACTCAAATTAGAAAGCCTGTTAAGTTCCGTACTGGAACTGCTAATCCAGGTTACACAAAGAAATTTAAAATTGCTTATGTAACTTTACCAGTTGGTAAATCAATCTCTGCTGAAGAACAACAAGTTGAAAATAAAGAAGCTAAAAATGTAACAGTTTCTGAAAAACCAATAGTTGATTCTTCATTAAAAGAAGTTGAACCAACTTCTAAGGAAGAAAAGAAGTAAGGAGTAATTTATGGCAATAAAATCAATTAAAACTCGTTCAAAAGGTAAACGTACATCAATTCTTATTGATTACAAGAAGGTATTATCTTCTAATACTAATAAACCTCATAAAGCATTAACTAAATCAATTCAAAACCAATCTGGTAGAAACAACCGTGGTATTATTACAACTAGACACCAAGGTGGTGGACACAAGAGAAAATTCCGTGAAATTGATTTCAAAAGAAATAAAGACGGTATTAAAGCAACTGTTCAAACAATTGAATATGATCCAAACAGAACAGCGTTTATTTCTTTAGTTTGCTATGAAGATGGAACTAAGAAATATATCTTAGCTCCAAGAGATATCAAAGTAGGAGATAAAATTGTTTCTGGAAACAAATGCGATATCAAAACAGGTAACTGTATGTTATTAGCTAACATTCCTGATGGTGCTTTTGTTCACAACGTTGAATTAGTTCCAGGACATGGTGGTCAAATTGCAAGAAGTGCTGGTAGTTTTGCTCAAGTCTCAGGTAAAGATGAAACTGGTGAATACAAAATCTTAAGATTATCTTCTGGTGAATTTAGAAAGATTCCAAATGAATGCCGTGCAACAATTGGTATTGTATCTAATGAAGATCACAACTTAGTTAACTTAGGAAAAGCAGGACGTAGTCGTCATATGGGTATCAGACCTACAGTTCGTGGTACAGTTATGAACCCTAATGATCACCCACACGGTGGTGGTGAAGGTAGACAATCTATCGGATACGATGCACCACGTACACCATGAGGTAAACGTCACATGGGTGTTAAGACTAGAAGACAAAAGAAAGCTTCTAGTGCATTAATAATTAGACGTAGAAATGATAAATAGGAGAAACAAACATGAGTAGAAGTAATAAAAAAGGTGCATTTGTTGACACTAGCTTACTTAAAAAAGTACAAGCTGCTAAAGCAGATCCAAAACACAAAGCAATTAAAACTTGATCAAGAAGAAGTACAATCTTCCCTGAATTTGTAGGTCTAAACTTCCAAGTTCATAATGGTAAAAGTTTTATCAATGTCTTTGTTACAGAAGATATGGTTGGACACAAATTAGGTGAATTTGTTCCTACAAGAACATTCAAACAACACTCTTCTAACAATAAGGCAGAAGACGCTAAAGCGGCAGCAGCCACAGGAGCTAAATAGGAGAATAAAATATGAAAGCAACTGCAATTCAAAGAAATATACGTATTTCATCATCTAAAGCAAAATTAGTGTGTGACTTAATTAGAAATAAAAAAGTTACTGAAGCTTTAGTAATTCTTGATAACACTGAAAAGAAAATCGCTCCAATTATCAAGAAATTATTAAACTCAGCAATCGCTAATGCTACAAATACTAAAGGTTTTTCTTCTTTAGAAAACTTGTATGTTTATCAAATCTATGCTAACCAAGGACCTACAATGAAACGTGCTTTACCACGTGCTAAAGGTTCTTCTAATATGATTAGAAAACGTTCTTCTCATATTGAAATTGTTTTGAGTGATGACCCAAAACAAAAATCTAAAGATTTATTAGCTATCAAAGCTAAACAAGCTAAGAAAGTTAATAAAAAAGGAGGTAAGAAATAATGGCTCAAAAAATTAATCCAAATGGTCTTCGTTATGGTATCAACAAGAATTGAAATTCTCGTTGAATCACTTCTGACCCAGAACTAACTGCTAAATGAATTGTTGAAGACGAAAAGATTCGTAAATTCTTTGCTAAGAACTATAAACAAGCTCAATTAGTAAATATTGAAATTGAACGTACATTAAAAAATGTTGATGTATTTGTTAACTGTGGTCAACCAGGTATCATCATTGGTAAAGAAGGTGCTAACATTCCATTAGTTACAAAAGAAATCAACAAGATTGTTGGTCGTAAAATTAAAGTTAACGTAAACGTTATTGCTCACCAAAATCCAGCGACATGTGCAAGAGTTATTGCTCGTGAAATCGCAGATGCTATTGAAAACCGTGTACCATTTAGAATGGCTCAAAAGAACGGAATTAAAAAAGCATTAGGAGCAGGTGCTATTGGAATTAAAACAACAGTATCTGGTAGATTGGGTGGAGCTGAAATGGCTAGAGAAGAAGGTTACTCTAAAGGTGTTATTCCATTAACAACATTAAGAGCTGATATTGATTACGCTATCGAACAAGCTTTAACAACTTATGGAATCATTGGTGTTAAAGTATGAATCAACCGTGGTGAAATTTTTGCTAAAGGTTTAAACAACCAAGTTGTTATTAAACAAAAAGAACGTTCAAATGATTTTGGTAAAAAGAAACCTTTCAAAAGAAATAATAACTTCAAACCAAAAACTCAACAAGCTAAACCACAACAAAACACTCAAGTAAAGGAGGCTAAATAATTATGATGCAACCTAAGAGAACAAAATATCGTAAACCACATCGTACAAGATACGATGGAAAAGCTAAAGGAAACAAATATGTTGCTTTTGGTGAATATGGTTTAATGGCAACAACTGGTAATTGAATTACAGACAAGCAAATCGAAGCTGCCCGTGTTGTTTTATCTAAATCTTTAGGTAAAACTGGAAAAATGTGAATTCGTATTTTCCCTCAATTATCTCTTACTAAGAAACCATTAGAAGTACGTATGGGTTCAGGAAAAGGTAACCCTGAACAATGAGTAGCAGTTGTTAAAAAAGGAACAGTAATGTTTGAACTAGCTGGTATTCCTGAAGACTTAATGAAAGATACATTAAGAAAAGCTGGAAACAAACTAAATGTTTTAACAAAAGTTGTTAAGAAAGGAGAATTAAAGAATGATTAAAGAACTAAATCAAAAAACAAATGAAGAATTATGTAATTTAATCGTTAGATTAAAATTACAACTTCTTGAATCAAGATTCAAGATGGCTTCTGGTGAATTAGAAAAAACTCACAAAATTAGAGAAATAAGACGTACAATCGCTCAAGCTTTTACAGTTCTTAATTCTCGTGGTATTGATTTAACAGTAGGTACTCATGGTATTACTATGTACGATCGTAAAAATAATACAGTTAAATCAATTAATGATGTAGTTTCAGATTCTCTTGATGCTAAAGATGAAACAGCAAAATCTAAAAAATCAACAAAAACAGTTGGTCAAGGTGTTGCTGAATCAACCGTGGCTGCAAGCAAGTTAGATAAAGCTAACGATTCTGCTCAAGCCACAAACTTTGCAAAAGCAAATGCTAATGTATCAAACCAAAAGTTAGTTCAAAAAAAGAAAACTAACGTTGAAACAAAGAGAAAGGTAATTGGAGCTTAATATGGAAAGAAACGCACGTAAAGTATTTAGTGGGATTGTAGTTTCTACAAAAATGAACAAGACAATTGTTGTTAATGTAGAAAGAAAATACTTACACCCTTTATACAAGAAACAAGTTATTTCTCACAAGAAATACCATGTTCACGATGAAAAACAAGAAGCTAAAGTAGGCGATTTTGTAAGAATTATTGAAACTCGTCCAATTAGTAAAACAAAGTTTTACCGTTTACAAAAAATTGTAACTAAGGCAAAATAAGGAGGCAAATATGATTCAAGTAATGACAAGAATGAATGTTGCAGACAACTCAGGTGCAAGAAAAGTAGGAGTTATTAAAATCTTAGGTAACTCAAGACAAAGATATGCATCTGTTGGTGATATAGTAAAAGTATCAGTTAAAGACTGCATCCCAGAATCTGGTGTTAAAAAAGGTCAAATGTTTAAAGCTGTTATCGTTCGTACTAAAAAAGGTGTGAAACGTGAAAACGGCAACAAAGTAGCATTTGATGACAATGCATGTGTCATCATTAAAGATGATAATACTCCAAGAGGTACACGTATCTTTGGACCAGTTGCAAAGGAATTAAGAGATAAAGGGTTTAACAAGATCATCTCTTTAGCTCCAGAGGTGTTATAGGAGGCAATATGAACAGAATTAAAAAAGGTGATAAAGTTAGAGTAATATCTGGAAAGAATTCAACAAAAGAAGGAATCGTACTTCAAGTTTTTCCTAAGAAAAACTTAGCGATCGTTGAAGGTATTAATGTAGCTAAAAGACATACTAAACCTTCTGCTAACCAAGACAAAGGTGGAATCTTAGATAAAGAACTTCCGATTCATTTATCTAAGTTAGCATTAGTTGCACCTAAGTCTCCACGTGGTGTTTCAAAAATTTCTTATTCAAAAGACAAAGAAGGCAAGAAAGTAAGAATTGCTAAAAAAACAAATAGTGTAATTGGAGGTAAATAATTATGGAAAAAACATTAAGTAAAAAATACCAAGAACAAGTTAAAAACACTTTAATGACTGATGGTGCATATAAATCAATTATGCAATTACCTCGTCTTGAAAAGATTGTCATCAATTCAGGTGTAGGAGACGCTACTACTGATGCTAAATTATTGGAATCTGTTGTTCAAGAATTAACAGCTATTACAGGTCAAAAACCAGTAATTACACGTTCAAAGAAAGCGATCGCTACTTTCAAATTACGTGAAAACCAAGGAATTGGTGCTAAGGTAACTCTTCGTGGTGAAAAAATGTGAAACTTCATTGAAAACTTAATTAACGTTGCTTTACCACGTGTTAGAGACTTTAAAGGAATTCCAAACAGCTCATTTGATGGGCACGGTAATTACACACTTGGTATCAAGGAACAAATTATCTTTACAGAAATTAACTATGACCAAGTTAAGAAAATCCGTGGGTTTGATGTTACCTTTGTAACTTCATCAAAAGATGATGAACAAGCAAGAAAACTATTAGAAGCAATTGGTTTACCATTTGCTAAATCAAAAAGAAATAAATAAGGGGAAAACATGGCAAAAAAATCATTAATAGCAAAACAAAAAAGAGCACCAAAATACTCAACAAGAAAATATACTCGTTGTGTAAGATGTGGTCGTGTACATGGTGTGTACAAAAAATTTGGCTTATGCCGTATTTGTATTAGAGAACTAGCTCACAAGGGTGAATTACCTGGAGTAAAGAAGGCATCTTGATAGGAGAATAAATATGTATATAGATCCAATTTCAGATTTAATAACTAAAATTAATAATGCTAGAAAAGCAAAGTTACAAACTGTAACTATTCAAACTTCAAATTTAACTACATCAATTCTTGATGTATTAAAAGCAGAAGGTTACATTGCAGATTTTTCTATAGCTAAAGCTAACAAAAGTTCTAATAAAGTAACTAACATTACTTTAAAATACAAAAATCACACATCAAGTATTACAGGTATGAAACAAATCTCTAAACCAGGATTAAGAGTTTACCAAGAATCTAAAAAGATTCCTAAGGTATTAAATGGTTTAGGAATTGCTATCATTTCAACAAGCCAAGGAGTTGTTACGGACAAAGTTGCCCGTAAAAACAACTTAGGTGGTGAAATTATTGCTTATGTTTGATAGGAGAGATTATGAGTAGAAAAGGAAATAAATTAATTGCTATCCCTCAAGGTGTTAATGTAAACGTTGCACCAAACAATGTTACAGTTTCTGGTCAAACTGGAACACTAGTTGTTGATTATCCAGCAAATTTAATTACAGTTGAAATTGTTGAAAACAACAAAATTAAAGTATCACGTAAGAATGATGAAAAACAAGCCAGAATCTTTCATGGTACTATAAATTCAAATATTGCTAATGCTGTATTTGGTATTGCAAATGGATACACAAAGAAATTAAAAATTGTTGGTGTTGGTTACAAAGCATCAGTTAGTGGAAACAAACTAACACTTGCTATTGGATTTAGCCACCCTGTAGTTTTTGATATTCCAGAAGGTCTTAAAGTAGTTTGTCCAACTCCAACTGAAATTCACATTTCAGGAATTAATAAATTCCTAGTTGGTGAGTTAGCAGCAAATGTTCGTGCAACTCGTAAACCAGAACCATACAATGGTAAAGGTATTATGTACTTTGATGAACACATTATTCGTAAGGTTGGTAAAACAGCTGAAGGAGCTAAGAAATAGGAGTAGAATATGAAACAACAAAATTTTAATCGTAAAGCTCAAAGAGCACTTCGTCACAAAAGAACTACTAATTATCTAAAGGCTAATAGTAATAAAAAGCCTAGATTAGTAGTTACTAAGACTAACACAAACATCATTGCTCAAATTATTGATGATCAAACAGGTAAAACATTATTTAGTTCATCAATTAGCCAATTAAAATTAAAAGGCTGTAATATTAAAAACGCTACTTTAGTAGGTGAAGATATTGCAAAAAAAGCAGTAGCTAACAACACTACAATAGTAGTGTTTGACCGTGGTGGAAACAAATACCACGGTAAAGTAAAAGCAGTAGCAGAAGCTGCACGTGCAAACGGACTTAAATTCTAATTATGGAGGTAAACATGGAAAAAGAAGTAATACAACAAGAAGTTAAACAAGAAACAAAAGCTGAACAAAAACCAGCAGTAGTTGCATCTGAACAAAAACCTACACCAAAAACATCTGAGCACAAAGGTGAAAAAAACGGAAAGAAGAAAGAATCTTCTAAACATTTCTCTAAAAAATCATTTGGAAAATTCAACAATAGTGGTTTTGAAAGTCAAACTGTAGAAATTAAAAGAATTTCTAAAACAACAAAAGGTGGACGTAGAATGCGTTTCTCTGCATTAGTTGTTATTGGTGATAAAAATGGTAAAGTAGGTTACGGAATTGGTAAAGCTACTGAAGTTCCAAATGCAATTAAAAAAGCAACTAAAAATGCTAGAAACTCAGTGCGTAAAGTAATTATTAACAAGAAAGGTACATTGTACCACGAAGTTATTGGTTATGCAGCTGCTAGTAAAGTATTAATTAAACCTGCTAAACCAGGTACAGGTATTGTTGCAGGTGGTGCTATTCGTTCAGTTATTGAATATGCTGGATTTAAAGATGTTTACACAAAGAATTTAGGATCAAATACTAAGACTAACATGGTTCAAGCTACTCTTAATGCTTTATTAAACCAAAAACATCCATCAACAATTGCAAACTTACGTGATAAAAACGTGAAGGAATTGTAATCATAGGAGGAAAACATGGAATTAAATAACTTAAAATATACAAAAGGTTCAAGAAATCACAAAACTAAGACTTATGGTCGTGGTTTTGGTAGTGGTATCGGTAAAACTTCAGGTAAAGGTACTAAAGGTCAAAAATCTCGTAAATCTGGTAAAGTAAGATTAGGTTTCGAAGGTGGACAAACTCCTTTATATCGTAAGATTCCAAAAGTTGGTTTCAATAACTACAACTTCCAAGAAAATTACGAAATAGTTACTTTAACACAAGTGGCTAAATTAGGTGAAGAAGTTAATAAAGAAACTTTAGTAAAAGCTGGATTGATTTCTTCTGCAAAAGCAAAAGTCAAATTAATTGGTGGTAAAAAACAAATTACTTTATCTAAACCATTAAACATTACAGTAGACAAAGTTTCTGCTAATGTAGAAAAAGCTATCTCAGCAGCTGGAGGAAAAGTAAACTACTCTAAATAATGGAAAATAAAAAGAATAAAAGTTACTGAGTAACTTTTAAAGAAATCTTTACTAATATTAATGTAATCTCAGCGCTTGCGATTACTGCTTTATTATTAGTTTTCTTTCATTTTATTAGTACATTAACATTACCTTTTATTAAATTACCAAGTAATTACCGTTCAAGCGGTTCATTCGCAGACATGATGAACTTGCTAGCGGGTGGTGGTTTAGCAAAGATGTCATGATTTGCAGTAGGAGTAGGTCCTTATATTACTGCACAAATTCTTGTGCAATTGTTATCAAGTGATCTAATTCCTCCAATGGCAAGAATGGCTAAACAAGGTGAACGTGGAAGAAGAAAACTAGAAATTATTACTAGAATCACCACTCTTCCTTTTTGTTTATTACAAGCATACGCTGTAGTTGCGATGATTTTGCAATCTGGTTCTTCATCAGGAACAACTGAAGGAATTACTATTTTTGGTCATTCTTCAATTAGTGAATTTTCAGCTGGAGAAATTGCTTCACTATTATTAATTTTTACTGGTGGAACATATGTTTGTGTTTTTATTGGAGACATTATTACAAAACGTGGTGTAGGTAACGGAGTTACCTTATTAATCTTGAGTGGTATCGTTGGTTCAATTATTCCTGACTTTACATATGCATTCCATTTTATTCAATCAAAGATTAATATGTCTGCGGCTACTTATCAATTAACAGTTGCATTATCTTACATCTTATATCTAGCATTCTTTGTTATAGTTTTAATGTTTGCTATTTTTATTAATGGTGTTACAAGAAAAATTCCAGTTCAACAAGTTGGACAAGGTTTAAGTTTTAAAACTAAAGATTTAGCTTATTTACCAATTAAACTTAACCCTGCAGGTGTTATCCCAGTTATTTTTGCTTCATCAATTATTACGATTCCTGGTACTATTGCCCAATTCTTACCAGAAGACAATGCAAAGTGAATATTACAAGATTACTTTACATTAAATTCATGAGTAGGAATGGCTTTATACTTTGTATTTATTATTCTTTTCTCTTTCTTTTATTCATATGTTCAAATTAATCCAGCTCAGTTAGCTGAGAATTTTGAAAAATCAGGCAAGTTTATTCCTGGTGTTAAAAACGGAGAGGACACTGAAAAACAAATCACTAAAGTATTAGCAAGAATTAACTGAATAGGTGCACCATTCTTAGCAATTATTGCTATTTCTCCATATTTACTATCAAAAGTAACTGGTATTCCTTCTGGTTTATCATTAGGAGGAACAGGTATCATTATTATTGTTTCTGGTACATTAGAATTATGAAACTCAATTAAATCTGCTTCTACCACAAGTGGATATAACGTTACAAGAACAAAAATCATTAGTACTTTTGAACAAGAACCAAATTCAACAAAAGGAGGTACAACAAGATTATGATAATTGTATTATTAGGAGCACCCGGAAGTGGCAAAGGAACATTATCTTCTAGATTAAAAAATGAACTAGGCTATGTTCATTTATCAACTGGTGACATGTTTAGAAAAATTCTAAAATCAGGTACTGAATTAGGCAATAAAATTAATGCTATTATTCAATCAGGAAAATTAGTATCTGATGACTTAACTAATGAATTAGTTAAACAAGAATTATCAAATGTTCATGCTGATAAAATTGTTTTAGATGGTTATCCTAGAACTGTAGAACAAGCTCAATTTTTAGACTCAATTGCAAAAGTAGACAAGGTTGTTCTAATTGATATTGAAAATGATGTTGTAATTAAACGTATTTCAGGACGTAGAATGTGTCCTAAGTGTAATTCAATTTATAACATTTATTTCAACCAACCAAAAGTAGAGAATAAATGTGATCTAGATGGTGAAACATTAATCACTAGAAAAGATGATAATGAAGAATCAGTAATCAAAAGATTAGCGGTTTATGATTCTCAAACTAAACCATTAATTGATTACTATGATCGCCGTCATATCTTGGTCAAATATGACGGTAACAAATCAATCGACCCAATTTTTGAGGCAATAAAAAAATTCTAATGATTTATTTAAAATCACAAGAAGATATTGCCAAGATTAAGCAAGCTGCTGAGATTTGAAAAAAAACTAGAGCAGTGTTAATTGAAGCCACTAAACCCGGAGTCAGCTTAATCACCCTTGATAGATTAGCAGACGAAACTATTTGTTCATATAATGCGACTTGTAGTTTCTACCAATATGAAAAATTTCCCAAACACATTTGTATTTCGGTAAATGAACAGCTAATCCATGGTATTCCTGGTAAATATGTTATTAAACCAAATGATTTAATAACATTTGATATCGGGGTAACCTATCAAGGCCATGTTTGTGATGCAGCATTTAGTTTGGTAGTTGCTCCTTCAAATAATGAAGAAGCTAATAGAATTAACAAAGTTACTTTGTTAGCTCTAGATGAATCTTTAAAACTAATAAAACCAGGTAACACTATTGGTGATATTGGTGCCAAAATTAGCGAAATCGCCACAACCTATGGTTATGAAGTAATAAAGGATTTTACTGGTCACGGATGTGGAAACCACGTCCACGAAGACCCTCTTATCCCTTGTTATGGAAAACCTCATTCTGGTCTTACAATCAGAAAAAACATGGTGTTGTGCATAGAACCAATGTTATTGACAGACACCGATCAATATATTATTGATCCAAAAAATGGTTGAACAGTAATTTCAAAAAATAAGAAACTTACTTGTCATTGAGAACATATGGTTCTAGTAACTGAAGAAGGATGTGAAATCCTTACAAAATAAAAGAAAGGAAAATAATTAAATTAATGGCAAATGATGCAATAAAAATGGATGGAACTGTTAAGGAAGTGGTGAATGCTAATTCCTATAAAGTTCTATTACAAAATGGAATTGAAGTAATGGCTAGCGTGTCGGGTAAAATGAGGATGCACAAAATTCAGATTTTACCAGGCGATATTGTCCAAGTTGAGTTAAGTCCATATGATTTAACACGCGGAAGAATTACTTACCGCCGTTAATTTTATATATAATATATAAACTATGAAAGTTAGAGCATCTGTAAAACCAATCTGCAAAGATTGTAAAGTTATAAAAAGAAAAGGTCGTGTGATGGTAATTTGCAAAAATCCAAAGCACAAACAAAGACAAGGATAAAAAGGAGAATTAATAATAAATGGCACGTATATTAGGTGTAGATATTCCTAACAATAAAAAAGTTCCTTATGCCCTTGCTAGTATCTATGGTATTGGCATCTCATTAGGAAAGAAAATTTGTGCTGAGGCACAAATCGATCCAGAAAAAAGAGTTAGCGAATTATCTGAAAAAGAAATAGCTGCTATCCGTGAAGTTGCTTTAAAATTAACAATTGAAGGTGACTTAAGAAGAGAAGTAGCAATGAACATCAAGAGATTGATGGAAATTAATTGTTATCGTGGTATTAGACACCGTAGAGGTTTACCAACTCGTGGTCAACGTACAAAGACTAATGCTCGTACTCGTAAGGGTCCACGTAAGACAATTGCTAACAAGAAAGTGGAAACTAAATAGTAAAGGAGAGTTATGGCAACAGTTAAACAAACAAACAAAAAAACTGCTACTAAAGCAAAAGCTAAGAAAAAAAGAAAACTTCCTAGCGTTAATGGAATTGCTCATATTCATTCAACAGTTAACAATACAATTGTTACTATTACAGATGAACAAGGAAATGCGATTTCATGATCATCAAGTGGAGTAATTGGTTATAAAGGTTCTAAAAAATCTACTCCATATGCAGCAGGTATTGCTGCTACAGCTGCTGCAAAAGCAGCAATGGCTATGGGTTTAAAATCTATTAAAGTTGTAGTCAACGGAACAGGTCAAGGTAAGGATACTGCAATTAGAAGCCTTGCAGCAACAGGACTAGTAATTACAGAATTATCTGATGCAACACCATTACCACATAATGGTTGCAGACCACCTAAAAAACCACGTTAATTAAAAGGAGAATCACAATGGAAAAATTTTTAAAATACACAATTAAACCAATTATCAATAATAAAGACTCTAAAGAAACTTCATTTGTTTTACAACCATTAGAAAAAGGTTTTGGAACAACAATTGGAAACGCTTTAAGAAGAACATTATTATCAAACATCCCAGGAGCATCAATCTTTGCAATTAAAATCCCTGGAATTACTCATGAATTCCAAGCGATTAAAGGCATTAAAGAAGATGTTACTCAAATCGTTCTAAATTTAAAGAATTTAGTTCTTAAAATTTCTGAATCTGCATTCAGTGATGAAGAATTAGCTTCAACTAAACTTGAACAATGACCAACTCTTCACATTTCTAAGAAAAAAGCTGGTGTAGTAACAGCAGCTGACATTGAAGTTCCAGTAGGAATGGAAGTTGTAAACAAAAACTTATACATCTGTACTATTACAGATGACAAAGCTTCACTTGATATGGAAATTTATGCAACAAGAGGAAGAGGTTTTAGAACATTTGCTGAAAACCGTGAAATTGTTAACTCACTTTCAGTAATTGCAACTGATTCAAACTTCTCTCCAATTATCCAAGTTGGATACCATGTTGAAGATTACAAGATTTCAAAAACTGTAACTGGTGATTCATTAACTATGAATGTAGTAACTAACGGTTCTATTGAAGCTACAAATGCAGTAGCACTTGCTGCTAAAATCTTATCTGAACACTTCATTCCATTAATTGACTTAGACGCTAAAGTTAAAGAAGTTGAAATTATTAACCAACAAATTGAAGAACAAAAAGCAAACACTTTATCTATTGCTATTGAAGAACTTGATTTATCAGTTAGAAGTTACAATTGTTTAAAAAACTACGGTATTCACACAATCCAAGAATTAACTAACATGACTAAATCTCAAGTTGCTAAAATTAACAATTTAGGTAATAAGTCACTTCGTGAAATCCAAAAGAAATTAACAGATTACGGATTAACATTCAAAACTGAATAGGCACAAATAAGGAGTAAATATGTCTTTTATAAATAAAAAAGGAAAAACTTCTGCTTGAAGACAAATGGTAATTAGACAACAAGTAAGTGATGTATTCGCTTATGGTCAAATTACTACTACAATCACTAAAGCAAAAGAAACTCAAAAACATGTTGACCATTGTGTCACATTAGGCAAGAAAAACACATTAGCATCAAAACGTGAGTTAAGAAGTATCTTACTTCCTAACAAAGAAAAGTCTGTTGATCAATTAGTTAAAATTATCGAAGACTACGCTAAGAAACAAGCTAATCGTAATGGTGGATACACTCGTGTTCTTAAATTAGGTAAAAGAGCAGGAGACAACACTGAAGAAGCAATTCTTGCTTTGGTAAAATAGTTTCACAAACTAAAAAAAGAAAGTTCATAGGGATCTATGAACTTTTTTAATAAGAACTACGTTTTATACTATCTTTACGGTAGTAATATAAACCTAAAAATAAAATTAAGACACCTATGGCTACAATTGTTAATAATCAATATTTATTTAATGATTCAGATGAATTGAATTTGTATTCAAAGTTAAGTGCAACATCTTGTTTTGAGAAATAATCAGTATAGTAAATTTGAGCCTTTAATATATTTTTTGAATCATTAGGAGTTAGTTTTATATCTAATTTATTAAGACTAGTAAAGTCTATAGAAGTATTTATAAAATTATTAATGAATATATCTTCGGTAATACTACTTGGTTTATTTCTACTTAATGATTTAGATAGTTTATTATTTTGTTTAATATAGTATGGTTCTAAATTTTTTATTTCAAAATTAATATCTTTTAATGAATCATAAAAATCAGGATTATCACTTTTGCACAATTTAATATTAGCAATTCCTTTTTCTTCATTTTCGTAATCAATTGAGAAATTTGAGCAATTCACAATGTTAGGATCGAAGTTATTAGCATCAAGAATATGCTTTATTTTGCTTTCATCTAGTTGAGGAGTATAAATCATTGACTCAAACAAATTCGCGTCAAATTGAGCGTGTTTAATGTCGGGTTTTTTCATACCACCATAAATAATTTCTTTATTGTTATCATTAATATTTAAATCAATCATGATCCTTCCGTTTATCTCATCACGCGTAATCTTATACATCGATGAATCTAAAACACTTCCCTTTAATTTATCATTGTAATTGTCAGTGACACTTACAAATTTGTCCAAGACTTCATTGTCAGTTAGATCATATGGATAGTCTTTTGCTAACTCTTCTGGATAATAAGAAATAAATCAAGCATCTTTAATGAATGGTTTTGACAATATATAAGAGTTATTTTTATTTTCAATAAAAATACTACAAACGCTAATAGTGTCTTTTTGGTCTGGACCTACATAATTGTTAACATCTGAATATTCATTTTCAATTAGTTTATCTAATTTGAATTCATAATTTCCATCAATATTTTTTGTTAAATTAATTTTCTTTCCTTCTTTTAATTCTTTGTTTGAAATATTTGTTATTTCTTTTTTATATTTTTGTGGATTTTCTTTGGTAGGAATTTCATATTCTAATTTAATAGAAGTAAAGTCTTGCAGATACTTGCAAGTTTCATATGGGTTGCAACCAACATCAAGCTGATATTTTTCTAATAAATCATATTCATTAGAAACATGTTTATTAATATATGTTTGCATTTGTTCAATGTTATCACAGTTAATTACTTTAGTGAATATATCTTTAAAATTGTCATAACCAATTTTGTATTGATTGATTCCATCAATCATAATTTGTTTAACATTGCCAGAATATTCAGTTCAATCAATTTGATTGAATCATTCATTTCTAATTTTTATTTTCTTAGATATATCAATAAACTCATTATTTAATTTAATGGTAATTGTTCCATTACTATAGTTTGGTTCACAAATGCAAATTAGATCAGAGACATCATATCTATTTATCTTAGGGGCATCATTCTGAGTGTTTAACAAAGATAAATTATCTTTAGTTTTTTGTCCAGTTAATGATCATAAAAACCTTGTGACATAGTTATGAAAAACATAAATATATTGACATTCTTTTAATTTACTATATGGAATCCCAAAGAAATCAAAATTTTTATTATTAAAATTTTTATTAAATCCAACGTTAAGATTAACATCTTTTGCACTTTGAAATTCATATGCTTTATTGCTTCCGTATTGGAAAACAACTTTACCGTTAATAGAATGATATCCTACATTGTGAGGTCAAACTTCTGTATTTTTTAAATACAGATTTGTGTCATCAACACCTCATTTAATGTTGTTGACAGATTTAACTTCTAAATAATCTTTGTATGGAAGTGATCAATCTTGAACTCTTTTATCTTTATCATAATTTAAATTACCAAATTTAAATGAACCAGTATTTTCTGATAAATCTGGTTTAGTTGTTTGAGTTATCGACTTTATAACATAATCTCCATTTAATTCATCTAAGTAGTCAGATGCAAACATTCTTTTAAATGTTTGTTCAAATTCAATATTATGATCAATCACTCCATATACTCCTACATCTCAACCTATTCCATGTCATGCATTAATTTGTGTAGCAGAACTATGACATATTTGATCAGTAGGGTTTTGTTCATCTTGATTCAAGACTAAACTAGTATTGTTATTTAAAACCGGTTGTGGTATTGAACCTATAAGTGGTAAAACAGAAAAAAGTGCTTTTATTTTCATTATTTGTCCTTTCATATATATACCTATGCTTTAAAGAGGCTATTTTTGTAAAAAAGTTTTTTGACTTGTTCAAAAACCCTTGTATTTTCAAGCGAATATGAATAAAAAAATTTTTTCAAATTTTCTAATTTAGAATTAAAATTATTAAATTTTAAGGTGTTAAGTTTTGAATATGGTTTCTACACTATAATTAATTTACTTGCACCTATAGCTCAGCTGGATAGAGCACAAGTTTCCTAAACCTGGGGTCGAAGGTTCGAATCCCTCTAGGTGCGCCAAATAAAATTAATTAGAAGTCTTTATCAAATGATAAAGGCTTTTTTATTACTATAATTTTTATATATGAGCAAGAAGTTTGTGGAAAACAAAAAACATGGTTATATAGCAGGTGCAATGTTTAGTGAAGCTGAAATTGCGCAACGTAAAAAAGAAGGTAAACAGTTAAATGCAAAAACTGATATCAATTGGTATAACCCAATTGAAGCACCATTTAATGATAAATCTACTTTACCTTCTGCATCAGATATTTTCTGAGGAGACACTAAAGAAGTATTAAAAAGTGAGTATATTATTGCTGATTTAAGCAATATGGATCCAGGGTTATGTTATGAATTAGGGATTGCTTGAGCTGTTAACTACATTAGAGATATTCTTAAAAGAAATAATAAACAAGCTGCAGATTTATTGGAAAAATATAGAATTAGAAGTAAAAAAATAATTGGTGTTTCAAGTGATATCAGACAAAAAACAGCTAATAAATATGAAGACTATTTAGTCCCTTATGGACTAAACCAATATGTTGTTGGTGGAATATTAGATCAAGGAAAAATTGTTCATTCATTTAAAGAAGCATTAGAAATGCTAATGAATGAAAAACCAGCTAAAAAATAATTTCTTTATTTGAATTTCAAATAAATAAGCATCTTCATTTACCAGAATAATCTTTTAAGAACTGGTAATGGAGATTTTTATTTTTTAAATAAGACTCTAATATATCTTTTTGAGTAGAAGAAATTTCAAAAGCCATTAAGAAATTATTTTTATTATTTATTAATTTCTCATAGTTATCTATTACTTTGTAATAGAATTCGTTAGGATCATCAGAATTGATGAAACTAATTCTATTTTCATATTTAGTCATAGTCTCATCTAATTCGTTTAATGCGACATAAGGCGGATTCATGATGATGACATCAAACTTTAATTTGTTATTAATAATTGAATCATAGTAGTCTCCATTAATAACATTAATGGATAAATTATGTTTTTGAGAGTTATGTAATGTATTTACACATGCTATTTCATTAATATCAATTGCAAAAACATTTGCATTATTAAATTTTGATTTTAAATAAACTGGAATATTACCTGTTCCGCAACATAGATCGACCAAATTAAAGTTATCTTGTTTAGAAAATATTTGATTGATTATTTTTTCTGCATTGATACATAACAGTTCTGTTTCATTTCTAGGAACTAATATTCCGTCATATATGTCTAGATCTAAATTAATAAATTTAGTTTTTTTAATAATATGACCTAATGGTTTTTTGTCTATAAAATATTGATTTGCAAACAAAATTAATGTTGCAAAATCAAAATCAATTTCGTCATTTCTTTTATTTATAAAATCTTCTTTAGATTTTACAGATTTTGATAAATAAAAAACAAGTTCATAAATAACTAAATCATTATTTGAATATTTACTTTTAATTTCATTAAAAGCTTGAAAGAATGTCATCTTAGATTTTTAATTCTGTCATTAGACGAGTTTGTTCGTCAGCAATTAATTGATCAATAATTTCATCTAAGTTACCTTGCATGATTTGATCTAACTTATTTAAAGTTAATCCAATTCTATGATCAGTAATTCTGTTTTGTGGATAATTGTATGTTCTAATTTTTTCAGAACGATCTCCAGTTCCTACTTGAGATTTTCTCATAGAAGAAATTTTTTCGTTTCTTTCATCTTCTTGTTTTTGTCATAATTTGGCATACAACATTTTCATACAAGCATCTCTATTTTCAAATTGAGATTTACCTTCTTGACAACTTACTACAACACCTGTTGGAATGTGTGTAATTCTAACAGCAGATTCAGTTCTGTTAACGTGTTGACCACCAGCTCCTGAAGCACGATAAGTGTCAATTCTTAAATCCGCAGGATTTATTTTAACATCCACTGCATCAAATTCTGGTAACACAGCAACAGTTATTGTAGAAGTGTGAACTCTACCTTTTGATTCTGTAGCTGGTACACGTTGCACACGGTGCACACCAGATTCAAATTTCATTTTTGAATAAACTTCTTCACCTGAAATGTTAAAGAAAATATAGTCATAACCACAAGAGTTTTGAGAGATATCCATGATCTTAACTTTTCATCCTTGTTTATCAGCATACCTTTTATACATATCAAAAACATCCGCTACAAAGATACCAGCTTCATCTCCACCAGCTCCTGGTCTCATTTCAACAATAACATTCTTTTCATTGTTAGGATCAACTGGAAGTAATAAAATTTTTATTTCTTCTTCCAATGTTGGTATTTTAGACTTGATTTCATCAAGTTCTAATTTAGCTAATTCTACTAAATCTTTATCTGTTTCAGATGAAACAATTTTTTCATCTTGAATACCATTGTCAATTAATTTTTTGTATTCATTAAACTTTTCATAAATAGGAGTAGTATGTTTAATTTGACGGTTAATGTCAGTTAATTGACTAACAGGAAGATTTGCAGATTCTAACTTTTGGTTTAGTTCTACAAATTTCTTAGCTATTGATTCTAGTGATTCAAATAATCGTTTGTTATATTCCATAATAAAATAAAAAATCCTCTAACACTATACAAATAGATAAACATCTATTTAATAATAGAGATAGAAGATTGCTAAAGGTGTTATTTTTCTACTGAGTTTAATTGATCAAGCGAAATTGCATTTTTCTTGTTAGATGTTTTTCTAACTTTTGCTGCTTTAGTTTTCTTTGTTGTACTTGTAACTTTTCCAGCTTCAAATTTCTTAGAAAGTTTTTCAGCACGACCTTTAACCTTTTGATCAGACAATCCACCTTTGTAAAAAGGGTGGCAATTAGAACAAACATCAAGAGTTACTAAGTCAGCTTTGTTAGTTGACAAAATAACAAATTCAGCTCCGCATGAAGCACATTTGAACTTAGTTGGCTTTAAATTTGGTTGAATCTTTTTGTTCATATAGAAATATATTATATTAAATATTGGAAATGTGTATAATATTTATGCAATTATCTTAATATTTAATTTTAATATTAATACATGGAACCTAAACAATCTTGAATATTACCAGATTCAAATAAAGTTTTAAGAAGTATTTGTTCAAATTTAGAGTTACCTCTAAAAGAACCTGATCTTTCTTATGTTAACAAGATGAAAGATTACATTGATGCTTGCTACAATAACGATGAAGAAAAGTATTGTATTCGTCCAGGTATTGCAATAGCTGGACCACAAGTTGGATTAACAAAAAGAGTAATTTATGTTAATTTTGATTTTGGTAATGAACATTATCAATATTTATTGGCTAATCCTCAAATTGTTTCACGTTCATTAGGAATTGTATATCTTTCAAATGGTGAAGGATGTTTAAGTGTAGAACAAGAACATGAAGGAATTGTTCCGAGAAATAAAAAGATAGTTGTTGAAGCATATGATTTATTAAATAATAAACCAATCACTATTAATGCAGATGGAGTGTTGTCAATTTGTTTGCAACATGAAATTGACCATCTTGATGGTGTGTTATATTATGATCATATAAATAAAAACGATAAATATCACGTTGAACCAAACTGAATTAAAATATAGGAGAACATATGGAAAATAAAAAATCACCTACATATATATTTGCATTAGGTGGAGTAGAAGAAATTGGTAAAAACATGTACGTAGTTGAACATGAAGATGAAATCTTCATTATCGATTGCGGTATCAAGTTTGCTGATAGTAATAGCTTGTTAGGGGTAGATTCAATTATTTGCCCTTTTGACTATTTAGTAAAAAATAAAAACAAAGTAAAAGGTTTAATTGTAACTCACGCCCACGAAGACCACATTGGTGGCATTCCTTATTTATTGAAGTCAATTAGCATTCCTAAAATTTATGCTGCTAAGTTAACTGCTGGAATTATCAAGAAGAAATTAAAAGAACATAAAGATCTTCAAAATTTTGCTTTTGAAAATATTGATGACTTTAAAGTATTAAAAACTAAACATTTTTTAATCGAGTTCTTTAGAGTGTGTCACTCTATCCCTGATGCTTTTGGTATTTATTTTGAAACACCAAATGGCAAAATAGTTTCTACTGGTGACTTTAGATTTGATTTTTCTACACAAGGAGATGAATCAGACATTACTAAAATGGCTGACTTAGGTAGAAGAGGAATTGATGTTTTGTTATGTGAATCTACTAATGCAGAAACACAAGGCTTTTCTACAAGCGAACGTTACATTATTAATGAAATTAAAAAAATCATTGATAATGCAAAAGGAAGAGTATTTGTTTCTACATTTGCTTCTAACTTAGGAAGAATTGAAGAAATTATTGAAATTGCTATTAAAAACAATAGAAAAATTTGTTTAATTGGAAGAAGTATGGTGACTAATATATCAACTTCTATTGAAGTTGGATTTTTAAATGTTAGTGATGATTGGTTTATCGAAACTCGTGAAATTAATGAATATCCAGACAATGAAGTTTTGGTTTTATGTACAGGTAGCCAAGGAGAAGAAATGGCTGCATTAAACCAAATGGCTATGGGTAAACATGCTTGAATTACATTCAAACCAACCGATCTATTAATCATGTCATCTAATCCAATTCCTGGTAACTATGAAAGTGTAGAAAGATTGTTAAACAAACTTTCTAGGAAGAACATTACTATTGTTACAAATAGAGCTGAAACAAAGTTACACGCTTCAGGACATGCTACGGAAACAGAACAACAATTAATGTTTAAATTAATTAATCCGTTGTATTTAATTCCAATTCATGGTGAATACAAGATGTTAAAAGCGTTAAGAAAAAACGCAGCTGCTGCTGGTATTAAACCAGACAATGTAATTCAAGTAATAAATGGTCAAAAAATTGAATTACTTGATCATGTAGCAACAGCTACTGAAGAATTCATAGACATTTATGATGTCTATGTTGATGGTAATAATGTTAACAGTGATTCTGATGGATTATTAAAATGTAGAAAAACATTATCGCAATATGGTGTTTTTAATATCACATTATTAATTGATAAGAAAAACAAGAAGATTATTGAAAATCCAGTTGTTTCTACACGAGGATGCATATATGCAAAAGCACATTACGGTTTAATGACTAAAATTTCTTATTCGATTAAATCAAGTATTGAAGAAGCAATGCAGAAATCAAATAATCCAATTGAAAGTGCAGAGATTAGAAAAATTTGTGAAGTTGTAGCTTCAAGTTTTATTTGAAAACACAAACGTAAAAAACCGTTAATTAGAACTACTATTTTTGAAAGATAATTTTTATTTTATTGCAAAAAAAAAAAAAAAAAACGAAAGGATATAATAAGAATACAATTTTTAATATAAAAATAAGTATGAGCAAAAAAATAATTAAAATAATTACATCAATTTCTCTTGGGGGGGGTTATTAACAACTCTTCCGCTCACAACTACAAGTTGTAGTTTTTCTAACAACAATCCAACAAAATTAGAGTGTAATGATGGTACTATTCCTGGCAACATAATAGGAAATGTAAATACTTCAATAACTCCAACTCTACCTCTTTCAGGGCACATTAAAACTGACGTTGGAGAACCTGTAAGTAATGTAACTTTCACATGTGAAGGATTAAAAGAAAAAACAGGATTAGATATTAATGAAACAACCGGTGTTATTAATGGTACTCTAACCAATAAACCTACTAATCCAGAATTTAAAATTAAATTCACTGCTAATGTTCGTGGTAAACAATTAGAGGGTTGTACTAACCCATTTGCAATTACTGTTAATCCAACAAAATTAGTAATTGATAAGGCATTAGATCCAATTAATGCTAATTTAGATAATGAAATTACTTCAACAATTGATATATCAGGATTAATTAAAACAGATACAGGAGAATCTGTAAGCGGTGTAACTTTCACTTGTGAAGGTTTGCCTAATGGATTATCAATTAATCAATCTACGGGAGTAATTTCTGGAACTCCAACACACATTCAAGAATCAACTTCTTATATTATTAAATTTAGTTGTACATTTAAAGAAATACAATTAGAAGGTTCAACAGAAATTAACATTCAAACAAATGGTCCACAATCTATTGTGTGTTCGCAAATCGAAGATCGATCAATAGTTGTTAATGAATCTTTTTCTTTAAGTGTTGCTAATGTTAAAATGGTGTTTGATGGCGGAGTTCAAAAATCTTTATCTTCTAGTGATATCGCATCATATGAATTGGTAGATGATAAAGGACAATCAGCCGGAAGCACATTACCACAAGGGTTAAATTTTAACACAAATAATGGTAGTATTTCTGGTACTGTAACTAGTTTAAACTATTATGCGCCTACAACTTATAAAATCAAAATTACAGGGTCACAACGTATTGGAAGTGTAATTGGTTATTCAAATACTTTCACATTGTCAATGAAAGACAACCCATTGCCAGAAACTGTTTATGACATTGATGAAAACAATGTTTTAAAAGGGTTCAAAGAAGGTGTTGATTTGTCTCAATACGATGGTATATGTGATACTATGCAAATTCCTACCAATGTAACAAGCGTTGCTAATATGGCTTTTTTCAATGAATCACCGGCATCAACAACCATTCCATCATTTATTAAAAACTTAACTTTTGGTAAACAATCAAAATGTACTACCATTGGTTTTTATTCATTTCGACTTTCTACACTAATAGTAGTTGATCTTTCAAATGCAACTAATTTAGAAAAACTTATTGAAGGTGCATTTACTCAATGTTCAGTATTGACTTCTGTAACATTTCCAAGCAGTTTAACTTTAATTGGTAATTATGCTTTTTATATAAATTACTCATTAAATAGCATCATATGAAATTCTTGAAATAGTACTGCCACTGTAGAAGCAACTGCATTTTATTCAGGTCTTCCTGCTCAAGGAACAGTTCTTGTAACTAATCCTATTGGTAGCAATAATAGTGCAGCGTTACTTGCATATTTAAAAACTAAAGGTTTGCCAAACGGTTGAACTGTTGCTTAGTTAATTTTAACAACTAAATTAAATATACATTTTGTAGCTGAGTGATTATTGATTTATATGCATAACCACTTATTAGAACTCTAAAATTTAATAGTTATTTGAATATTTAATCTATAATTTTTAATTAATATGTATAACCATAATCTTATAGAGAAAAAATGACAGAAATATTGGTTGGAACATAAGACTTTTCAATTTAAAGATGATTCTAATAAAAAGTTTTATGCTCTTGACATGTTTCCTTATCCATCTGGTCAAGGTTTACATGTTGGACATCCAAAAGGTTATACAGCAACTGATGTAGTTTCTAGATTTAAAGTTCACCAAGGATTTGATGTTCTTCATCCTATTGGATGAGATGCTTTTGGATTGCCTGCTGAACAATATGCATTGCAAACTGGTAATCATCCAAGAGAATTTACTACTAAGAACATTAATCATTTTAGAGAACAATTAATGTCTTTAGGTTTTTGTTTTGACTATGACAAAGAAGTCAATACCACTGATCCTAAATACTTTAAATGAACTCAATGAATATTTTCAAAATTGTTTGAAAATAATTTAGCTGAAATCCAAGACATTGATGTTAACTGATGTGAAGGTTTAGGAACAGTTTTATCGAACGAAGAAGTTTTAATTGTTGATGGAAAGATGGTTTCTGAACGTGGAAGTTTTCCAGTAGTTAAACGTCCAATGAGACAATGAGTTTTAAAGATTACAAAGTATGCTGATAAATTACTTGATGGTCTTAATGAAGTAGATTGACCAGAATCTTTAAAATCAATTCAAAAAAAATGAATTGGTAAATCTGTTGGGGCATTAATTAAATTTAAAGCTAATGATTTATCATTAGATGTTTTTACGACTAGACCTGATACTATTTATGGAGTTAGTTATTTAGCGATTGCGCCTGAATCTTCATTATTAGATAAATTAACTTCATCTCAACAAAAATCAGAAGTAGAAAAATATGTTGCAATAGCTAAATCTAAAACAGATGTTTTAAGAAAACAAGAAAAAGATAAGACTGGTGTGTTTATTGGAACATATGCAATCAATCCAATTACTAATAAACAAATACCTATTTATGTATCTGATTATGTTTTAAAAGATCATGGTACAGGAATTGTGATGGGTGTTCCAGCACATGATGAAAGAGATTACCAATTTGCTAAAAAATATAATTTACCAATTACATTTGTAATTGAATGTGAAAATCATAATGAAGCATTTACAAAAGATGGTATTCATATTAATTCAGAATTAATTAATGGACTAAATAATAAAGATGCATCAAAAACAATTATTGATTATTTAACTAAAAATAACTTAGGTAAACAACATACAACATATAAATTAAAGGATTGAATTTTTAGTCGTCAAAGATATTGGGGTGAACCATTTCCAATTGTTTTTGATGAAAACAATAAGCCAACATTGGTAAAAGAATTACCAATTGAACTACCTTATATTAAAAATTTAAAGTTATCAAAAACTGGAGAATCACCATTAGTTAATGATCAAGAATGAATGAACGTTAATATTGATGGTAAACATTATGTTAGAGAATCTAACACAATGCCTCAATGAGCTGGTTCTTGTTGATACTATTTAGGCTATATTCTAAAACAAGCTAATGGTTCATACATAGATTTAAATTCGAAAGAAGCTTTTGAATTATTTAAAAAATGATTACCAGTAGATTTGTATATTGGAGGACAAGAACATGCAGTTCTTCACCTTTTATATGCAAGATTCTGACATCGTTTCTTATATGATATCAAAGTAGTTCCTACAAAAGAACCGTTTCAAAAAATTATTAATCAAGGAATGATTTTAGGAGAAAATGGTGAAAAAATGTCTAAATCTAGGGGTAATGTAATTAATCCTGATGACATTGTCAAAACTCACGGAGCAGATGCATTAAGATTATATGAAATGTTTATGGGTCCATTAACTGCATCTTTACCATGAACTGAATCAGGGTTGAATGGTATTAGAAAATGATTAGATAGAGTTTATGCAATTTTTAACAATGAAAACATTAAAATTTGTAAAGATGCAAAACCTAATAAAGATTTAGAATTTGCATACAACAATTTTGTTAAAAAAGTAACTAATTGTATTGATAAATACAATTTTAATGTTGGAATATCAGAAATGATGATCTTTATTAATGAGTGTTATAAAAATACAACTCTTCCGTTAGACTACATGATAAACTTCTTAGTTGTGTTATCGTGTTATGCTCCTCACCTAGCTGAAGAACTATATTCTTCATTTAATAATGAATCAATTTTTAATGTTAAATGACCAACATTCTCTGATGCAGCATTAGTTAAGTCAACTGTTAGTTTACCAATTTCTCAAAATGGTAAATTAAGAGATGTAATGGAGATTGATGTTAATACACCAAAAGATCAAGTTATTGAAATGGCAAAATCTCGTGATAAAGTTAGAAACTTTATTGATGGTAAACAAATCAAAAAGATTATTTATGTTCCTGGAAAAATTTTAAACTTTATTTTGTAATATGCATTTCACTGAATTAAATTTTAAAAATTGAATAATTGATGAATTAAATGAATTAAAAATTACAAGACTAACTGAAATTCAAGAAAAAACAATTCCATTAGTCTTAAGAAATAATTCATTAATTATTTCTAGTCAAACAGGAAGTGGTAAAACATATTGCTATTTATTACCAATTTTAAATAAACTAGACTTTTCATTAAACAAAACTCAAGCAATAATCGTTTTGCCTACTAAAGAATTAGCGAGACAAGTTAATTCAAAAATTAATGATTTTAAAAAAGTTAACAACCAAATTAAAAATATTAATCTTATTGAAAATAAACCAATTAATATTAATAATTTACCGCATATCGTTGTTGGAACGCCTGTTAAGACAAAAGAATTTGTAGACAAATACAAAATTAAAGATTTAACATATTTTGTTTTAGATGAAGCAGACATGTTGTTTGACTTAGGTTTTACCAATGTCATAGACGAAATCTTTAAAAGAATTGATACTCAATCTTTAATTAAGATTGCTTGCTCTGCAACTCTTCATGAATCTCTATCTAATAAATTAAGAAAGTATTTAAAAAATACAAAAGTAGTTCTTAATTCAAAATCAATATGAGTTAATCCTAACATTACTCACAACATTGTCTATTCATCAAATTTCGATGATCACCAAGGAACACTATTGAAACTAGTAAACATTATTAATCCTTTTTTTGGAATTATCTTTTGTAATACAAAAAATGAAGTTAATGATTTATATAAATTATTAAAAGCACAAAACATTGATGTAGCAAAACTTCATAAAGATTTGTCAATCAATGAACGTAAGAAAATTTTTAAAGATGTTAGCAATCTTAAATATAAATATTTAATTGCTACAGATTTAGCTAGTCGTGGGTTAGATATTAAAGCTGCTGATGTTGTTATTTCTTATTCAATGCCAGTTGATGACACATGATATATCCATAGAACCGGAAGATCTGGAAGAAATAACACAAAGGGTACAAGCTATGTTATCTACAATCCGAAGAATGATAACCAAATTAACAGATTAATTAAAAAATCAGTTAAATGAAATTTTTTATTCATTGACAAACAAAATAAATTAGTAAATAAAAATTTAAAGTTAAGAATAAAATCTAAACCAAAATTTGATTCAGTAACGAACGCTGAAATTCAAAAGATAATTAGAGTAAACTCTAAAAAGGTAAAACCTGGTTACAAAAAAAAGATCAAACAACAAATCAACAAGATTAAACAAAAAAAGAAACATGAATATATTGAAAAGCAAGTAAAACAAAGACTGTTAAATAATAGTATTAGAAGAACTAAATATAATAAAAAGTAATGAACAATAAATTTGTCGAAAATAAAAGAGCTTATGAGTTGTATGTAAAAACTCCTCTATTAAAAGCTCTATTAAAGATTATCATCCCCGGATTATTAATTTCATTAATGATGGGAGTTTATTGATTTATTGACCAAATCATGTTAGCTAGATTGGTTCCTCATGATAATGTTCATACTTGTGAACATTTGTTTGGTTTTGATGAAAACACAATTAGAACATGAATTAGTGAAAATGGTAATAATCTAGTATTCTATGGACCTGGTGAAGTAATTAAATCAGCAATTACCATTTCTTCACCAATTTCTTTATTGATTTTGTGTCTTCCGTTCTTTATTTCTACAGGAACAGCAATTATTTTTACACAAGCTATTGGTAAAAATAATCGTGAAAAAGCACAAGAAGCTTACAAAATCGGTTTTTATGCAACTGCAACATTAGGATTAACATTAACATTTGTTTTTGGTTGTTTCTGTGAGCAAATCTTAACATCAATGGCTGGTAATAAGGTTGTTGTTACTGGTGGTGCACATGCGGCTGAACTTCAAAAATATTATGATACAGTTCACCAATTACAAATTAAATATGCATACGATTTTATTTTTATATTGTCACTTGGACCTGTAATTCCATGTTTAATTAACTTGTTCTCAGTTTTAATTAGATCAGAAGGTAGATTGATAGTTCCGACAGTTGTTGCAATAGCAGCAAACATTATTAATGTTTTATTGGACTTTATATTAATTTGATATGCAAAATTAGGTATGATGTCTGGTGGTATCGCAACCTTCTCAGGATGAATAATTAATTTATTTTCTTTATTAGTTTATGTGTGATATTTAAATCATAAAAATAAATTTACATGAATTAACTTTAGGGCCTTATTTGTTAAAGTTAAAATGAACTTTAAATTATTATTACCAATTGTACTATTAGGTTTATCAGGAGTTTTGGTTGATTTTACATATTCAATTGCAATGATGGTATACTTACCAATTTTATCTAAGACATCAACTATTATTGGAGTATCAGGTGGTGGAGAATACTTTATGACAATATCAGCCGGTGTATTACCAGTTTTAAACTTATTATTTTCAACTATGTGAGGTATAGTTGATGGTAGTCGTCCAATCAATTCATACAACTATTCAATTTGTAATTTTAAGAGAATCAGAAAAACTTATTTATACACTGTTCTAATTTCGTTAGAATTTGCTTTAATATGTTTTAACATATTAGTTTGATCAAGTGAATATGTTTTAAAATTCTTTGAAATTCAAGATGCGATGTTAGCAGATGGTAAAAAATACATCATAATTGATGCATTGATGTTAATCTTTTTCTCATTCCAAGTACCAACGATTTTAACTTTCCAAGGAACAAATAATATATTAAGAGCTAATATTGCATCTCTTACTCAAGACGCTCTTGTATTTTACCCAGTGTTATTCACAACACAACAAATTGCAATAAAAACAAACGTTATTTGAGTATTGATTTCTACTTTCTCAATAAGCGCTTTAATTTCTTCTATATTATTAACAATATACTGTGCTTGATATTTGACAAGAAGATTAGGATTTATTAAAATTAAAACTCCAATAAACGGTAAACTTAAGACGTTTATTGTTCCTACAAATTTACAAAAAATGTCTTTAGCTGAAAAAGCTTTAGATTACTAATTCTCCATTAAGTGAGAATCTTGATGCAGAAGTAATTTTTACATTAACAATGTCACCGACTTTACATTTACCTGAAAAGTTAACAACTTTTCAATTTGGTGAATAACCAGTAAAGATTTTATTGTTTGTTTTTGAAGTTCCCTCTACTAAAACTTTTAATGTTTTACCAACATATTTTTCGTTATTTTCTTTAGAATATTTTTTAACTAATTCATTCAGTTTTGTTAATCTGTTTCGTTTAGTTTCTAAAGAGATTTCATCTTCCATTCTAGCAGCTGGTGTGCCACTACGTGGAGAAAAGATAAAAGTATATGCATTATCAAATTTTACTTTTTTATAAAGTTTTAGAGTGTTGTTAAATGCTTTATCTGATTCATTTGGGAATCCGACAATAATGTCTGTAGAAATTGCAACATCTGGAATGTTCTTTTTAATGTAATTAATTTTTTTAAGATATTCATTAATAGGAACTTTACGATTCATTCTTTTAAGAATTTCTTCATCACCTGATTGAACAGGTAAATGAATATATGGCATAATGTTAGGATATTTTTTCATAACATCAACAATTTTAAGATCAAAGTTTCAAGGATTAGATGTAACAAATCTAACTCTTGGAATATTTGTTTTAGCAACATCTTCTAATAAATTTCAAAATTTATAAGATTCATCATACAAATCAATTCCGTAAGAATTAACGTTTTGTCCTAACAATGTGACTTCCTTGTAACCTTGTTTAATTAAATCTTTTACTTCTTTTAAGATATCTTCTTTAGTTCTTGAGTGCATTTGTCCTCTGACATATGGTACAATGCAATAAGTGCAAAAATTATCACAACCTTGCATAATGTTAACAAATGATTTGATTTTAGAGTTAATAACTGCAGGGATACTTTCGATTATTGATTTTGGTTGAGATAAAACTTTAATTACTCTTTTCTTGTTTTTAATTACATCATAGATGACTTCAGGTAGTTCATCAATGTTATGAACACCAATAACAAAATTAATATTGTTATTAGTATTCATTATTTTTTTAATTACATGTTCTTCTTGACTCATGCATCCACAAATACCAAAAAGTAAATTTGGATTTGTTTTTTTAAGTTTACTTAAGAAACCGATTTCACCAAAAACCTTCTTTTCAGCATTTTCTCTAATCGCACAAGTATTAAGAATAATTAAATTTGCTTTTAAGATCTCTGGTTCATACTTATACCCTAACTTTGTTAGAATGCCAGCAATGTGTTCAGAATCTTTAAAATTTGATTGACATCCATAAGTTCTAACACAAAAAGTTAAACCTTTACCAAGGTTTTGGTACTTTTTGTTTAATTTAAAATTTTTGATAGTTAAAGATTTTTTTAATCTTTTAGCAGATTCTCTATAACTAGGGATATCTTTAACATCGAATTTATTAGAGGCCATTAATGCTTATATAATATTTTGTATAAGATATTATTAATATTATTATAATTAATGAAAACTATGAAAACCAAAATCAAAGTTATATCATTAGTATTAGCAACAGTTGCTTTGTCTCCAGTTGCTATTAGTTTATCTTCATGTGCTCCACAAACATCTAATAATTTCAAATACATTGATTATTCAATGATTGAAGATGCGTCTGGTAATGTTAGTTGAGGAGAATTAAAAACTCCAAGTATTTCATTAGACAACTTATTATTTGGAACAAATAAATTCAATGAAGGTAACTATGTTGTAATGTTTAGTACAACATCTTATTTACAATCAGATGGTGTTGGAAGCTATGTTTATGATCTTATTTTTGGTGGTGGATCATCAACATACAATATTGATGATTGAGCAGTTGACAAAAACTCATCATTAGCTGAAATCTACAGACAATCACTTAAAAATGATAAGGATATAAAGTGAGGAACAGAAACTTCTGGATTGGCTTTTGTTTCTGTAAATGATATAGCAGGAAAAAATGACACAGTTTACAGCCCTTTCTCTAAGTGAGTAGAAGCAGATAAAGACATCAAAGATCCTGATGGTAAAAGTTTAATTACTAAAGATCAAGTTGGTAAGTATATTAGAAATGATGCAGCTGCTAAGAATTTTAGAGCTGTTATTGATAAAATTAAAGTTTTATTCTCTAATGCTGATAGTGTTTATTCAATTCCTACACAATCAGATTCTGAAAAACCAGAAGCTAGATGCAGAGATGCTGCACCTTATTTTGTTTGTTGAAAAAAAGGTAAACCAGTAGGTTTTATTACAGCTACTAATGCTGATAAAAGTCTTATGGATAAATTTACTGAAATCTACCAGGATAAAGATTCATCAAGTGATTAATCATTGCTGAATTAGTTTAGTGGTAAAATAAGTGAATGGTAATCACTCGCCCCGAGTTCGATTCTCGGATTCAGCACCATTAACTTATAACATTAAAAATAAGGTTTATACCTTATTTTTATTTTGTATATTTTGCTATAATTTAACTATGAAAAATCTTGTTAATATATTAAAAGAATATAAAGTTGATGTAGATTCTGCTATCACGTATGGAAAATACATTGCTAAAATTAAACCAATCTTTAAAAAACCAGCTGCTAATAAAAAACTAATTTTAGTAACTGCTACTTCACCAACACCTGCTGGTGAAGGTAAAACCACCGTATCGATTGGATTAAATGACGGATTAAATAAAATTGGTAAATCATCAATAGTCGCTATTCGTGAACCATCTATGGGTCCTGTTTTTGGTGCAAAAGGTGGAGCGAATGGTGGCGGTAAATCACAAGTTGTTCCAAAAGAGGATATTGACTTTCATTTTACTGGAGACATGCATGCAATCACTGCTGCTAACAATTTAATTGCAGCATGTGTTGATAATGAAATCTATTGAAATTCTTCGCTTAATATCGACCCAAATAAAATTATTTGAAAAAGAGTTGTTGATATGAACGATCGTGGTTTAAGACAAATCACAGTTACAATAGATCCTAAGAAGAATATTACATATAAAACAGGATTTGATATCACAGCAGCATCTGAATTAATGGCTATTTTTTGTTTATCAAAAAATATTGATGAATTAACAAACAAGATTAACAATATTGTTGTGGCATATACAAAAGATAATAAACCAGTATGTGTAAAACAATTAGGTATTACTAATGCAATTTTAAAAATTTTACATACTGCATTTTATCCAAACGCTGTTCAATCATTGGAAGGTAATTTAGCACTAATTCATGGTGGCCCATTTGCAAATATTGCCCATGGTTGCAACACAATTATTGCAACTAATACAGCAATGAACATTGCTGATTACACAGTAACTGAAGCAGGGTTTGCTAGTGAATTAGGTGCTGAAAAATTTATTGACATTGTTACAAATGAATTAGATAAATTTCCTAACGCTATTGTCTTGGTGACATCATTAAGATCATTGAAACTTCATGGTGGTCAAACAGGTGATTTATCCAGTGAAAATATTGAAGCTCTTAAAAATGGTTTTGATAACTTACAAAGACACATTAATAATATTAAGAATTTTAATATACCATTTGTTGTTGCTATTAATCAATTTCATACAGACACTAAAAATGAAATTAACACTATTCAAAAATTCTTAACTCAGCAAAAAATTCCATTCTCATTATGTACTAACTTTGCTAACGGTTCTAAAGGAACAATTGATTTAGCAAAGAAAGTTGTTGCATTATGCAACAAATGTTCTAATGCTACAAGAATTTATGAATTAACAAATTCATTAAAAACTAAAGTTGAAAAGATTTGTAAAAAATGTTATGGTGCTAGAAAAGTTGTTTATTCAGATTTAGCTCAAACTAGACTTAAAGACTTTTCTAAATTAAAAGGCTATTACGTATGTATGGCTAAAGTTCCTGGAAGTTTAACAGATGACCCAACAATTTCTGTTATTGATAAACCATTTGATATTCATGTCAAAGATATAGTTTTAGCAAATGGTGCTAAATTTATTATCTTATTAACAGGAAGTATTTTTAGAATGCCAGGTTTATCAAAAGAACCTCAAGCTAAAAAAATGTAATTATGAAAGAGTATCTAGCAGCAGTGTCAGGTGGGCCAGACTCAATGGCTTTGCTTGACATCTATAAAGATAAAATTTATGCTGTTTGCCATGTTAATTACAACAAAAGAGAAACAGCGGTTCGTGACAAAAATATCGTAAAACAATATTGTAAGAAATACAATATTAAATTTTATTGTTTAGATGTTTCACAAGAAATGTACGAATCTTATAAACAACATAATTTTCAAACAGTTGCTAGAATTATTCGTTATGAATTCTTTTTAAAGGTTGCTCATAAAGCTAAAAAAAAGAAAATTCTGATTGCTCATAACTTGGATGATTTTGCAGAAACTGCATATATGCAACAGGTTCGTTCTTCTAATTCATTATTCTATGGAATTGCTAAAAATAATTATTACAATGATCTATTAATTGAAAGACCATTAATTAATAAAAGAAAACAAGCATTAGAAGACTATTGTATCAAACATAAAATTCCTTATGGTATTGATGAAACTAATTCAATGGATATTTATGAAAGAAATAAAATCAGAAAATTAATTTCATCTTGATCTTTATTAATGTTTGAAAAATATATTAAACAGATTAATGCATTCAATAAAAAGAACGCTAGTAAATTAAAAACTACAAATAAATGATTCAACAAATGATCAGAATCAAAATATCAAAACAAAGTTTTTATAAAAATTCCTAATGTTATTAGAAATCACGTGATCTACATTTTCTTATCGAAAAATGAGATTCACGGATGTTCTTCTAAGAAACTAGAAGCTATTGCAAAATTCATTTGTTCTGATAACTTAAATGTAGATTACAGATTAGCTGAAAAAACACTTTTGCATAAAAATAAAAACAACATATCAATTATTAAATTAAAATAATAGTATGAAGAATAATAAAAAAAGTATTACAGTTCAAAGTTTAATTGATCAATTTGATTTTGAAGTTTTATATAAAGGTAATGTTAGAAATAAGATTTCTATTCCAAGTTTGAATAGAACTGGTATTGAATTAGCTTCACAGCTTATTTTTAATAAATTATTAACAACAGTTCTATGAAGTACTAATGAAAGTAGATTTTTAGATTCATTAAATTTATCTGAAGTTAAAAAAAGATTTAAATTTGTTTTATCATTAAATCCGCCTGTAATTATTGTTACAAAACACTTTTCTTACACTCAAGAGTTATTGTCAATAGCTAAAAATTTCTCTACAGTAATTATTAGAAGTTCAATGAGCTCTTCTGAACTATATCTAACTGTTGCTTCATGAATTAATGAAAAACTAGCAAAATACACAATGGTTCATGGAACACTAATTAGTGTCTTTGGATTAGGTGTGCTAATTCAAGGAGAATCTGGTGTAGGTAAATCCGAAGTTGCTATGGAATTAATTAAGAAAGGTCACTTATTCGTAGCAGATGATGCTGTTGATGTTGCAAACATTGGTGGTAAACTACACGGTAAAACAAATGCTGTAAGTAGTTCTTTTATTGAGGTACGTGGTATTGGTATTCTTAATGTTGCTAAAATGTTTGGTGTAGAAAAAGTAGAAAAATCAGCAAGCATTGATTTAGTAGTTGAAATGAAAAAAGTTGATAGCAATGTAACACTTCAAAGACAAGACTTTGAAAGAGTTGGTAAACAAACTAAATATAAAACTATTAACGGAGTTAAGGTTCCTTTATATGTGTTGCCAATTACACCAGGTCGTAAAATGTCTGATTTAGTTGAAACAGCAGTTACTGACTATAAATTAAAACAAGAAGGATATAGTTCAGCAAATGAATACATTCAAAATTACAGAAAGGTAATGAAATAATGCTATTTGATGTGCCAATACCCCAGTTTGATCCGAATGATATTAAATTAGCATTTAAAATTGGGTCTATAGAAATCCAATGGTATGGTGTTTTTGTTTTCTTGGGTTTTTGCACAGCTATTTTATTAGCGTGTTTAAAACTTTGAAAACAATATAAAATTTCTGTTGAACCATTTTATTGATTTTGTTTAATGGGTATTCCAGCGGCAATATTAGGAGCAAGATTCTGATCTTGTTGCTTGGGTGATGCTAAATGACCTGATTTTTGATATTTTTCTAAAGGTGGATTAGCAATAGAAGGTGGAGTTGTTTTAACTGTTATTGTTGCTTGTATATGATTTCCATATATATTGAAAAAACCAAAATATCAAATTAGAGACTTACAAGTTAAACCAGAAGTGGTGAGACAAGTGTCAATGTGATGTTATGTTGATGCAATTATTCCTTGTATTTTAGTTGGTCAGTTTTTAGGAAGATGAGGAAATTATTTTAATCAAGAATTGTATGGCCCAGTCGTTACAAATGAATCTTTTCAATGGTTCTTATATCGTTGCTTACCTTATATGTATATAAACGGCTCATGACGTGTGCCGCTTTTCTTATATGAAGGCCTATCTAACTTGATTTTCTTTTTTATACTTTATTTTGGAATAGAAAGAATATCTAAAAGAAAGTGTGGAGATTTAGGCTTAATTTATTTTTTATGATATGGAATTCTTAGAACCATTATGGAACCATTTAGATATCATAAGTTTACATTTAAAAATACATACATAATGTCAGGCATTTGAATTGCAGCAGCTTTTTGTTTGCTATTATTAAATTGATTTGTATTTCCTAAATTAAGAAAATATAGATTTTCTTATATTCTATGTGAAAGAATAAGACACTTTAGTGTAAAAACATACTTAAAAACAAATTTGTCATTTAAAAAGTTTTCATTTTCTCATTATCCATCAAAAAAACCAGAAATTAACGCTCAAAGAAATGCAAAAATTAATTATTTACAAGACAAACTTAATTTTGAGCAAAAAAAGCATGATATCAATACTAAAAATTTTGTGAGAAAACCAGAAGAAATGCTTTATTATTTAAATAAATAATTAAATTTATGCCAGTTTACAAAGATACTTCTAATGATTCAAATACTTATGATGCTCTAATAATTGGAGCAGGACCTGCTGGTTTAACAGCAGCTATTTATTTATGTCGTGCTCAATACAAAGTAGGATTTATTGAAAAAGATGTACCAGGTGGAAAAATAGTTAATACTCCACGTGTCGAAAATTACCCAGGTGCTGGTAAAACAGATGGTGCTGACTTAGCGTTAAAAATGTATCAGCAAGCCATTGATCTTGGTGCGCAATACATTTATGGTAATGTTTCTAATTTTGATTCTAATGGACGTTATTTTAGAGTTTATACAGAAGATGGTGTTACAAGATATTGTAAAACATTATTAATAGCCTCTGGAACCACTGAAAACAAATTAGATTTACCTAATGAAAAAGAATTAGAAGGTAAAGGTGTTTCTCATTGTGCAATTTGTGATGGATCATTTACTCAAGATAAAAATGTGGCAATTGTAGGAAGTGGAGCAGGAGCGTTAGGGAATGCTTTATATTTATCATCAATTGCAAAGCATGTATACATGCTTAACAGATCTGAACAATATAAAGACAAACAAGATTTCTTAAAGCAAATTGCTACAAAAGAAAATGTTTCAATTTCTTACAATACAAAAGTTACTAAATTAATAGGTCAAGATAAACTTGAAGCAATTGAAGTTACTGATTCTAAAACTAATGAAACTAAGAAATTAGATGTTTCATATTTATTTGTTTATGTAGGAAGCAATGCTTCAACAGATTTTATTACTGATAAATCAATCATTAGAGAAAATGGAACAATTGCAGTCAACGAAAACATGCAAACATCAATTCCTGGTTTATATGCAATAGGTGATGTTAATAAAATTAAAGTAAGACAAATAACAGTTGCATGCGCTGATGGAACAATAGCTGCATTAAACGCTGTTAATTATTTAGAAAAATGGAAGTAAAACAAACTTTCAGTGAAAAACTAAAAAGTGAGTTGTGTAGTAATGTCTATAGTAATCAAGCACAAAAAGCTATTCTTTATTCATTCTTAAGTAATTCATTGTCAATTAGTTTAACAAACAAAGGAGAAATTTGAGAACTTAAATCTCAGTTTTTCTTCATTATTAAATTCATGTCTGATTTGTTTACAGAATTATATGATGTAAAAAAATCAGTAATGTTTACAGGCATTAACAAAATTAATAATCATCGAGTTTATATGTTAAGAGTTACAGGTAACTTTCAACAAATAACAACTGATTCAGGATTGTTAAAAAAACCTGTTGATGTAATTAAAACAACAGCACAAATGAAAGGTTTTTTAGTTGGTGCTTTTTTATCTGGTGGTAGTATTAGTTCATCAACTGATCGGAGATATCATTTAGAAATTCGTTCAAATAATGTAGCGTATTTATTGTTTATCCAAACAATATTAAATAAGTTTAATATTTCAATTGCTTTAAGTCAAAGAAGAAATGGTTATTTTTTATACATTAAAAAAAGTTATGATATCTCAGATTTTTTAAAACTTATAGGTGCTAATAATTGCATGTTGGAATTTGAAGACACAAAAATTTCAAGAGACTTATTTACCCAAATGAATAGATTGAATAATCTCGATATTTCTAACATTAAGAAGTCATCTTCTGCTGGTAATAAACAAATTCAAAAGATTAAACAAATTATGAATACTGAAATCTATGAAAAACAAAGTAAGAAATTTAAAATATTTTGTCAATTAAGGTTAGAAAACGAGAACGCTTCATTAAGTGAATTATCAAAATTATTTTTAGAAAAACATAACATTAAGATTAATAGAACTTCTATTAATCACTATGTGATTAAATTAAAAAGACTTTAATTTAACAAATAAACTTCGTACCCATGATATTCTAAAAATCTGTAATATTGTGCCATATGATGATATTCGCCTAAGATTATGATTTTTTTAGTTTTATCTAGAACGCTTTTATACACTTTTTTAAATTCTCCAGGAACGATAAGAACAGAAAAAAGAATATGATTATTTGTTCATTCTTCTCTAGGCATTACATGAACTATTTGATAATCAATATTTCTTGATAAATTTTTCAAGTATTTGCTTTCAATATATTTTGGTCTGATATCTTTGTTGAAAATATTTTTTAAGATATTGCTCATAACAATATTATAATTTTAGTTAATATGTCAGCATCATCAATTATCATATTAGTTATTTCAATTATTTGTTTGATCATTGGTTTACTACTATCAGGAAACGGATCAACAAATGGTTTAACTAATATTATTGGACAAGATCTAGAATTATTTAAGAAAACCAAAGACCGTGGTTTTGTTAAAATTTTACAAATGTTAATGTTCTTCTTGATGATCATCATGCTTGTTTTACTTATTGTTTCAATTAAATGTAACTGATAACTTTTGTTATGGCAGCTAATTTAAGTGAACTAATTGAAAAGACAGTTAAAGAAGATGGGAGACCAATCCCTAAAGGCGTTTTAATACATAAAGTATTAAAACAAAACAAAGATTTTAAATACAATGAAGTAGATAAACAGATTCAAGAACTTATTAAATCTGGCACTCTTAAAGTTTTAAGTAAATCTCAAAAGATAGTTACAGGATATGAAACAGCGGAAGTAGATAATTCTAAAACATATGTTGGTACTATTTCTATCAACGCTAAAGGATCAGGTTTTATTACTCTTGAAGGTAAACAAAAATCTGAATATTTTGTTTATAGAACAAATCTTAATGGTGCATTAAGTGGTGATAAAGTTGAATTTGCTTTATTAAAAAAAGAACCTCAAAAAGATTTAAGAGATGCTGTTGTTTTAAAAGTTATTGAACATGGTAAAGATTTTTATACAGGGTTAATTACTATTAATTCTGATGGTAGTTACACAGTTAAATTAGATGATGAAAAAATGTACTTGCCAGTAAAACTTGATGATATTCATGGTTTGGTAACTGGTCAAAAAGTTCTAATTAAAATTCATAAATATGAACAAGATGCAGCTTATGGTACAGTGTCTAGAATTATTGGACACGCATCTGATGTTGGTGTTGATATTCTTTCGATTGTATATGACAATGGAGTGGAACCTGATTTCACACAAGATGTTTTAGAATATGCTAGAAAGATTACTTTAAACATTGATGAAACTCAAAGAAAAATCAGAAGAGATTTAACTAATCTTCCAATAGTTACAATTGATCCAGCAACTTCAAAAGACTTTGACGATGCTATTTATGTTAAGAAAAATTCAGATGATGAATATTTCTTATCTGTTTCAATTGCTGATGTTAGTCACTATGTAAGATATCAATCTGTGCTTGATGAAGCAGCATTAAAAAGAGGATGTTCTATCTACTTAGTAGATAGAGTTATTCCAATGTTACCTCACAATTTGTCTGATGACATTTGTTCATTAAATCCTGATGTAGAAAGACTTACAATAACATGTGATATGTTAATTGATAAAACAGGAAAAATTAAAGACATTAAAGTTTTTCCAGCAATCATTAAAAGTCATAGACGTTTCAGTTATGATGAAGTAAATGATTATTTTGATGGTAAATCAAAATTAGAAAAGGATACAGATGAAGTTAAAGCAATGTTAAATGATGCTTTAGAGCTTCATAAAATTCTTGATGCTGAAAAGCACAGAAGAGGATATATTTCTTTTGAAATTCCTGAACCTATCATCAAACTTGATGATAAAGGTTTTCCTGTTGAAATTTTAACTAGAAAATTAGGTCGTGCTCAAAACATGATTGAAAATTTCATGGTTGCTGCTAATGAAGCTGTAACTATTTATGCTAATAGAAAGAAGTGGCCTTTTGTTTATCGTATTCACGATAAACCAAATGAGGATAGACTTGCTGTTTTTGCATTAGAATCTAAGAAACTAGGATTTAGAATTACTACCGAATTAGAAGACATAACTTCTAAAGATATTTCTCAATGATTGGAAGACAATAAAGATAACAAAAACTTAGATCTTATCAACTTAATGTTATTAAGAAGTATGGCAAAAGCAAAATATTCAATAGAAAATTTAGGTCACTTTGGCTTAGCTCTTGAAAACTATACTCACTTTACTTCTCCAATTAGACGTTATCCAGATTTATTAGTTCACAGAATATTCTGAATGTATGAATTCCAGAAGAATGAATATTCTTCTAATAGAGATTCATTTGCAGAACAACTTTCAAAATTTTGTGACATGTCAAGTAAAAATGAATTAATTGCTATTAAATGTGAGAATGATGTTAATGCAATGAAATTTGCTGAATATATGACTAAGCACATTGGTGAAGAATTTGAAGGATTTGTATCAGCTGTTTCAAATTTTGGTGTGTTTGTAGAATTACCAAACACTATTGAAGGCATGATTAAATTATCAGATTTAGGTAATGATTACTTTACTTACAATGAAAAAACTAAACAATTAATTGGTAAGAAATCAGGAATCATTTATTCTTTAGGAAGTAAAGTAATTGTTAAGGTATTAGCAGCAAATAAAGAAACTAGAAAGATCGAGTTCTCTTTGGTTAAATTCTTAGGTAACAGATAATATGAAACTTTTATTCCCTAATAAAAAAGTTAAATTTAATTACTTTATTCTTGACACTTATGAATGTGGAATTGAATTAAAAGGCACTGAAGTTAAATCAATTATGAAAGCAAATGCGAACATTGATGAAGCTTTTGCTATTATTCGCCACAATGAAGCTTTTGTAATTAATATGTATGTTGCTCCTTTTAAAGAAGGCAACATTAATAATGTTGATTCAAGCCGTAACCGTAAGTTATTGCTTCATAAAGATGAAATCATCAAGATTGATTACAAACTTAAAAAAGATCGTCTTACATTAGTACCAACTAAAGTTTATTTAAATAATGGCAAGATCAAAATGGAGATTGCTATTTGTAAATCTAAAAAAGCTCCTGATAAGAGAGAAGATATTAAAAAAAGAGACGCCCCCCCACCGAATATAGCGGAGGTTCGCCTCTTGGCAGGAGCTTACCGCCGTCGTGCCTCCTGACAGGCTAACCGGCAACGATGTGCTCCACTGATTTCAGTATATACAATTTGC
>CASPLF010000004.1 GCA_949422915.1 uncultured Mycoplasmatales bacterium
TGCAAAACAATATAGATGTTTGCATTAATTTATATGAAAATTTAATTAATTTAAAACATCAACCAACCGAAATCATTCAAATAATGGCTACTCAATTATTTAAGATAAAACTTTTTAAAAAAGCAATCACCGCTTCTTCTAATGTTGATGCTACAGTAAAGGAATTAAAAATTACACCATACCAAGCTAAACAATTAGCTTATGTTTACAAAATACCTTTATCTAAAATAGAAAAAATTGAAGATGCTTTCTTTGATTTAGATTGCAATATTAAAAAAGGTTTAATTGATCCTTATCAAGGTTTAAAGTATTTAATCTCATCTGTAAATTTAATTAAATAATTCCTTAGACACTTATAATATAGAAATATGGATTTTGACCCAAAAATTTGTGAGACGAAATTATTAGATGAGCTAGATATTGTTTTACATACAAAAAGACAAGATGTTTTAAGCAAAATTAGTTCAGATGAACAATTCAAAAATGTTATTAAAAAAGAATTAAATATTCTTTTCTATTTAAAAAAGAAGAATAAATCTTCTGAGACATTGCCTAATAAATTGTTGAATCGTTTTAATGAATTATCAAAATCTAACTTTGTTGTTGATGAAACAATCAATTATTCTGACAAATTCCAATTATTAGATGATATTAATTATTTATCTATTTACATAAAAAATATTTTTAAAGTAGATATTTCTGATTTAAACAAATTAGATAGTTCTAAAGCAGAAGAAGTTAAAACAGAAGATGTAAACCCTAGACAAACTAATAATACTTATTCAAACCCTTTTGGTAAATTTTCAGGAACAAGTGGTATTAACAATCCGTTTTTACAAATGTCTGCTCAAGTCAAGTTAAAAGATGATATAAGAAACGGAAGAGTTTATGTTTATGATTCTAAACCAAAAATTATTCCTATCATAAAGAAGATTTTCTTCTTTTGTTTACTAGCTTTAGGAACATTTGTGTTCTTGACTGGAATTTTTGGATTAGCTATAGGTCAGTTTAAAAACGGTGGTATTGTTGATGGTAAAGAAACATACACATACTTGTCTTGAACTGCGAGTTTGTACATATTGCTAGGAGCAGGTTTCTATTACTATGCATATGTATGCTATAAAAATGTATTTGTAAATGGAAAGAAAAATTTAAATGAAAATCTCTTATATAGGTTTGAATTTATGGGAGTATATTTTATAATCTTTTTCTTTGTTTTTTGATACATATTTGGTTGTTTTAATATCAAATATGCTTCTCATGCTTGCATATTTGATAGTTTGAATGATTTGATTAATGCTAACCAAAATATTAAAGCAGAACTATACGGATTCTTTTCTTGTGAAGTATTATCCATGGTGACTTTCTTTATCACATTAGTTGTAATTATTTGTGGTAATGTTTTCAATCCAAAAGTTGATAAAGTAAAAGTTAATCAATTAATTCAACAATATATGGATGACATGTCTAGAGGAACTGGTTTTGGTTGTTAACTATGGAAATAAAACAAGGCGGATTTAATGCTATTAAAAAACACACAGTTTGAAACTTTTTATTTCCACTTTATCCACTAAGTGTTTTTAAAAATACTAAACTAATGGCTTATTTAGCAATCTTAATTTCATTAAGATTGATTTTTAGTATTGTAAGTATTCCGATACCTGGTTTTGTTCAAAATATTTCTTTTTCTTGAGTTCCACTTATGGTAGCAGGATGATATTTTGGTCCGGTAGTTGGTTTCTTCTTTGGATGAGTTACAGATACATTGTGTTATTTAATATTCACAAGTGGTATTTGATTTTGAATGTATGCAATTCAAGAATCTTGTGTATGTGTAATATCAGGAATTTTTGGATTTGTTTATAGAACAAGAAGTCAATCAAAACATTTAAAAATTTGAATTGACTTACTTGCGCAACAAATCATTTATTTCTTGTTTGGTGCTATTTGTTTAGGGGCGTTATTGTCGTGAGCAGATCCTGGAAATGTTGCAGGTAAATTTGATGGAAAATATGATTTTTATAAAGTATTAGCATTATGTTTGATGGCTCTATTCATCATCATTATGGAGTTTGTAACTGTATACCAATACCATACGTATAAAGAGAATAAATCTCATTTATTACTCTTCATTTATGGGACAACATTAGTTGTTTTGCTTATGGAAATTTTTTCGTTTGCAATAGGACCTATTGCAACAGTTGAATATTTGAGAGCATTGAATGGTAAACTTCCTGCAAAATTTGAACAATATGGTCTTATAGTTTATTTGATACCAAAAGTTATTATTCAATCAGTAAAAGACCCGTTTGAAAGTTTTTTATTCGTAGGAATAATTTGGGCTCTTACACCTTCATTTGATAATATGTTAAACGGTTTAAATTCTCGTTGAGATGTTAATAAATGATTTTCTAATTAACAAGCCAACTTACGTCCGTGGAATTGATTAATTCCAGTTTTCTTATTAATTATTAAATAGTTGTCATCAGAAACTTTACCACCAACAACTAATTCAATCTTTTCATGAGCATATTTCTTTAATGCAATTAAAGATTTAATGTTGTTTATTGCTATATCATTTCCACCTTTAGTTAGAATTCTTCTAACTTCCAATTGAGTTAATTGATCAATAGCTTCTTTCTTGTCTTCAATTAAGTCAAAAGCCATATGAAAAACTACGTATTTGTTAGCAGGAACATAGCTCATTAATTTTTTCATATTCTCAACATCAACTTTATTTTCTTTTGTTAATAAACCAAAAACATAACCTTTAATTTTACTTTTTGCAAAAGTTTTAATATCTTTTATTAATTTTGCCATGTCTTTTTTGTTAGTAACAAAATTATCATCTTTTCTTCTGATCATAATCAACACATTGCTATTCTTAAAACTAGTTGAGTACTTAACAAGGCTAGGAGTAGGGGTATAACCTCCATGATCTAGATGACTACACAATTCAATTCTTTCAGCATTTTTTGCATATGCTGAATCTATTTCTTTTTTTGTTTCTACACAAGCTTCTCTAATGATTCTCATAGTTATTAATTATTATATATGTTAACTTTATAATAAAGATATGTGTAATAAATCAATAGTTTTTATTGGAACACCACAAATAGCAGCAGATTGTTTGCAAGCATTAATTGATGTTAATGCAAACATTGTTGCTGTTATCACACGGAGTGATAAACCTTCTGGTAGAAACAATAAGATTATTTACAGTCCTGTTAAAGAATTAGCACTTAAAAATAATCTTAAATTATTTCAACCAGAGCATCTATCTGATATTTATGAAGAACTTAAATCAATGAATATTGATTTGATTTTTACATGTGCCTATGGAAAAATAATTCCGAATTCAATTTTAGAATTACCTAAATATAAATCAGTTAATGTTCATCCATCATTATTACCAAAATATAGAGGAGCATCTCCTATTCAAAGCGCATTAATTAACGGAGAAAATAAAACTGGAGTAAGTTTTATTTATGTCACTGACAAATTAGATGCAGGAGATATTTTATTTCAAGAAGAAATAAAAATAGATGCTTCTGATAACTATTTATCTTTGTATGATAAACTAAGTCAATTATCTGTGAAGATGATTAAAAATAATTTTGATAAATTATTTAACCCATCTAATGTAATTAAACAAGATGATACTAAAGCTACATTTTGTAGAACAATCTCTCATCAAGATGAGAAGATTGATTGAACAAAAGATGCTTTGTCAATTAATAATCTATTGCGTGGTTTATATGATAAACCAGCAGCTTTTACAACATATGAAAATCTTAATGTGAAGATTTACAAATCAGAAGTTGTAGAACAGACTATAACTAGTCCTGGAAAAATAGTTAAGATTGATAAACAAGGAATTTTAGTAGAAACAGGTAAGAATTGTTTATTACTAAAAGAGATTCAATTACCTGGTAAAAAAAGAATGCAAGTTTCTCAATTAATTAATGGTAATCATATATTTAAGCCTCTAAGTTTCTTTAAATAGTAAATATAATAAATACTTATATGGATAAACTATCTGCTCAACAAATAAGAGAAATATGAATTGATTTTTTTAAAGAAAAAAATCATTTATTTGTAGAGCCTAAGTCATTAATTCCAGTAAACGATCCTTCATTGCTATGAATTAACTCTGGAGTAGCTACTCTTAAAGATTATTTTTCAGGAAAATCAAATCCACCTAGCCAAAGATTAGTTAATGTTCAAAAGTCAATTAGAACTAACGATATTTTCAATGTTGGTGTAACTGCAAGACATCATACTTTCTTTGAAATGATGGGTAACTTCTCTATTGGAGATTATTTCAAACCAGAAGCTATTGAATTCGCTTTTGAATTGTTAACTAAACGTTTTGAGATTCCATTATCAAAACTATATTTTACTATTTTTGAAGATGATGAAATTGCTTTTAATAAATGAGTTTCATTAGGTGTACCACCTAATAGAATTATCAAAGGCAATCGTGATCGTAATTTTTGAGATGTAGGTCAAGGGCCTTGTGGTCCTTGCACTGAAATTTATTTTGATCGTGGTGAAAAATACGATCCAAATAAACTTGGAGAAAAATTAATCTTTGAAGATATTGAAAATGATCGTTATGTAGAAATTTGAAATATTGTGTTTAGCCAATTCAATAATGACGGAACTAATCATTACACTGAATTAGCTAGAAAGAATATAGATACTGGAGCAGGTTTAGAAAGATTTGCGTGTATCTTCCAAGATGTCCCAACTAATTATGATACCAATGAATTCCAAAGTGTTATTAGAGCAATTGGTAAATTGACTAACAAGCAATACGATATGAATGCTTATTTTGGAAATGATTTAACTCAAAAGTTAATTAATCATGATTACATAGTAATTGTTGATCATATCAAGGCAAATATGTTTGCTATTTCAGATGGTGCTTTACCATCTGCGAAAGATCGTGGTTCTGTATTAAGAAAATTAATCAGACGTGCTATGGTGTGTGCACGTAGACTTGAAATCAAAGAATCATTTATTTCAATTACAGTTGATGCTTTGATTGAGATTAATAAAGAATTTTATCCTTATTTAACTCAAACAAGAGACAAAGTTATTAAAGTTTTACAAGAAGAAGAAGTTTTATTTAATAAAACTCTTGACAATGGTTTTGAATTATTTAATAAGGCATTAAATAGTAAAAACTTTGATGCTAAAACAGCTTTTAAATTAACAGAAACATATGGTTTCCCATATGAATTAGTTGAAGAGATGATGAACTATCATCATATCAAAATTGATAAAGAAGAATATGCAAAGATGATTAAAACTCATCAAGAAGTTTCTAAATCTAGAAAAGATGTGAAAGGAATGATGCAACAAAATGCAACATTGCTTAACTATAAAGAGACTTCAACATTTGATTATGATTCAACAAAGTTGAATAACGCATTAGTTATTGGTTTGTTTGATGAAGATTTTAATCGAGTTAATTCATTAAATGGTAATGGATGAGTAGTATTCGATAACACTGTATTTTATGCCACAAGTGGTGGTCAAATTTGCGATACAGGAATTATTACTATCAACAATAATCAAGTTAAAGTTGATGATGTAATTAAAGGTCCTAACGGTCAACATTTTCATCATGTAGTTAATGCAAGCATTAAACTTAATGATCACGCTGATTTACAAATTAATGAACACAATCGTTCATTAGTTACTAAAAACCATTCAACAGAACATTTATTACATAAAGCTTTAAGAACTTTAATCGATCAAAATATTAACCAAGAAGGTGCATTTAAATCTCCTGAAAAAGTTACTTTCGATTTTTCATGTGATCATCATTTATCAAATGATGAATTAATGAAAATTGAAGATGAAGTAAATAGCTACATTCAAGCTAATAAACCTGTTTGCATAAACATGTTAACATTAGAAGAAGCTAAACAAGAAAATGCAGTAGGACACTTTGAAGACGTATATAAGAAGATTGGTGGCAAATTAAGGGTTGTTAAGATGCAAGACATTACAACTGATATATGTGGTGGTACTCATGTTAAAAATACTAAAGATATTGAAAAGTTTATGATTACTAAACTTTTCTCAGTAGGTGGCGGATTATACAGAATCGAAGCTATCACTTCAAACGAAACTGTTTCTAAATATTTAGATGAACAAATTAACAAAATTCAACAAAAGATCAATTTAATGAATGAAGATTTATCTTCAAAGAACATTAAAGATAATCAATACACTAAATTATTGTCTATAGTTTCATACAAAAATGATTTAGCAGAATATCATGATTTAGTAAATAAGTTTAATGAGTTAAATGGTATTTACAATAAATTAATTTTGTCTTATAACAAGCAAAACGCTTCTAATAACATTAGGATGATTAAAGAAGAATATAAATCTATGGATCAGTCTCCTAAAATTTTAATTAATAAATTTACTAATTTAGATTTAAAAACAATTTCATCAGCATTAACTGAATTGATTAATGAGGATAAACAACACGCTTATGTTGCTTTAAGTTTATTAGACACTAAAACTCAATATGTTTGTATGGCTAACAAACAATTTTGTCAAGAAAATAACTTTAATGCAGGTGAACTAGTTAAAAAACTTAATGTAATTACTAAGGGAAGCGGTGGTGGAAGAGACACTTTTGCTCAAGGTGGATGCAATGGAACAATTGATTTTGAGTCGGTTTTAAATTCCATTAAAGACCAATAGTCTTTTAATATATTATTTAAGTATTTAATATATAATAATTTTTATTAAATAACCCTTATGCTAAAAAATGTACAATACGGAAGAACATTTGGTGATGTTCTATTAATTCCTAATTATTCAGATGTAATACCACGTGATGTTAACGTTAAAACTAAATTAACTAAAAAAATCTCATTAAATATTCCTATCATTTCTGCTGCAATGGATACAGTTAGTGAAAAAGATATGGGAATAGCAATGGCGCTAGCTGGTGGAATAGCGTTTATTCATAAAAACTTATCTATTGAAGAACAAGCCGAAATGATTAAAGCTGTTAAACACTTCAAGTTTGATAAGAAAAAATATCCAGATGCAAACGTAGACAATAAGGGTAAATTAATTGTTGGTGCAGCAATTAGTATTGCTGCTAATTGTATTACGAGAGTTACTGCATTAGTTTCTGCTGGGGTTGATGTAGTTTCTTTAGATAGTGCACATGGTGATTCTTACAATGTTATTTCTAGAGTAAAAGAAATTAAGGCTAAATTTCCAGAATTACAATTAATTGCTGGAAACATTGCAACAGTATCTGGTGCAAAGCATTTAATTAAAGCAGGTGTTGATGGTTTAAAAGTTGGTATTGGTCCAGGATCTATTTGTACTACAAGAATTGTATCAGGTGTAGGTGTGCCTCAATTGACAGCGGTTGCTAAAGTGTATTCATATGCAAAAAGAAAACACATTCCAGTAATTGCAGATGGTGGTATTAAATATTCTGGTGATATTACAAAAGCTATTGGAGCAGGTGCAGATTCAGTTATGCTAGGAGAAATGCTAGCAGCAACAGATGAAGCTCCAGGAAAGATTATTACGATTGGTGGTAAAAAATTTAAATCATATGTTGGTATGGGTTCTATGGCCGCTATGAAAAGAGGTTCATCTGATCGTTACTTCCAAAACAACCAAGATGTTTCTAAATTAGTACCTGAAGGTGTAGAAGCTAAATTAGCTTACAAAGGACCAGTTGGTAAAATCCTTTACCAATTAGTAGGAGGATTAAGAAGTGGTATGGGTTATTCTGGTGCTCGTACTATTGAAGAATTAAAGAAGAAGGCTAAATTCGTGAAGATTACTATTTCTGGTTACAATGAATCTCATGTTCACGATTTAGACATTGTTGAAAAAGCACCTAACTACCATGGAAAATAATAAAATTATTGTTGTTGATTTTGGTAGTCAATACAACCAATTAATTGTTAGAAGAATAAGAGATCTAGGTGTTTATAGTGAATTAGTTCCTAATTCAATTAAGCCTGCAGATATCAAAAAAGACAAATCAATTGTTGGCATTGTTTTTTCTGGTGGACCAAATTCTGTATTTGCAAAAGGTGCTCCTAAAATTGATAAGGGAATTTTTAAGTTAGGTTTACCTATTTTAGGAATTTGTTATGGTGTTCAATTAACAACCCACATGAATGGTGGTAAAGTAGTTGCGTGTTCTAAAAAAGAATATGGTAAAACCAATATTAACATTATTAAACAATGTGCTTTAACCAAAGGTTTAAATAAATCTGAACAAGTATGAATGTCTCATGGTACACAAATTGAAAAACTTCCTATAGGGTTTGTTAATAATGCAAAATCATCTACTTGTAAATATGCTATTATTTCTAATGAAAAGCAAAAAATTTATGGTGTACAATTTCACCCTGAAGTAGTTCATACATTGAAAGGCAATACTTTATTAAGTAACTTTATCTTTAATATTTGCAAAGCAAAAAAATGATGAAATATGAATTCTTTCATCAAACAAGAAGTTGCTAAAATTAAAGCTACAGTAGGTAAAGATAAAGTAATTTGTGCATTATCTGGTGGAGTGGATTCTGCAGTAACTGCTGCTATAATTGCAAAAGCAATAGGTAAACAATTAAGTTGTTTATTTGTAGATCATGGGTTGTTAAGATATCGTGAAGCACAAGATGTTGTTGATGCATTCAGCAATTTTGGTGTCAAGTTCACGAAGATTGATGCTCAAAAGATTTTTTTAACTCAATTAAAAGGTGTAACCGAACCAGAAAGAAAAAGAAAAATAATTGGTAAATTATTTATTGACATGTTTGATTCTTATGCTAATAAACAAAAAGGAATTAAATGATTAGCACAAGGTACACTTTACACTGATGTTATCGAATCAGGCACAAGCACAGCTCAAACAATTAAATCTCATCATAACGTTGGTGGATTACCAAAAGATATGAAGTTCAAGTTGATTGAACCTTTAAATATCTTATTTAAAGATGAGGTTCGTGAACTAGGAAGGAAACTAGGATTACCTGAAAAAATGGTTAGTCGTCAACCTTTTCCAGGGCCTGGTTTAGCAATTAGAACTCTTGGAGAAATTACTAATGAAAAATTAGAATTAGTAAGACAATCTGATAGGATTCTTCAAGAAGAAATTGCAAAAGCAGGTTTAAATAAATCAATTTGACAATACTTTACTGTTTTACCAAACGTAAAAACTGTTGGTGTTAAAGGTGATGAACGAAGTTATGAAAATGTTATTGTTATTCGTGCAGTAACTTCAATTGATGGTATGACTGCAGATTTTGCAAAAATTCCTTATGATATTTTACAAAAAATATCAACTCGAATTACAAATGAAATTAGAGACATTAATCGTGTAGTTTATGATATTACTCAAAAACCACCAGGCACAATAGAATGAGAATAGAATATGAAACAAACAAAAAATGTTATTAAAGAAAAAAAATATTGAAATAAGATTATTTGATCAAATTTATTTTTTACATATGCATTATTATTTTTAATATTGTGTTGCACATGTTGAAGTAGTGCATTTAATGGAGATAAAAATAAATTTTACGCTAATTTAGTTTTTGGATGTTTTTTGTTAATTGTTTCATTTGTGTTAATTGTTACATTCACTATATTGAATGTAAAGAAAAACAAAAACATTTTAAAAAATTCAAAATTTATTGCATATTTGTATACAACATGAATACCAATTGCTGGTGCAATAACCTCTTATATTTATAAATTTAAAGAAAATAAATTAGTTAAAAATAAAAAAGCGTATGCACCAAGTGCATACACTATTCTTTTTTTCTTAACATTAGCTATTGCATTAATCATATGAATTATTTATTTAACTAAGGGTGTAATCACATATGAAGTAGATGGTGAAACTGTAACTGGTGTTGTCCCTGGAATCCTTGACGTTTTAATGTCACCATTAAAAGGATTTGTTGATGCTGGTGAATTAATTATTTTCTTATTAATTATTGGAGCATTTTTACAAATAGTAAATGCATCTAAATCTATAGAAGCTGGAATATCAGCAATCATTAAGAAAATGAATGGCAAAGAAATATACCTTATTCCTGTTCTAATGCTTTGTTTTTCTATTGGTGGAACAACATTTGGTATGTGTGAAGAAACTTTACCATTCTATTTAATTCTTACTCCAATAATGCTTGCAGCAGGATTTGATGCATTAACTTCGTTATTTACTATTTTATTTGGAGCTGGTTTAGGAGTTGCTGGTTCAATTCTTAACCCATTTTTAATTGCACCTGCAGTTTCAGCAGCTGGTGTAGAAGGTTTGACAACAACTACTGGTATTGCATGAAGAATAATAACATATGCATTATTGGTTATTATTGGAATTGCTTGTGTAACTTATCATGCATATAGAGTTAAAAAAGACCCTAAAAAATCAATAGTTTATGAACAATTTGAAGATCATCATAAACACTTTAAAATTGGAAATACTGAACAATACCAATTAACTACAAAAAGAAAAGCAATTTTGTGAATCTTTGGATTTACTTTTCTTTTAATGATATTAATGGTTATTGACTGAGAAGGATTAATACCAGGTTTTACTGGGTTTACTTGATTCAATAATTGGTTAAGAGAAAACTTACCATTTATTTGATCAGGTGAACACGGTATTGGTGGATGATCATTAATTGAAATGTCTTTCTTATTCTTTACTTCTGCATTAATAATTGGTATTATTACATGAAAAAGTGAAGAAGACTTTTTACAAAACATATTCACTGGTGCAAGAGACTTTATAGGTGTTGCATTCATCATTGCTATTGCAAGAGGATTATCAATGATGTTAACTTCTTCTGGAGTTAATAGTATATTAGTTAGCGGTTTATCAAATATGATGAATAATATTAATGCTCAATTAGGAATATTAATAATATTTGTTATCTTTATTATTCTTTCATTCTTGATTCCATCTACAAGTGGATTTGCATCAACTGTGTTCCCTGTAATGGGTCCAGCAATTGCAACTTCTACTTCTGGATTGACAGTTAGTGGTGCAATTACAACGTTCTCATTGGCAAACGGATTTGTTAATCTATTCTCACCAACAGCAGGTCCATTTGTTGCCGGATGTTCATTATGTAAAGTTTCATTAAATGATTTCTATAAAGGTGCTTGAAAAACATTAGGTATTATCTTGCTAACAATGATTACCCTAATTTTAATTGGAACTACTGTTCCTAAATTATTTTAATTATTGAATTATCATTCAATACCATTAAATACTTCTTTTAAAGTATTAGCTGATTTGTGTAAGTTTTGAATTTCTTCTTGGCTTAACTTAAGAATAATTTTTTCTTCTACACCCTTACTTGTTACAACAGTAGGAACACTTAAACATACATCATTCAAGCCATACTCACCATGTAACATACTTGAAACCGGTAAGATTGCTCTTTCATTAGAAAGAATTGCTTTGCATATTCTATTAACTGCCATAGCAACACCATAATATGTTGCGTTCTTTCTAGTTAAGATTTCATAGCCACTTCTTCTTACCATTTCTTGAATTTTATCTTCTGCTTGTTTGTGTTCAAAATGACCTCTTAATTCACAGAAATCATTTAATGGTAATCCGGCTACAGTTGCAACACTTCATGTAGCGATTTCACTATCACCATGTTCACCAACAATATATACATGAACAGAACGAGGATCAATATTCAAGTGTTCACCAACATGGTATTTAAGTCTAGCTGTATCTAATACAGTTCCAGAACCTATTACTCTATGAGGTTCATAACCTGATAGTTTTAAAGTTACCATTGTTAAAATATCAACAGGGTTAGAAACAACTAATAAAATACCTTGAAAATTACGTTTAGTAATTTCAGGAATAATCATTTTAAAAACATTAACGTTTCTTTGAACTAATTGCAATCTTGTTTCATTGCCATCTTTCTTTTGAGCAACTCCTGCAGTGATGATGATCATACCAGCGTCCGCTAAATCGTCATAATAACCTGCATAAATTTTTATAGGTTTAACAAATGGGGCACCATGTGCAATATCTAATGCTTCACCAATTGCTTTTTCTTTATTAGCATCAATTAATACTATTTCATCAAATAAATCATTTTGCATTAATTCAAATGCAATTGTGGAACCAACAAATCCACATCCAATAACACCAACTTTTCTCTTATTCATATATAGATATTATAAAACCTCTATTAAATCAAAGACACAATTATTTTCTTAATTTTTATACCTTGTTTTATAAATTTATTTTCATATTCAGTCGGAATGTTATCTTTAAGCAAATCTGCATTTGAATACAGATCGTCTGTATATGCTTCTACTTTAAAATCTTTAGAATGCATTCATTGGTCTAATGTATATTCATATAACCCTTGGTTATCAGTTTTAAATTCAATAGTTTGTTTTGGCTTTAAAATCTGTTTATAGATATTCATGAAACCAATAGATGTTAATCTTTTTGATTCATGTCTCTTTTTAGGCCATGGATCAGAAAAATTTAAAAATATCTTGTCCACTGATTTATTCTTAAATCAGTTCTTAAGGTTGTTAGCATCATCACAAATTATTTTTAAATTATGAAAATTATTTTCGTATACTTCTGTTTTCTTAATGGCTTTAAGAATTACAGTAGGATATTTCTCAATACCAATGTAGTTTATGTTTTGGTATTTAATAGCGTTATTAATAATGAACAATCCTTTGCCCATTCCGATTTCTATATATAAAGGATTTTTGTTATCAAAATATTTATTTGAAGCTTCAGACAAATAATATGGACTTAATTTTATTAAATTAATTGCTTCTGGGTTCGTTCTTAGTCTTCCCATATTATTTCTCTAGATCAAACAAATAAACATATTTGTTAGCAACATTAAAAATAATTTCAGACATTAATTTGTTATCTTGGTTAACATTATTAGATCATTGTTTAGATGAACTTTCATTTGCATAAATTGAATCTGAAATAAATTTAACACAAGCAAATTCAATTTTCATCTTATTGCACACTTGTGCGATAGCAGTTGATTCCATATCAACAGCAATACATTTATCAACATTAAATTTATTTAAGTTTTCTTTTGAAACAAAAGAATCACTTGTACCACATGAACCATCAATAAAGTTTTCTTGATATTCTTTAATAATTTCTAAAAATAATTGTCTAATGCGGTTTGATAATTCAAATGATTCTGGTTCGTGTGGAACTTGGTTTACTTTATAACCAAAACATGAAGCATCTACATCTATGTAGTTTAATGATGAAGGAACAAAGAAAACATTAGGATTTAATTTTTTACTAATACTTCCCGCACTACCAATGTTGATGATACTTGAAACACTGAAATTATTTATTAGTGACATAGTAGCACTAGCAGCATTAGCTTTCCCTACTCCGCAAAATAATAGAACAACATTTTTTTGCATTATTTCAAAAATATATCCAGAAAAACCATTAATAGATATTTTTTGGTTTTTCTCAAAATATTTTTCAATATTTGGGACTTCTGCTGGTAATGAAATAATGATGCCTAACATACTATTTGTATCTATTAATATTGTAATCCAAGATAAAGTTAAATACTTTATCTAAATTAGTAATTGATTCTTTTAATAATTTAGCACGGTTTGGAATATCTTTATTAGTTCTTGATGGTTCTAATTTATCAGCACAATATATAACTTTTGATAACATAGAACATTTTCTTAAAGGAATTACATGGTTGTAGATCGCATCTAATATTTCTTTATCTGTGACAAAAAAATGTTTTTTAACATAAGCTGCTGAAGCACAACCATGTAATGTGTGAGCTGTAGGGAAACGTTTAGAGTTATATTTATTGTCAATCAATTCTAATATTTGTTCTCTATTAAATTCTTTTGCAACATCATGATACATTGCAGTAATATAAGCTTTTTTAATAAAAGCTTTTGACTTGTTTTTTGAAATTTTAATAGCAGTGTCTGCTACTCTTAATGTATGTTGGTAACGATAGTCAGACATTAATGGTTTTATTTGTTGAGCACAATAAACACCATTATTTGCTATGTATTTAATTATTTTTGGTGATAAATATTTTTTGTTAGGTTTAGATCTTAATTCAGCACTTGAAATATTTATTTCATTAGTATTTAACAAGATAGCATCTTGAAACTTAGATTTTTCATTATTACGTCCAGCAACTACTAAAGTAACATTCTTTAAGATTTGTTGATAGTTTTTTCATTGATTAAAATCATTTAAACGATCCATACCAACTAAGAAATAAAATTTATAGTTCTTATAAATTTTTTTTAAATAGTTAATAGTAAGATATGTATATGATTTTTGATTAGATTTAGATTTAATTTCGTAATCACACACTTTAACATTAGGGATGTTTTTAATTGCTAAATTAACCATATCTAAACGCGCCTTAATAGACGCCTTTGGGTTGCTATCTTTTAATGGAGGGTTTTTATTAGGAATTAATAAAGTCAAGTTAGGTTTAACTTTGTTAATTGCAGCTTTTAACATTTTTATATGACCTAAATGAATAGGATCAAATGTGCCTCCAAAAATTAATAACTTTTTCATATTACACGACATCATAAAAATCAAAAGGATTTTTTTCTGATAAACCAGCACCCATATTATTTAAACTAATCTTTTTATAGATTTTATTTTCTATAAAACCTAAGATTTTATTTTTTTGAAATTTATATTTAACATTTGTTAAGGGAAAGACTAAAATACTTTTAGCATTAAATCTGTTTGCACAGAAAACATCAATTAAGAATTGATCACCAATAAAAACTATTTCTTCAGGTTTAAAATTATATTTTTTTAGTATTTTATTAATCTTGTGTTTAAGAGGTTTTTTGCAGCTTCAAATAACATGATCAGGTTTAATTTTGTCTGCAAAAACTTTAACTCTTTTCTTAAAGTTATTTGAAGCTAAAATAAATACAATTCCTTGATTTTTAATTTTTTCACAAAAATTAATAGCAGTGTTAGTAGGCAACCTATTAAAGTGTGGAGCTAATGTGTTGTCTAAATCACAAACAACTAGTTTAATATTGTTTTTTTTAAAAGACAAAACATCTATTTGTTCAATGTTTTCAACAAATGTATTAGGTTTAAAATAATTAATTAAGAAATGATTACTTTTTTTCATTGCCAAACAATGATAATTGCTCATTTTGTTTTATTTCTGTTTGTTCTGCAGTTTGCTCAGATGCATTTTCATTAAGCAAAATAGAAACATCAGATCATTTTTTATTCTTTATAGATGATACTTTGGTAGTTTCATCACCAATTGGAATTTCGGTTGGTGTAAATACATTTCAAACTTTATCAGCATCTAATCCATTAATAATCTTTTGATTATTAACTTCATAAGCATTAATTAATTTAATTGGATTAGATTTAATTGTAGTAATAATGTGTCTACCTACATTAGCACGGTTACCGATTTGAAATGCATCCATTTTAATTCTTTTCATTCCTTGGATTGCAGCAATTAAAACATAATCATTGTTATTAGATGCATTGAATACCGCTGCCACTTCATCGTTGTCTTTTAATGACATTGATTTAACTCCAGCTGCATTCTTAGAAACAATACTAATTTGATCTGCGTTAAAGACTAATCCTAAACCATTTTTTGTAACAAATCCTAATTTAGTATTTTCATCATATTTATCTAGTAATACACATGATACTAATGTATCATCTTTATCTAGATTCATGCACATAGAAATCTTGGTTAGTTTAGAAATACCTAATGATTTTACTAACACTCTTTTAACCATTCCGTTCTTAGAAGCTAAAACTAAACAACGATTATCTTCTAAATTGTTTTTGTAGTTAAATGCATAAACAATTTTTTCGTTTGGATCACAAGTTACTAAATTATTAATGTGAATGCCCATTTCTTTTCATTTAGTAATATCAACTTTATAAGTAGGAATAGAAATGTAATTACCTAATGAGGTAATTAATACGATTTTATCTCTTTGGTTAGAGATGAATTTAGCAATAGGTAAATCATTTTCTTTTAATTTAAGTTGACTAAAGTCACTAGAAACATAAGATTTTTTAGAGATATTTTTAACATAACCATCACGAGTGACAACAACAATTTGTTCTTGATCTTTGATTGTATCAACTTGTTCAATAACAATTTGAGAATCTTCTTCACTAATTTGTGTTTTACGAGCAGTACCAAAAATCTTTTTGTATGAACGTAATTTATTTTTTAAGAAGTTATTTCTAACATTCTTATCATTAATTAATAAATTAAGTTCATTAATTTTATTGTTTAATTCTTCTAATTCATTATTAAGATCTGTAACATCGCTATTAGATAAACGATATAGTCTTAAATTAGAAATTGCTTCTGCTTGACGTTCAGTAAACATTAAACGTTGCATCAATGCTTGTTTAGCTGTTTCTTTATTAGACGAATGTCTAATAAGACTAATAACATCATCTAATATTCTAATTGCTTTAATTAAACCTTCAATAATCTCTTTACGTTGAGTGGCTTTATCTAAATCAAATTTACATGATGATAACACTATGTGATCTGCATGTTCAATAAATGAATCAATCACAAATAAAATAGGCATTTGATATGGTTTAGCATTTTTAATAGCAACCATGTTAATGCTATAAGAAATTTGCAATTGAGTATTCTTGTATAAGAAGTTTTTGATGAAATCAAAGTTAGCGCCTTGTTTAGTCATTAAGGCAATACAAATACCATTACGATCTGATTCATCTAAAACTTCAGACAAATGTAAAGTGTCATATTTATCAATTAGTTCACTAATGTTTTTAATAATTTGAGCCTTATTAGTTTCATACGGAATTTCAGTAATGATAATTTTCTTAGCATCAACTTTTTCCATTTTAGCTCTAATGGTAATTTTACCTTTTCCTGTTTCATAAGCTTGCTTGATACCATCAGTATTAAGGATAATGCCACCAGTTGGGAAATCAGGACCAGGCATCACTCTCATGATACTAGATAAGAAACAATTTGGTGAATCTATTCTTGTAATAATAGCATCTATAACTTCATTGAAGTTAAATGTAGGGATGTTTGTAGCATAACCTGCTGCAATACCATTTGCACCATTAATTAATAAGTTAGGTAATAATGTTGGTAATACCGAAGGTTCGTTTTCGCTGTCATCAAAGTTTGGAATAAACTTAACTGTATTTTTATTAATACCTTCTGCCATCAATTGTCCAAATTGACTTAATCTACATTCGGTATAACGCATAGCAGCAGCGCTATCACCATCAATCGAACCATTGTTACCATGCATGTCTACTAAAGTAACATTGTTTTTTCAATTTTGACTCATTCTAACTAATGCTTCATAAATTGATGAATCACCATGTGGGTGGTATTTACCAATAACATCACCAACAACACGAGCTGATTTTTTATGAGATCTATCATAGAATAACTGCAAGTTATTCATTGAGTAGATAATTCTACGTTGAACCGGTTTTAATCCATCACGAATATCTGGTAATGCACGATCTTGAATAATGTACTTAGCATATCTACCATATCCTTCAGACATGATTTCTTCTAATGCTTTTGATATTCCTTTATTATTGTTCTTACTTTCCATACTATTCATCTAATGTAAAATCAACATTATTGTTGATTCATTCTTTTCTTACTTGTGAGTTATCACCCATAAGAATGTTAACTCTACGTTCTGCTAATACAGCATCTTGAATTGATACTTTTAAGAAAAGTCTAGTGTCTGGGTTCATTGTGGTCTCTCATAGTTGTTCGGCAGACATTTCACCCAAACCTTTATATCTTTGAACTTCATAACTTTTGAAGTTATGTTTTTGTTCTTCAAGATCTTGTTCATTTCATGCATATGCTATTTTTTTATCTGCCAATTTAGAAGCAATTCTAAATAATGGAGGTAATGCAACATAAACATGACCTTTTTCAATTAACGGACGCATGAAACGATAGAAGAAAGTTAATAGTAACACTTGAATGTGAGCGCCATCTGTATCAGCATCTGTCATGATAACTACTTTATCATATTTAAGATTCTCAATCTTAAAGTCGTTTCCAATTCCTGCTCCTAATGAAGAAATGATTGTACAAATTTCTTCATTAGCTAATAAATCTCTTAAACGAGCTTTTTCAACGTTTAGGATTTTACCTTTAAGAGGTAAAATAGCTTGATGACGTTTATTACGTGCTAATTTTGCAGTACCACCAGCTGAATCACCTTCGACCAAGAATAATTCATTTTCTGAATATTGTTTAGATTGAGCTGGAGTTAATTTACCAGATAACAACAATGTTTGATTAGTATTTTTAATTTTTTTAGTATCTTCACGAGCTTTCTTTGCTGCAATTCTAGCATCTCTAGAAAGCAAAGCTTTCTGAACAATTTTAATTGCATCTTTTTTATTTTCTTCTAATCAGAAAGTAAAACGCTCACCAAAGAATTTTTTAACCGATGCTACTGCTTCTTGAGTGAATAACTTATTTTTTGTTTGACCTTCATAAGCGATAATTTTTTCTGGAACTCTTACAGAGATAACAGCAGTTAAACCTTCTCTTGCATCTTCTCCTTCAAAATTCTTATCTTTTTCTTTTAGTAAGTTTCACTTTCTACCATAGTTATTTAAACATTCTGTTAAAGCTGATTTAAATCCAGTTTCATGAGATCCACCTTCAGAGGTTTTAACAGAGTTAGCAAACGAAACAATGATATCACTTGTATCATTTGTATATTGCAAAGCAATATCAATTTCAATGTTATCACTTCCTACTCCTGAAAAGCTTGCAATGTTAGTGATGGTAGTTTTATTGTCATTAATAAAACTTACATATTCACTAATACCATGTGTTGAATAGTATTCAGTGGTTTCTTTGTTGATTTCATCTTCAAAGATAATCTTTAAATTTTTATATAAGAAAGAAGATTCTCTAATTCTTTCTTTTATAACTGATGGATTAAATGTAGCATTTTTAAAGATTAATGGATCTGGTTTAAAGGTTACAGTTGTTCCAGTTCTGTTAGTTGTACCAATAACTTTTGTTGGTTGAACAATTTTTCCACCATGTTCATATTTAGATTCTACAATTTTATTGTCTCTGTTTACAGTGACCACTAATCATTCACTTAAAGCATTTACTACAGACGCACCTACACCGTGTAAACCACCAGATGTTTTGTACGCATTGTCATCAAATTTACCACCAGCATGTAATACAGTGAATACTGTATCAATAGTAGATAATTTAGTGGTAGAGTTTATTCCGATTGGAATACCACGACCATTATCTTTAACAGTAATAGAGTTATCTTTATGTAAAGTAACTCTGATAGTATCAGCATTACCTGAGATAACTTCATCGATAGCATTATCAAATACTTCCCATACTAGATGGTGTAATCCGTGTATATCGGTAGAACCGATATACATTCCAGGACGTTTTCTAACAGGTTCTAGACCTTCTAGAACCTTAATATTATCATCTTTATAGCCTTGCATAATTGTTAGAAAATATTTCTATATATTATAAATATTTAAATAATATTTATAAAAAGGTTTTTAAGAATTTTAAAAGTAGCTTCTTCAAGAGATTTATCGTTACTTGCCACTAATTTTTTGTTAATAAAAATTTTAGTGTTTGGTTGGCAAGTTTGAGCAATAATGGTATTTACCATTACGCACATATTTGTTAATAGCCCACACACTTGAATAGATTCAAATTTATGTTTAGTTAAATAATTTACTAATTTTAGTGAACCAAATGTAGGTTTACTAAAACAATTTGATTTAGTAGCATATTCATTTAAAGGTTCACAGATTTGTCAACCTTTTGATCCTTTAATAGTGTGTTCAATAGGAAGGTTTTTACCTTCTATTGATTGCAAATATTTTTTATCATGTGTGTCTTGTAAAAAGATTACTTGATCTTTGTTTTTAACATATTTTTGAATTTCTTTGTAGATAGGAGTTTTTATCTTCATTGCTTGTTTAGAGCCTAAAACTCCATTTACAAAGTCATTCTGATAATCTACGATTATTAATAATTTTTTCATATTATTATTTTACTAAATATATAATGAAGTTTATTAATTATGATTTTCTTATATACTGTTATTTTTTGCATAATTGGATATTTACTTGGTAGTTTGATATTCGGTCAATTTATTGCTTGAGCAAAAAATAAAGATTTAACAAAAATTGGTAGTAGCAATGTTGGTGCTACTAACGTAAGACGTGAATTTGGTTCAGGAATGGGTTTATTAGTTTCTGTATTAGATGCTCTTAAAGGAATGATTGCTATATTTATTTGTTGAGCAATTTATGGAGTAACAATCTTTAAAATTAATAGTTCAGCAAATTTATACCCATTGGTATACTTAGCTGGTGTATTTGCTGTTATTGGGCATTGTTATCCTGTTCAATATTTATGTGCATTAGTTAAATATGGTGTTGATAAAGCCTTAATGTGAAAAGGTGGTAAGGGCGTATCTACATCAGGTGGAGTATTATTTTCTGTTAGTCCTTATTTAGGGCTAATTGCTTTTTTAATATGAATACTGATTGTCTTGATAGATAGACGTGTATCATTAGGATCATTATTTTGCATGACAATTGCTACGTTGTTTATATTTGTTCCTCAAATAGGTAGTTTTTATCTATTTGATCACCATTGAGTTTATACAAACATCAATATAGATTTTGATCTATATACAAAGGCTCCTTGATTAATTGGAGCTACATTTATCTTGTTAATGTTTAATAATTGTTTATTAACATTTAAACACAAGTCTAATATTCAAAAAATAATCAATCATCAAGAAAGTAAAGCATTTTAATATGTCTTCTAAATTTAATTTTAAATTTAACAAACAATTATTAAATAAAGGGTTTTATACAGCAAATTATTTTATTAAGACTAGTAAATTAATTAGAAAATATAAATCTAATGAAATTGTTTGTATGCAATTTACTCACTTTTCTAAAGAACCAGTTATGGTTTGTGGAATAGAAGAATCTGTTGAATTGATTAAATCTTGTTTAACTAAACAAGAGTTAAAAGATATTGAGATTTATGGGCAACAAGATGGAGACATTGTTAGTCCTAAAAATCCTATTTTATTAATTTTTGGTAAATACCATGTGTTTGGCAAATTTGAAAATGTTATTGATGGTATATTGGCAAGACGTAGTTCTGTAGCTAATAATTGTAGAAAAGTTTTATCTTTGATTGATGCTAATAAATTAATTTATATGGCAGATAGAACTGATGATTATTTAGTTCAACCATATGATGGTTATGCTGCATATGTTGGTGGAATTAGAAGGTTTGTTACTGATGCATCTGTAAGTTTATTAAAAGATAAATCTGATGTTAGTGTTGGCGGAACCATTCCACATGCGTTAATTCAAGAATTTGATGGTAATCTTAATGAGGCATTAAAAGCATATTCAAATGAATATGGTAGAAAAGGTTTGGTAGCATTAATTGACTACCACAATGACATTAGAAGAGATATCAAAAATATTTCTAAAGATTTTAATGATTGCTTTGCAATAAGAATTGATACAAGCAAGAATGTTTGTGATAAATCATTAAAACCAATTAAAGCTAATTATGGAGTAAGTGATAGTTTAATTAAGTTTGCAAGACATACTCTTGATCAGTACGGAATGAAACAAACAAAGATTGTTGTTTCATCTGGAATTGACTATGACAGGGTTAAACAGATTGTAGATAAAAAATTACCTGTTGATTTTTATGGAATTGGTAGTAATTTAATAACTCGTAATGTGCATGTTACAGCAGATCTAGTATTGAAAAACGGCCATCATGAGGCTAAATTTGGAAGAAAATTATTTATTAATATAAATAAGAAAAATAGTTTAAAAAAATATATTTAACAGACTTATAAATAAATTACTATGGAAGAGTTTGTTACAAAATATATCAACATCGATCGCTCAAATGAAACTGCAGCGTCAAGTTTTAATGATCAACCAAGAATGAATTCAGTAAAGATTCATTTAAACACTCAAAATACTAGCTATGATGCAATCAATAGCCAAATTTTAACTACAAAAAAACAAAAGGAAGAAAATCCTTACAAAATTTATTTCCCAACATTTTACAAGAAGGAATTAAGAAATAGCTATGCTACTTTAATTGCTTGAATTATAATCTTGACATTAGCAACTGCTGGTTGCTGCTGAATGATTACAAACATTGTAACTTCTCCTATTGTAAATAACTGAACTATCTTAGCGCTTGTTCCATTGTATGGATTAGCTGTTGGATTGTTTATCTTCTATTTAATTAAGTATCTTAACTTTAAATCTGAGTCAAAAACAATTAATTTCAAGGATGAGAAAGTCATTTCTATTAATGTATCAAAACTTTACAAATCTTTAAAAGTAGGATACATTAATATCAATTGAATGTCTTTATTGTCTTACACAATTTCATTGATCACATTATTTGTAACATGCATTATATGTTACATTGAATATCCAACATATTTTGGAGATGTAATCACTCCAATTACTCTTCATAATAACTATGCTTTTGCTGTAATATTTTGAGGATGTGTAGCAGTTGTTATTGGCACATTTATCATGCAAGTTTGCATGTTATTAGGTAACTATATAAGATATACAAGAATTGAAAATTTCTATAACTTTGTTATTATTAATGAAGAAGAAATTACAAATCTTAAAAAGAAAACAAATAGAAGAGATGCATTAATTTATTTTGCTATTTCTTTCACTCTAATTTTAATCGTTTGATTAATTGTTAAATTGTTTAAAAGAAACAAGAAAACCAAAGTAGTAGTTAACGCTTAATTACTTGCTTAGTAACCATTTTTTAATAATATAATGTATTTATATAAATACATTATGAATAATATTGAAAAACAAAATCTTAATTTAGCTTCTAAATTAGAACCAAAGTCAGTCTTTACTTACTTTGCCCATCTATGTAATATTCCTCATCCATCTGGTAATAACAAACAGATTTCTGATTATTTAGTTTCTGTATTAAAACCAGTTGCTGAAACTATTACTGTATATTCAAACCACACAGTATTAGCTAGAATAAAAGCTACTAAAGGTTGTGAAAAGAGAACTAGTGTTTGTTTACAAGCGCACTGTGATATGGTGCCAGCTAAAGGTTATTCTTCAAAGCATAACTTTGAAAAAGATCCTATCCAAATAGTTCAAAAGAAGGGTTTTTTATATGCTAATGATACTACATTAGGAGCAGATAACGGTATTGGTGTTGCATATGCATTAGCAATTGCTACAGACAAGAAAATTAAACATGGTCCATTAGAAATACTAATTACTACTAATGAAGAAACTAATATGCAAGGAGCGAAAGATTTCCCAGCAAGAACATTAAAATCTAAGTATCTAATTAACTTAGACAATGAAGAAACAGACACTTGTTGTTTAGGATGTAATGGTGGTACACAAATTGAATTTACTACCAAGTTTACTAGAAAAGCAGATAAGAATTTGAATTCTTATCTAACAATTAGTTTAGAGCACGGTGCTGGCGGACATTCTGGAAACCAAATTAGATGAAAGATCATTAATGCTATTAAGATGATGTTTTCATTATTTAAATTTGTTCAAGAAAAAACAAACATTGCTTTAGTTGATATTAATGCTGGACATGTTTCAAATGCAATTTCTAGTGAATGTGTTGCAACTATTGCACTAAATAAAAAAGATGTTAAGATTGCAACAAAAATTTTAAATGACATGTTTGCATTAATTAAAAAAGAATTTTTCCAAAGAGAAGCAAATATGATTATGACTATTAAGTCAGCAAAACCAAAATATTTACCAATATCATTAAAAGATTCTAATAGCATTATTGATGCTATTAACTGTTCGTTTAATGGAGTTTACTCTTTAGATGAAAATTACAAAATAGCTAATGGTTCAAGTAATTTAGGTATCATTGAAACACAACAAGGATTTATACGTAGTACTTATTTGTTAAGAAGTGCTTTTGAAGTATGTAAAAGAAGAATTAGAAGTCAGTTAATTTCTGCTTTTTATGGAACAAAAACAACTCACAAAATTACTGATGATTATCCAGAATGAACACCAGTAATTGGTAATAGTGTTCTTCAAGCAAAATATTCAAAGATCTTTAAAAAGTTTTTCAACAAAAATTTAACTTTCAGTGTAACTGAAGGTGGCTTAGAAACAGGTGTATTAACTAAAAAACATCCTGGTATGGAAGCGATTTCAATTGGCCCAGACATTGCTGCTTGCCATTCTAATACTGAACATGTAGATATTAAGGGTGTTGGTTTAATTTACAAAGTATTGTTAGAAACTCTTAAAAATATATAAAATTAATATATAGATACTAAATAAATATGGCAGAGATATATCATGCAAAAGATTTAAGAAGTGGTAACACTTTCTTAAGAAACGGAAATATTTACATGGTTTTAGAAAACTCATTTAACAAAACTGCAATGCGTGAAGGTATTGTTAAATGTAAATGTAAAAATTTGAGAACAGGTTCAATTACTGTTGAAGTTTTAACAGGTGAAAAATTAGAAAAAGCTAATGTTGAAACAACTAAAATGACATTTTCATATGATGATGGAAATAATTTTGTTTTTATGGACAATGAGACATATGAAACAATCGAAATTCCTAAATCAAAAATGGAATGAGAAAAAAATTTCTTAAATGAAAACACTGAAGTTCGTGTTCAAAAATATGGCGAAGAAATCTTGGGTGTTCAACTACCAGACCAAGTAGTTTGCGAAGTTGCTGATGCTGAAGAAGCAGTTCAAGGTAACACTGTTCAATCTGTTCAAAAGAAAGCTTGAATTTCATCAGGATATGAAATCCAAGTTCCTCAATTTATTAAAAAAGGTGATAAAGTAATCATCAACACCTTAACAGGTGAATACTCTGGTAGAGAAAATAAATAATGACTTGTAAATTTGAAAACAAACACGGGACTATTACAATTCCTAAAAAAGTAATTGAAAACACTATCACAAATATTGTTAGTTCTTTAAGTTTATATCCAGTAAAAGAAGTTAAATTTACTGAGGATACAAAAGATGTTTTAACATTTTATGTAATGTTAAAAAACGATGGTTCATTAACAAACTATATTAACTATATTTCTTTATTGCAAAAAAGTCTTAAAAAAGCAATTTGTTCTTCTTTAAATATTACAAACTTTTTCTCAATAATTATTTTTGAATAATATGTCTAAAAATCAGTGAGAAAAAAGAGTAGAAGTATTTCATTATGTTTATTCAACATTAATGTCAGATGTTAAGGATAAAGATATTATTAAAAATGCCTTTGAACAATTTACATTTTCTGCTGATCAAATGAAGATTATTGAATATTACGCTAATAATAAACAAGAAATTATTAATTTAATTTCAACTAGATTACAAAACAACTGGACTTGAGAACGTATTTCTGCAGTAACTCAAGCAATATTATTAACTTCTTACAGTGAATCACAAGCATTAACTATTGATAAAAAAATAGTGATTGATCAAGCATTAATAACAGCTGACAAGTATTGTGAACCAAATGAAAAAAAGTTCATAAATGCTATTTTAGATAAGATAATTAAATAAATATGTCTGATTTAACAAAGAAAGTAAAAACTGATAAAAAACAAACAGAAATAGAAAATAATGAAAATGAGGATTCATTTTTATTAAATTGAACTTGGTATGTTTTATTAGGTTTTTGTTTCTTGTTGTTACTTGGATTTGCTTTAACATGAATCATGAGTAGTAAAGAGATTACTACAATATCAAATTACTACATTCCTAGTCTTATTTGTAGTTTGATAGCCATAGTATTATTAGGGTTATTTTTTTATTACGATACTAAAGACTTTAATTTAATTAAATTTCATGTTCCAAGAAAACTATTTAAATTTTACTATAGTAGTTTAATTGTGTTCATGGTTGGAATTCTATTTGCTATTGTTTATTTATTCTGTTATCCAAGTAGCATTTCTACGATAAGCAACACTACATTCTATGTAATAGGATTAGTGATTTTGTGTTTAATCACTTTAGTAGGTATTGGTTTATACCGTTATGCAAGATACAAAATTGATCTTGCAATCTATTTAAGAAAACATGGTAAAACTGTTAGTGAAGCAAAAGTAAGTGAAACTAACAATTCTTCATCAAGTGAAAAAGCCTCTTCTGGATTAACAGATGCAGCTAAAAAATAAAAAGTTTATTACTATTAATTTAGGATGCAGAGCTAATGCATATGAAACTAATTGTATTAGTTCAGATTTTATTGCTTGTGGTGCAATCAAGATTAATAGTATAAAAGATGCTGATATTTGCTTAATTAATACTTGTAGTGTCACTAATAAAGCTGATAGTAAATCTAAATATTTTATCAATAAAGTATTGAGAGAAAATAAAAATATATTATTGGTGGTGATGGGATGCTTTAGTCAAACAAATCCTGATTATTTTAAAGATTTTAAGAATGCTATTATCATTGGTAACAAATATAAGAATAAAGTTGTAGATTTAATAAAAGAATATAAAAAGAAATCTATTATTAAAGTTGAAAACTTTAGCAACATTACTAAATTTGAAAAATTTAACAATATTAGTTTTATAGATAACACACGTCCGTTTTTAAAAATTCAAGATGGTTGCAATTATATGTGTAGTTATTGCATAATTCCATTTAGCAGGGGTAGACAACGCTCTTTAGATCATAAAATTATCTTAGATGAAATCAAAGAGCTTTCTAAATCTCATAAAGAAATAGTATTAACAGGGATTAACACAGCAGGTTATTTAGATGATTCTAAAGTAGATTTTTTTAATTTATTAAAAAAAATTAGTGAAATCAAAGGAGATTTTAGAATTAGAATTTCATCTATTGAGCCTTTTCAAATAAATCATCAGATTATTGATTTAATTGCTAATAATCCAAGATTTTGTCAGCATATTCATTTATGTTTACAATCAGGAAGCAACCAAGTTTTACATTCTATGAATAGAAAATATTCAACTGATGAATTTTATTCATTAGTCAAATATATTAGAAGTAAAAATAAAAATATATCAATTACTACAGATTACATTGTTGGATTTAACAATGAAACTGATGAATATTTTAATGAATCATTAAAATTTTTAAATAAAGCAAAGTTTGCTAATATGCATATCTTTCCTTACTCTCCTCGTAGGTATACAGCCGCTAATAGGATTGAAAATCCTGTTAATGAATCAGTAAAGACAAATCGTTTTAAAATTGTCAATGAAATTAATAACAAATACACTAATGAATATTTAAAACAATTTATTAACAAATCTGTTAATGTTTTATTTGAAAAACCAAAACAAAAAAATGTTCAAACAGGACATTCTGAATATTTTTTCAAAGTTAATGTAAATACTTGCAAGCCTTTACACAACCAAATTCTAAAAATTAAAATAAGACAAGTCGTTAATAATAATGTGTTTGGCATTATTAAATAATTTATAATATGTGTATTAAAACACTATGATAAGTTATTACAAAAGAACTAAAATAATTGCTACTTTAGGTCCAGCAATTACTCAAAAATTATGGGATCTTGATATGCTAAACAATCCTAAAAATGCTAAGAGCAGAGAATTAGCATATCAAACAATGGAAGACATCATTAAATCTGGTGTTAACTGCGTTAGACTTAATTTTTCTCATGGTTCTCATGAAGAACAAATTATGAGAATTAAAATTGCTAGAGAAGTTGCTAAGAAATTAAAAAGAAACATCTCTATCATGTTAGATACAAAAGGCCCTGAAATTCGTTTAGGAAAATTTGAATCTGACTTTGTTACAATTCAACAAGATGACAAATTGATTATCCATACTACAAAAGAAATAGTAGGAAATAACAAAGAATTTTACGTTACCGATTCTACTGGTAGATATAACATGGCAAATGATGTTAAGGTAGGCGGATTAATCCTAATTAATGATGGTAAGTTCCAAGTTAGAGTAAATAAAGTAAATAAGAAAGATGGTCTTATTTACTGTACCGCTTTAAATAAAGCAGATATTTCTGAAAAGAAGAGAATTAACTTACCTAATGCTACTTACTCTATGCCTTTTATGTCTGAAAAGGATAAAAAAGACGTTCAATTTGCTTGCGATCATAATTTAGACTATATTGCTGCAAGTTTTGCTAATTCTAAAGAAAATGTAGAAGAAATTAGAGCAATTTTAAAGAAAAACAAGAACACTCATATTCAAATTATTTCTAAAATTGAAACTACACATGCTATCAATAATATTGACCAGATTATTGATGCATCTGATGGTATCATGGTAGCTCGTGGAGATTTAGGATTAGAAATTCCTTACTATGATGTTCCTTATTGAGAAAAATACATGATTAGAAAATGTCGTTATGTAGGCAAACCAGTAATTGTAGCTACTCAAATGCTAGACTCATTAGAAAGAAACATTCAACCAACACGTGCTGAAGTTACTGATGTATTCTTTGCAGTAGAACGTGGTGCTGACTCTACAATGTTATCTGGTGAATCTGCACAAGGTTTATTCCCGGTTCGTGCTGTAAGCACTATGGCTGAAATTGATGTTAAATCAGAATTATTATTTGACTACAACCGTGCATTTACATTCTATTTTCCTAAAGCTAAGCTTCCTGCAAAAGCAAAAACTGTTGCTAAAGCAATTGCTAAAAAACTATTACCTTATGGTTCAGATGTAGCTCCTAGCTTCCCATATGAATTTGTAACATTATTTACAAATGATATTAACACTATTAAAGCTATATCTAACATCAGACCTGCAGCTACAATAGTTGTAATAACTGATCGTAAAGAATTATTAACAGCATTTGGTATTAGCTATGCTATTCAAACATACTATGTTAATGACTTAGCAAAAGCTAAAAAAGAATACAATAAAGTATCTAAAGCTGCTGTGAAAACATTTAAATCTAAACCCGGTAAGACTATTGCTTACATAGATGGATTTAAAGCAGTTAAATAGATAAATATATTTATTCTTATTTATTAATGTACTCATTATGAGTACATTTTATTTTTATTGCAAAAAAAAAAAAAAAAAGACAACCACAATGAGTAGAATATAAGAATATGAATAAAAAACTAATTAAAACTATTTCAAGTATCGTTTGTGGACTTGGCATTCTAACATCAATTCCTTTTGTTACTAGCTGTAATAGTCAAAAAAAACAAGGGTTAACAGTTATGTATGATAATTCATTGACTGGTAACTTTTATCAATTATCATTTGAGGCCGGAAATACAGCTGATGATAAAGCGGTTGGTCGATATACTCATTTATTTTCTGTAAAAGATAACCAACAAAACCCAATTAAGATTAAAAATCTTAAATGGATCTTTTTTGATGCTTCTACAGGTAAAAAAATAAATTGATTATCAATGGAAAATGACTCTAGTGATGAATATTCAGGAAGGCTAGTTTGTAACGCTTCTGATTTACCTGTAACAATGGATAAAAAAACAAGACGTCAAATTCGTATAGAAGTACAAAACTCTTCTTATTATGGTAGACTTAATAATCCTTTAAGTTTCTCATTTACTCAACCAGAACCTGCATCAATTCTTGTTACTACAGATTTAACAAAAGTAGAAATTGATCCATTTTCACAAGGACAATACGATGGAGCATTAATTAATGCAGCAGTGTCGCCTTGACAAGCAAATCAATCAGTTAATTGAACTATAAGATCTGATGCTGCACCTGCTCCTGGTTGATTACATATCAAACCATTTGATAATGCTTATGAACTATCATGAGATGTCGCTCGAACAGCAGATGGCACTCAAACAGCAAAAATCTCTGGTGAATACAATTATAAAATAACAGCGACAACGACGGCTACATCAGGCAACATAGTTTCGAATGAGGTTAATTTTTCATTAAAAGTTAAAAATGGTACCATAATTCCTGAAACCTATTTAAATGTTGATGACACTGATTGTTATGGAGTTAGAGAAGATTTAACTGATGTACAAATTAATAACCTTAAACAAGATGGATATACCGAAATCGAGGTTCCCGATTTTGTTACAGATTTGCAATATGGTGCATTCTCATCTGCTAACAATCCATCATTTTTAACACAAAAATGGAATTTTGTTAAAAAATTATCATTTGAAACTAATTCTAAATTAACTACAATTGGTCAATTTGCTTTATGTGGCCACCAAAACGGTGATTCACAACCGTTTAATGATTATGATTTTTCAAATTGTCAAAAATTGACAACTATTAACAATTCTTTTCATGACAATGTAATTTTTAAACTTTATCTTCCTGCATCGATAAAAAAAATCGATGATGGTGCTTTTGCAAGAACAAAAATTAATGAAATATGATTTACCGATATTCCAACTTTTTATTCATATTGAACAACACAAGCATTTGCTAATTTAATAGATGATGAAGCAAAACACTATATTTACTTTATGAATGGTCACCCCGAAGGATATGAAGAATTTATTACCTACTTACATGAAAAATGTGGATTGTCAGATAAATGACAAGCCGCTACTGACTAAAAAAATAATATTTATATTAAAAATGTGTTAATATTAATACTATATAAAGAAAGTAGTTTACACTCACCTGATATCTGTTAGTAGATTTGGGTTAATAGCTTTAGATTAATTAATCTAAATATTTGTAGTGCATTTACTTTCAAGTAATGCACTATTTTCTTTATATAAAAGCAATATACAAAAAAAGGAAATAAATGGAATATAGACCTGTTAATGAAAAGATAAGAGATCCAAAGTTGTTAGTAATTGATGAAGATGGATCTAAAATCGGACAAATGAACCGATTAGATGCTATTAATTACGCTAAAGATAAAGATCTAGACTTAGTTTTATTTGTTCCGGCAAATAAAACAGGAGGATTACCAATTGCTAAAATTTTAGATTATGGTAAATTTACTTACAATGAAAAAGTAAAAGCTAGACAATCTAAAAAGAAACAAACTGTAATTAAAGTTAAAGAAATTAAAGTAAGACCTCAAACCGGTATTCATGATCTTGAATGACGTGCAAAAAACGTAATCGAATGATTAGAAGACGGATGTCAAGTTAAATTCAAGATTAGAGCAGCTGGTCGTGTTGGTTTTAAACAAGAACTAATTGATGAAACATACAACAAGTTTATTAATCTTTTACAAAATAAAGGTAAAGTTATTCAACCTTTAAAAAAGATTACCCCAATTATGTACGAATGTACTATTGCTAAAAATAAATAAAGGAGAATCATATGGCAAAAATTAAAATGAAAACTAAGAAATCTGTTTCTAAAAGAGTTAAGGTAACAGCTAGTGGAAAATTAAAGAGAAAACAAACAAACCGTTCTCACATGGCTCACTCTAAAACAACTAAACAAAAAAGACAACTAAAGAAAGATGCTTTAGTATCTAAAGCAAACTATAAGCGTCTTAAATATACATTACAAGATTAATTAAAGGAGAACAAATATGAGAGTAAAAGGTGGATATACAACAAGACAACGTCGTAATAAAATTAAAAAACAAGCCTCTGGTGCTTGAGGTACAAAGCATACTTCTTACAAAATTGCTCACCAAACAGTAATTGAAGCAAGTGGTTACGCTTATAGAGACAGACGTAATAAAAAACGTGACTTTAGAAAGTTATGAATTTCTAGAATTAATGCTGGATTAAAACCGTTAGGTTATTCATACTCTAAATTCATTGCTCAATTAAACAAGAAAAACATTAAAATCAATCGTAAAATGTTATCTGAATTAGCTGTTAATAATCCTGAAGAATTTAAAAAACTAGCTACAGAAGCAATGAAATAATTAAAACCCACCTAGTGGGTTTTTTTATTTTTTGTTGCAAAAAAAAAACAGTATAAATATTACAAATTAGGAGAAAATATGAACAAGAAGTTATTTAAAATTGCAATTTGTGGAATACCTGTATTATTAGGATGCATTACTGCATGCAGCACTATTTCATCCATTAAGACAAACGATACTTCCCCTTCATCAAAACCACATTATTCAATGTATGATTTCAATTCAATAGATGACTTATTGAATTTTGATGCAGTAAATTATGGTACTTTTTGTTTTGATCCAAATACTGATTACACAAACGGCAATAGAGAAGTTTATTTTACTAATCCTGAAGAATACATACCATATTTAAATAACATTACTGCTGACATGTTTAACCCAGAAAATATTGAAAAAACTAAAGATTTTTTGGCTTTTTCATTACTTGGAGATTGTTTATTTAATTTACTTTGTTTTATTTTTAATGATCACTTTATACCCGTTGAAATGTTTGTTGATTATATACATAATAATGTAAAAAGTTTTTCATTACATATAGATCAAATAACTAATCTTAAATTAGAAGAAAAAGCCGCTGATGGGCGTGATACATTTAGTTTTAGCGGAGGTTGACAAATGAAACTTGTTGCTAAGAATTACAAAGACAATGAATATCATAAAATTCAGGCTTCTGTTACTTATACGAATAAGAAAGTATGATTTACACAATTTGGAGGTGTTTTTATAGAAGATGAAATAGATGGTGTTTTATGTCATGCTGGATTTCTAGTAGTTGAGTTGCAATCTGAATCTGATCAATTTGTAACAGTTAAAGCAAAATTGGATGATGGAGAAGAAGAAACAGACTATCGAGACCATATGCAATCCTTAGGTGTTTATCCATCTGTTTTATTTTATGAATACATAAAAGATTTACAAATTTCTAACAACCCTAATGCATAGTTGTTAATTAGTATTAACTTAATTAAAAAATAATTTATTATTTTACTTTATAGATATAATACCATTACACTTATTACTAGGTTATGAAAACCTTCCATTCATTACTTGGTAATCAGTAATAGCCAAAGAAAGGAAGTAAAAAGAAATGGCAGTAACTACAAAAGCTAAAAAAGAAGCTATCAAGAAATTTGGTGGTAGTGAGTTGAACACAGGAAGTGTTCAAACACAAGTTGCTTTATTAACTCTTGAAATTAACGAATTAACTAAACATTTAGTTAAGAATCCAAAAGACAATTCATCTAAAAGAGGTTTGTTTCAAAAAGTTAGTAAACGTAAATCTTTATTAAGATATTTAGAAAATAAAGATATTGAAGCTTATCGTAAACTTGTTAAAGAATTAAACTTAAGAAATTAATTAATAATGCAATTAGTCTCTAATTGCATTTTGTATTAATGAATAATCAAATAATACTTAATTAATAACTGTAATTAATATAATTTATATATTCATTAATATTCGGGAAGTAGCTTAGCTTGGTAGAGCACTTGGTTTGGGACCAAGGGGTCGCAGGTTCAAATCCTGTCTTCCCGACCATTTACGGCAGGGTATCTCAGTTGGTTAGAGAACTCGGCTCATACCCGGGGTGTCGTGAGTTCGAATCTCACCCCTGCCACCATATTAGGAGCTTTAGCTCAATTGGTTAGAGCCCCCGACTCATAATCGGTCGGTTGCAGGTTCGAGTCCTGCAAGCTCCACCAATAACAATATTTTTATTCATTAATTTTTTTATAATTAATGAAATACGGATGATTACCCAAGCCCGGTTGAAGGGATCGGTCTTGAAAACCGAAAGGTGCAGCAATGCACGCGGGGGTTCGAATCCCTCATCATCCGCCATTATCGCGGGATAGAGCAGCTTGGTAGCTCGTCAGGCTCATAATCTGAAGGTCGTTGGTTCAAATCCATCTCCCGCAACCATTTGGTCCAGTGGTGTACCGGTTAACATGCCTCTCTGTCACAGAGGAGATTGCGAGTTCGATTCTCGTCTGGACCGCCATGGTTTCGTAGCTCAGTCGGTAGAGCAACGGACTGAAAATCCGTGTGTCGGCAGTTCAATTCTGCCCGAAACCACCATTTAAACAAAATATAACTACTAGCAAATTGCTAGTAGTTTTTTAATTAATTACACTGTAAAAAAACAAACCATATCTTGTTTTTAATAAGTTATGTTCTCTTATTTAGAACTTTATAGTTTTAAGTTTGATTTTCTTATATTCAAACTATTGTGTTAATAAATTATTTACTTTAACAATTAAATCAACTTTGTTATTAATTTGTTTATCTAGATTATCAATCTTTTTATTAATACGTTTTTCTAGATCATCAATTTTAGCATTAAGTCGTTTATCTAAATTATCAATTTTAGTATTAACCTGTTTATCTAAATTATCAATTCTATTATTAATACGTTCTTCCATGGCAAGTGCTCATGCTGGTGCCTTTGGTTTTGATGTTTTTACTTTAACGCCTTGTGCCATAATCTTGTTATCTTTAATGATTATATGATAATTTTCATAGCACTTATTTTTAGTAATACAATTTCACTTAACGATTGTATCTAAAATAATATTTTCAATTTTATCATTCATATATTTCTTGCTTTGTATCTAATATGATAGTGCAAAACTAATTAAAAACTGTCTTGAATTTGTTCAAAATTTGTTTAATTTTTTTCTAGAAAATTTTTAAAAAATAAAATTGAACTTTTTACAATCTACAAAGAATTGATGAATTATTTTTTAGAAACAATTACTAATGTAGGAACGATAACCCGATCATGTAATTTGTAACCTTTTTTAATAATTTTAACGACATGGTTATCATTAACGTTTGGATTATTTTCAACTTCAAAACATTCCATGGTATTAGGATCAAATTCATCATTAACATTAACCATTACCTCAGTAACATCAATGTTATTAAGAATTGTTTTTAACATGGTTAAAAACATGTTAAAACCTTTTTGATAATTTTGAATCTTAGGATCATTAGGCGTGTGAGATAATGCGATTTCAAATTGGTTAGTAATATTAATAATTTCTATTGCAATAGATTCTGTAGCATACTTTGCTTTGTTAGTAAATTCTGCTTGAAGTTTTTGTTTGATTTCATTAGTTTGTTGTTCAATTAATAAAGAAGCTTGTTTAGCTTTTTCAGTTAGTTTAGTAACATATTCTTTATTAATCTCATCAATTTGCGCTTCATAAGAATTAACTTTTTTTTGAAGAGAAGAAACTTCTGATTTTAATTGTTCAATTAAAATCTTGTCTTCATTTTCTTTTTTAGGTTCTTCAATTTTTGATTCTTGTTTTTGATCTTCTATTTTTTTATCTTTACTCATTTTCTAACTCCTTTTCTACTTGTTTGTAATATTTTTCTACTTCAGGGTTATCCATATTTGCTAATTTTTTTAACTCTTTAATTTGATCTGAAGAATATTTATTTGGAGAAGCATAAACAATATTAACTACAAGATCACCATTGTTTCTGTTGAATAAACCTTTCTTAGTTGATTTAATACCAAAGCCATTAAGAGTTATTTGTTCATTGTTCTTTGTTCCAGGTCTTAATTGGATTTCTTTGATTCCGTAAGGAGTATTAACTTTAATGTTGCCTCCAACAATGGCTTTCATAGGATCAACTAAGACACTGGTATAAATAGTGTTTTTTTGTCTTTGGAAGACTTTAGAGTCTTGAACAAAGATAGTCAAATATAAATCACCTGTTCTAGTTTTAATAGAGTTACCGTGTCCTTTAAAGACGATTGTTTCTCCATTAAGGATACCTGGTTCTATATCAAACTCAATTTCTTTTTCAGCCTCTAAATATCTTGCTCCGCCACAAGTGTTACATTTCTTATGAATAATCTTACCTTGTCCGTGACATTTAGGACAAACTCCTTGAGTTTGCATTACACCAAACGGTGTACGTTGTTGTTTAATAACCATTCCAGACCCATGGCACATATCACATACTTCTGTTGCTCCTGGTTCGTTACTTGCACCTGTACCATTACATTCAGGACAAGTCTTTTTAATTTTAAATTTAATTTTTTTATGAGAACCTAAGATTGATTCTAAAAATGTAATACCAAATCTTGCTTTAATATTGATGTCATACAATTGTTCTTCAGTGTTTCTGTTGCTTCTGGTTCTAGATGAACGATTGCCACCAAAGATATTACCAAAGATATCATCAAAAGGACTACCACCTTCATCTCCACCAAAACTAAAGTGAACATTAGAGGCGTTGCCTCTACCGCCAAAGAATTGGTTGAAGATATCAAAAGGATTACCCCCACTAAAACCTTGAGAATTTAAACCATCAAAACCAAATTGGTCATAAGTCTTACGTTTTTGGTCATCACTTAAAACTTCATAAGCTTCATTGATTTCTTTAAATTTAGCTTCAGCATCGGGTGCTTTATTACGGTCTGGGTGGTATTTCATAGCGAGCTTTCTAAAAGCACGCTTGATTTCATCGGCAGTAGCGTTTTTAGAAATGCCTAATACTTCATAGTAGTCTCTTTTATTACTAGCCATAATAATGTAATTATTATAAAGATAATTTAGCAATTAAAACAATAAAGTGCTAATTCTTGTCATTAACTAATTTAAATTTGTTATCCACTACTTTAACTGAATATTTAATGTTTTTCTTAATTTTGTTCTCTACTATTTCTGATGCTAAGAAATTTTCAATATTCTTTTGAATATAACGTTTAATTGGTCTAGCACCATATAGTGGATCGTAAGATTCTTTTTTAATCTTAGTGATAGTAGATTTATCAAATCCGATTAAGATATCTTGTTGTTTTAATCTATAAGACAATTCGTTTAATAATTTGTCCACAATCTTTTCTACAACAGATTCTGATAATTTATTAAAAATAATTATTTCATCAATTCTGTTAATAAATTCAGGCCTTAAAGCTTTCTTTAATTCTTCAATAGCTTTATCTTTTTTATCATTTAGAACTTCAGCGCCACCAATATTGCTTGTTAAAATGATGATTGTATTTTTAAAGTTTACTTTTCTGCCTTGTGAGTCAGTAAGTTCACCATCATCTAAAACTTGTAGTAACAAGTTTAAAACATCAGGGTGTGCTTTTTCTATTTCATCAAATAAAATAACTGAATAAGGTCTACGTCTGATTGCTTCAGTTAATTCTCCGGCTTGTTCATAGCCTACATAACCTGGAGGGGCTCCAATTAATTTTGAAACTGAGTGTTTTTCCATATATTCACTCATATCAAATCTAATCATTGATTTTTCACTATCAAATAACGCACGAGCTAATGATTTAGCAAGTTCAGTTTTACCGACACCTGTTGGTCCCATAAATAGAAATGAACCAATAGGACGATTTGGATCATTGATGCCTACACGTCCTCTTAGAATTGCGTTAGAAACTAATGTAATAGCTTCATCTTGTCCTTTGACATATTTTTCTAATTCTGGTTTTAAATTAACTAATTTATTTTTTTCAGATTCCATGATTTTGTTTAAAGGAATACCGGTAGCTTTTGAAATAACTTCTGATATTTCATTAGCTGTTACAGAATCAGAAATATAAGAATCTGGATCGCTATTAATCTTTTGCTCTAAATCATCAATCTTTTTTTGAGTAGCAGGAATAGTTTCATAAAGTAACTTTGATGCTTTTTCAAATTCTCCATCAGATTGATATCTATCAATCTTTGATTTAAAAGTTTCTAAGTCTTTCTTTAAATTATTTAATTGATCGTGTTCAGATTTTTGTTTTTGTCATTTTTTGTTTTCTTTCTCTTGAGATTTTTTTAAGTCTTGTAATTCTTTTTCAATTGAAACTAATCTCTTTTTAGATTTATCATCAGTTTCGTTCATTAAAGCCGCACGTTCAGTTTCAACGTGAATGATTTGTCTATTAATTCGATCTAATTCAGGTGGTAATGAGTGAATTTCGGTTTTTACTTTAGCGGCTGCTTCATCAATTAAATCAATTGCTTTATCTGGAAGATACCTATCAGAGATATATCTATCAGAAAGATTAACAGCAGCTACTAAAGCAGAGTCATGAATTTTTACTTTATGAAATAATTCTCATCTATCTTTTAATCCTCTCATGATAGTAATAGCTTCTTGTTTAGATGGTTCTTTAACATAAATTTTTTGTAATCTACGTTCAAGAGCAGCATCTTTTTCAATGTATTGACGATATTCGTTTAATGTAGTAGCCCCAATAATTTTAATTTCTCCACGTGCCATCATTGGTTTAAAAATGTTAGCGGCATCCATCCCTCCTTGGCCAGTTCGTCCAGCACCTACTAATTGATGCAATTCATCAATAAACAAGATAATGTTACCATTATCTTTTACTGCTTTTATAACTGAGTTAATACGTTGTTCAAATTGTCCTTGATAGCTAGCTCCAGCTATTAATGAAGGTAATGATAATTCAATAATAGTTTTGTTAGCCAACTCTTCTGGAACATCATTATTGATAATACGTTGAGCTAGTCCTTCTACAATTGCAGTCTTACCAACACCTGGTTCTCCAATAAGAACAGGGTTATTTTTAGATTTACGTGACATGATTTCGATAAGTCTTTTAATTTCGTCATCACGTCCAATTACAGGATCTAACTTATTATCTTTAGCATCCTGTGTTAGATTTCTACCAAATTGTTGTAATGGGTTTTGATTGTTATCCCCTGGTGTAAAATTAAAGTCCATAATATTCTCCTTGTTTTGTTAAACAATCATATTATAGCACAAAATTAGCACTCTTCACATTAAAGTGCTAATTATTTACTTCAATGTGTTTTATCAAACAAATATAACTTTGTTGAAAAAAAAAAAAAAACGAGTATACTTATTAAATATATAAAGACTAATATGAATAAGAAGTTAAATAAGAAATTATTGAATTTAATTGCATTATGTAGCGGATTAACTGCCACAGTTGCTCTTGGAGTAGGTGGAGTAGTTTACTCACTTAGACAAGAAAAAGATGGTGGTGATGAACCTGTTGATCAAAACGTTTTACCAGATAGTGTTTACATTATTAAAAATAATGTTTTGATGGGTTTCACTAAAGAATTTTTGGCCGATCCAACTGCTTATGACATGTGCGATACTATGGAAATTCCAGCAAGAGTAACAGAAATTGCTAGTTATGCTTTTTTTGATATTCCTCAATCTGGTGATCCAGGCTCAAGAATCCCATCATTTATTACAAAATTAACTTTTGCTGAAGGGTCTCATTGTTCTTCAATTGGTAAAGGTGCTTTTACTGAATCAGGATTAACTTCTGTAGATTTCCCTAGTACTTTACAATCAATTGGTTATGGTGCTTTTCATAATTGTTTAGCATTAACTTCTGTAAATTTATTAAATTGTACTAATCTAACAAAACTTGATGCTTTTAGCAGTTGTAAAGCGTTAACTTCTGTAGTTTTACCAAATAGTCTTACTGAAATCGGTAGGTATGCTTTTGATAGTTGTTCAAAATTAACTTCTATAAATTTTCCTAGTAGTTTACAATCAATTGGTAATGATGCTTTTTACGACTGTTCATCATTAACTTCTGTTGACTTATCAGAATGCATTAATTTAAATTCAATTTCTAATATGTGTTTTAGAAGATGTTCATCATTAACTTCTGTAAGTTTTCCAAGCAATTTACAAACAATTGGTGAAAATGCTTTTGATGATTGTTCAAAATTAAATAGTGTTGCATGAGATGCATGAAATGGTAGCATAGCATTACAAAGTAATACATTTAGTGGTGTTTGTCCTGATGGTGGAACAGTTACTGTCACTAACCCTAGTGGACATGATAGTGATGAATTACTTCAATATTTACTTGATAATGGTGGTTTACCACAAAGTTGAGCTAAAGATGTTGGTCCGGAATTACCAGACAGTGTTTATGATATAGATGATAATGGTGTTTTATTAGGATTTAAAGATGAATTTTTAAACGATTCAACTTCTCCTATTTAT
>CASPLF010000005.1 GCA_949422915.1 uncultured Mycoplasmatales bacterium
ATAAATAGGAGAAGTTGAATCGTTTAAAAATTCATCTTTAAATCCTAATAAAACATTGTCGCTATTAATTTCATAAACTTCATCTGGTAAAAAAACTTTTGAATTACTTCAAGAACAACTAGTGACTGAAATAGAAATTGATGAAGCAATTGCAACACCTGATGTAATAGATACAAGTGATTTCAATAATTTCTTATTCATAATTTAACTATTTATTAAGTAATTTATACTCTTTTTTTTTTTTTTTTTGCAACAAATTTTTGAACAAAACAATCAAACACCTTTAATTAAACCAAATCTTTATCAGTTAAATTTTGTTTAGTATTTTTTTCATAACTTTGGCAATTATTTATATAATAAAAGAACATTTAACCAACGAATATTAGTTAAATGATTTCTTTGCCTAACAATTAGGCATGCCCATAAAGGAGGATTTATAACTATGGCAAAATATGAAATAATGCTTTTAGTTGATGGAAACCTTGAAGAATCTAAAGCTTTAGATTCAATTAAGAGTTTAACAAAACTATTTAGCAAAGAAAAGGACTATAAAGAAACATCTTTAGGTCTTAGAGATCTAGCATACAAGATCAACGGTAATGCAAGAGCATGATACATTCAACTTAATTTTTCACTATCTGATACAGCAAAGATTGCTGAATTTAGACGTTTAGCTTTATTGGATAAAGCAATAATTAGAAACTTAATCATTAATTTAGACAAAGATTATGGTGCTACAGCTTTAAACAATCCTAAAAAAGTAAAACGTAGTGAAAATAAAGCTAAGAAATATAAAGAAAGAATGGCTAAGATTGCTGCTGAAAAAGAAGCTAGAGAAAAACAAATGAAAGAATTAACTGAAATTAATTCTATAGTTGACAACAAGAAAGAACAATAATTATGAATAAAGTATTTTTAGTTGGAAGACTAGTTGCTGACCCAGTTGCATCAGTTACTTCAAGAGGTACTCAACAATCTAAAATCACTATTGCTGTTAATAGCAATAAAATGAAAGATGAAACATATTTCTTTCCTTGCATTGCTTGAGCAAACCCAGCAAACTTCATTAATAGCTTTCTAAAGAAAGGTGACTTAGTAGCGATTGATGGTGAATTAACAAGACGCAGCTACATTTCAAAACAATCTAACCAAACAGTTTATACTACTGAAATTATTGTTAATACTATAAACTCAATTGGTTCTAGAAAACAAAATAATGAATTTGCAAATGCAATTGAAAACGATCAACCAAAAAAGTCTATTGATGATGCATTTAAAACTAATATAGTTACTAGCAACGAAATGAGTGATCAAAAAACAACATCAGCTCCATCGACAAATGATGAAATTGAATGATATGATGAATTAAATGAAGGAGATAAATAATATGCAAAATAATAAGAAAAATTCTAAACCACGTAAATCTAAAATATTTATGAAGAAAAAACCTTGTGTTTTATGTCAACAAGGTGTAATTTTTGTAGATTACAAAGATACTGAATTACTAAATAAATATTTAGCATACAATGGTAAAATCTTACCACGTAGAATTACTGGTTGTTGCGCTAAACATCAAAAAATGATAGCTAATGCTATTAAACGTGCAAGAATTGTAGCATTATTACCATTTGTAAAAGAATAAGGGGGCAAAGCATGCCAAATTTAAAATGACAAAAATTTGAACAAAGTGGGATTGCTAAACAAAATTTTCACTGATTAAAGAAAATTATTCTTGGATTCCTAGCAGGTGTTTTTGTTGCTATGGGATATGTAGCAATGATTATGATTGTAGGAAATGATACAGGAAGTTCAACACTAGGACTAACAAAGTTCTTTGGATCAGTTATCTTCTGTGTTGGTATCTTAATGTGCATGTTCGTAGGAGCTTGTTTATTTACTGCTAATTGTTCAATTTATGCAGGAGTATTAACAAAGAAATGTTCAAGAAAAGTATTCTACATGGATCTTTTATATACATTTATTGGTAACTATTTAGGTTCTTTATTTATGGCTTGCATGATCTATGGTATTGGCTTGCTTGATTCAGAAGGCACTGCCAATCTTGTAAGACAAATTTCTACAACTAAAATTGAATTGGCATGATGAAAAACATTCTTATCAGCTGTTATTACTAACTTTTTAGTTGTAGGTTGTGTAATCTCTCTTTCAATATTTGAAAATAAAGTAGTTGGTTTCTTAACAACATTAGTGATGATTACAGCATTTGCTATTTGTAGTTACCAACACGTTGTTGCAAATATGTTCATTACAACAATCGGTGGTTTCTATGGAATCTTTGATGGTAACTGAGGGTTGTTAGGTAAAATGTTCTATCAATGTATCTTAATGTCATTATTAGGAAATTTTGTAGGTGGTGTATTTTTAACATATTGTTATTATTTAGTTTGAAATAAACTAAATGTTACAACAACTATAAAAGGAGCTTAATCAATGCAAGTAATTTTAAAAAAAGAAGTAAAAGGATTAGGAAAAATTAATGACATTGTTAATGTTAAAGATGGTTATGCAAAAAACTATCTTATTCGTAACGGCTTTGCAGTTGTAGTTAATGAAAAAAATATGCAAGATTTAAAATCTGTTTTGAAAAAAGAAGCAGATTTTCAAAAAGAACAATATGATAAAGCTGTTGTTTTAAAAGAAAAAATTGAAAAAGTGGAATTAAATTTTTCTTTAAAAGCTCAAAACGGTAAAGCGTTTGGTAGTGTTTCTGTTAGTCAAATTATTGATGAACTAAAAAATAAGAATATTACTATTCATAAATATATGGTAGTTAATGATGACAGAACTTTTGATTTAGGAATTCATTTCATTCAAATTGAATTACATAAAGGTGTAGTTGCTAAATTAAAAATTAATGTCAATGAACAAACTAAGTAATTCAGACAAAGGAGGTATCTAACATGGCAATTGATCAATCAATCGAAAATCTTGAAATCATGGTTATTGGCAGTATTCTCAATGAACCTGCTTCTTTAGACAATGCGATGTCTAAATTAGATCCTAAAGATTTTTCTAACAGCCAGTTAGGTATTATTTTTTCTGTTGCATGTGCACTTAAACGTGAAGCGAAGGCAGTTGATGCAAACAGTGTTATTACATATTTAGATGCTCATGAAGAATTACAATTCTCTAACTATTCCCAAACAATCAATAATATCAATAGACAATTTACAGTATCTGTTGATATCGATGATAAGATTGACACAATTAAAGAACAAGCTATTAAAAGAAATTTAGATAGATTTGCTTCATCTATTTTTGACACAAAAATAGATCACGTTTCATTTAATGATCAAATTCATGAAATTGAACGTAATTTCATGTCAATTATTGGAGCTAAAAAATCAGCTAAATTTAAAAATATGGCTGAAGTATCTGAAACATACCAACAAAGAATTCAAGTAGTTGTTAATTCTAAATCTGAATTATTAGGTGTTACTTCTGGATACCAAGACATTGATCGTGTACTTAATGGATTTCAAGATGGAAATTTAATGATTTTAGCTGCTCGTCCAGGTGTTGGTAAAACTGCTCTTGCATTAAACTTTTTAATCAATGCAGCTGATAGTATTGTTCAAAAAAATGAAAAATCAGAAAATGGTAAAAAAGATGTAGTGGTAATGTTTTCGTTAGAAATGGGTGCTGATCAATTGTTCTCAAGAATGGTTGGTATTAAAGGAAGTTTACCAGTTAAGTTATCAAGAATTAGAAATTATTCAAATCTTGAATGACGATCATTTAATGAAACAATTAATTCTATTGAAGAATTACCTATTTTAATTGATGACTCAAGTGATTTATCAATTCTTGATGTTCAATCAAGACTTAAACAAATTAGCAATGATTACAACATTAAATTAGTTGTTCTAGATTATTTACAATTGTTAAAAGGTCCTAAAGGAGCTACTCAAAATAACCGTCAACAAGAAGTTGCATTTATTTCAAGAACTCTTAAAGGAATTGCTCGTGACAAAGATATTAATGCACCAATCATCGCTATCGCTCAATTATCACGTGCGATTGAACAAAGAGCTGGTGTTAAAGGAAACGCTCGCCCACAATTATCTGATTTAAGAGAATCAGGTGCTATTGAACAAGATGCTGATATTGTAACTTTCTTACAATATAAGCAAAATGAAACACTTGAAGGCTCAGAAGAAGAACCAGTTATCCAACAAGATCAAACACAAAACACTAATAGTGTTATTGTAGAATTTATTATTGCAAAACACCGTAATGGTGAAATTGCAAATATTAACTTAATATTTGATAAGACATCAAGTTCTTTCTTGCCGATGCCTTCTGATAATAATCAAAATAACAATAATCAATAATATAATTTAGGTATGTCTTTTTCTAAAAGTAAAAAAATTAAAAATTTAGGTTTATTAGGATTAACTTTAACTTTAGTTATTCCTACAATGACTTTAACATCTTGTGGTAAAGTTTCACAATATTATTTACCTGTATTAGTAGGTGGACCAAACAAAGCAAATAGTCCATTTAGAAATGCTGACACTTCTATAAAAGATGCAAACAATAATAATACTGATTACATTCCAAGTAATTATGATTATTATCTAAATCCATCTTCTACTTCTTCATCAACCACTTTATACAGTTATGCTCAACCATATGATTTATCACAAAGCGATTTAGATCCTTCTAATTTACCAAAAATGCAAGAAGAATGGTATTCTTCAAACGATCAAAACGCTTTCAGATTTACTTACACTACTAAAGATTCAAGTGATGAGACTAAGAAAATAAATCATTTTGCAGCCAGAAACTATAACATTGGTGCTACAACTTCAGCGGTTAACAGCATTTCATCAAATGCTTCTACTTTACTAAGTTACATGTTGTTCTATCAACTGCATATGGTAGATGGTTTTATTGCTGATAATGACCACAAGACTGATGATCTTAAAAAAATGTATGGCGGCAATGTAACTGGTTTAAATGATTTGACTTCTGCTAGTGCTAAAAAATTCCTTGAATTTAACTATGATTTATCAAATTCAATTTCAAGTTCTAAATCAAAATTAAAGTTTGGTCAATCTGCGTGTGATATTGAAGTGTTGAATACTGGATTAGGAAGTAATCATTTTGGTTTCTTAACAAACTACGCTGATAAAACAAATATGTTAGACACATCTTATCCATATGCTGAAACAAAGCAAGATCCAGATGATGATACTAAGCAAATTGTTTCAAGTTATAGATCTATTCCATTCTTGTTTAATGTTAATAATTTAACATTCAATTGATACAACCCTACCCCATCTAACAAAGATTTCTTACCTAATAATTGATTGATCACTGATAAATCAAAAGTAGATAATGCTGTTTCAAATAGTAAAACATGAAATAAGTTTTTTGATATTACAGGACAAACTACAAAAGAAGTAAGTTCATTAAACATGAAAATTAATATTGAAAATTCTAGCATATCTACTTCTGATTTTAGTTTTGACAAGTTCAATAAGGAACCATCATTAAAAAATTTAATTAATGGAACTAACATATACAATTCAACATTTGTTGGATTAGCATCTTACACTTTGTACACAATTACTAATGATCAAGACGGAACAGAAGTAAAAGAAAAAATTCCTGTATTCACAGGAGTTACAGGAATTTATCCTTTATATTTCTTGTTAGATGAAAATGTATACTCACCTAAGTCAAAAGATGATACATCAGTATATTTTTTAGATTCTAAAAAATTAGAAGAAAAAGAAAGTAAATTAATTCAATTTTTAACAGATCGTAAATCTGATCCAACTTCTGATTTAAATGGAATTAAATATTTCTTCTCTAAGAAGAATGGTAATGATTGAACTTGCGATGTTAATAGTTTAATCACATACTAATGGAGATTAATGTTAACACTTCTTGAAAAGAAGTAATTCAAAAAGAAACCAAGAAAGATTATTGGAATAAATTATCTACTTTAGTAGATGAAGCTTATGCTAATAATATTTGCTATCCGCCAAAAGAATTAATTTTTGCTTGTTTTAACTATTTTAATTTTGAAGACACCAAAGTAGTAATTATTGGACAAGATCCATATTACATTCCTAAAATGGCTAACGGATTAGCTTTTGCTACTAGTAATGATAAATTACCAATGTCTTTAAAGAATATTTATAAAGAATTAAAATCAGATGTAAATGTTACAAAAACAGACGGTGATTTATCTAAATGGGCAAAACAAGGCGTTCTGTTATTAAATAATGCTTTAAGTGTTACAAAAGATAAACCAAACTCACATTTAAAATTTGGTTGAAATACTTTTACTAACAACATTATTAAAGAAATTGACGCAAATCTTAATGGAGTTATTTTTGTTTTATGAGGTAATTTTGCACAAGCAAAAGAAAAATTATTAACAAACAAAAATAACTATGTTTTAAAATCTGCTCATCCATCACCTTTAAGTTGTCATCATGGGTTCTATGGTTGTAAACATTTTTCGAAGATTAATGAAATTTTAGAAAAAAATAATCAAAAGATAATTTTTTGATAAATATAATAATTTATAAATATGTATGCTAAATATCCTAGCTTTTTTTAAAAACGGGAGTAACCAAAGTCAATCTTCTATTAATTCAATAGATGTTATTGCTATTTTTGGAGCATTTGTTTTAGCAACAATTATCTTGTTATTTATTAAAAAGATTTACTATCGTTTATTTAAAAAACAACGTTACTACATCTTTCCTAAGATGTCAGTAAAAGGAATTACCAACGTTGCAATGGTAATCTCTATTTCTATTGCTTCAATTTTATTGTTAACAATTTTATCTGCTGGATTCATGGCTGTAATCTTTAGGGCTTATCCGGGTTGAAGAAGTACTATTGAAGGAGTTTTGATTAAGATTGGTGGATTATTATTTGGGCCAATCATTGGATTATTTATTGGTGCATTTACAGACTTATTAACAGTAGGAATTACAGCTGGTATGTTTCACTATGGTTATTTTATAGTAGCCATGGCATATGGATATTTTTCAGGACTTATTAGAACAATAATTACTTTATCTAGAAAGAAAGAATTATCTTTCTTATCATTGTCTTCATTGTTTATGGCATTGGTATTTTCTTTACTACTTTGTTTTATTATTTTTGTGAATGATTTAGATGTTTATACAATTGGTTTATTTGGTGTTTATATAACATTTAGAAAAGAAACATTAGAAATTATTTTTTCATGTGTTTTTGTAATTGGTTTTGTAAGTTTATGAATGTTAGCATTAACTTTAGATTTTTGAAAGATTGCTTATTCTTTCAAGAAATTTATTTATGATGTTAAATATATTGCCCCTATTAAAAAATACAAGCATAAATTAATGCGTCAACATAATAGTCAAGCTATTGCAGACAAACATATTGATTGAGTTTGTAAAACAGAAAAAAAGAGACAACTAGCATTAAATGATTTAAATAAAATTTCAAAGAAGATTGATTTTGATAAGATAACTGTTTGGTTTCATTATTTTGCACCAGTATTAGTAACAGTAATCACATGTGAAGCAATTGTTGAAGTGTTAATCATGCCGGTATTTGACCTAGATTTTTCTACATTACCATATGATTACTGATTTGCATTCAGATTGTTAATGTTATGTTTTATGACACCAATTAACATCATTATTATCTTCCCTATATATAGGATTGTTTCTCCATCAATGAAATATGATTACAACAAAGACATTGTTGAAAGTATTTATACACCAATCCACATCGACTAATATGACAAAAGAACAATTAAAAGAAATAGCTAAAAAATATAAATTTGACCTTAATGAAGAACAGGCAGAAGTTCTTGCTAAGGATTTTTCAAAATTTTTAAGAAATTTGGAAAAAATGCAAACTATAAATGTATCAAATGTTCATGGAACAGATTATTGTGTTGATACTTCATGTAATACATTAAGAAAAGATGAACCGATTATTGAAAAACATCCAGAAGAATTCACTAAAAATGCTAAAAACAAATTAGACAAATATATTACTATCAAATAATGAAACACTCTTTAATACTTAAAAAACACCAAGAACTTAAATCAGGAAAAATTAATATTTCTGATTTATATCATTCTTACCTAGAAAAGATTGAAAGTATTAAAGACACAAATTCTATCATTACTCCTGTCGAAGTTAATTTAAAAGATTTTAAATTAACTGACAACCCATTAAGTGCTTGTTTTTATTCATTAAAAGATAATGTATCTACAAAAGGTATAAGAACCACAGGAGCTAGTAAAATGCTTGAATGTTATGTTCCTCCATATAGTGCAACTATATATGAGTTATTACAAAATTCTAATGCTATTTTAACTTCAAAATGTAACCTAGATCAATTTGCAATGGCTGGAACAGGATTAGAATCACCTTATGGTGAAGTATTAAATGTTTTAGACCGTTCTAGAATTGCAGGTGGTAGTTCATCGGGTAGTGTTAACTTAGTGGCTTCTGGTGCAGTGGATTTTGCAATTGGTAGTGATACAGGTGATTCTATTAGAAGACCCGCTTCATTTTTAGGAGTAGTTGGTTATAAACCAAGTTATGGTTTAGTATCTCGTTATGGCGTTTTACCATACGCTCCAAGTCTTGATCATATTGGTGTGATTGCTAAAAGAGTTTCTGATTGTGCTCTTGTAGCTGATCAAATTTGTCAATTTGATCCAAAGGATTACACAAGTCAAAAATTAGACCACCATTTCTTTGATGACCTAAAAGAATTAAAGAACATGAAGATTGCTGTCATTAGAGGAATAGAAGATGCTATCGCTCCTGGTGAAAGAAAACTTTATCTAAATGCTTTAGATAAAATAAAAAAAGCAGGACACACAATTGTAGAAAAATCAACAGACTTTTCTTTATTAGATTCAATTGGTGTTGTTTATCAAGTGATTAGCAACGTTGAGGGGTTAAGTTGCTATGGATCATTTACTGGAATTCCGTTTGGAGAAAATGTGGGCGGCAATGACTATGAATCCATCACATTTAATAACCGTAACACATTTTTTAATAGACAAGTTAAGAAACGTTTTATTATGGGTGCATATGTAACGAGTGACACAAACTTTGAATCGGTTTACATTCATGCTAAGAAAGTAAGAACATTACTTATTAACTTAGTTAATAGTTTATTAGAAGATGTTGATGGATTATTAATTCCTTCTGCTTCATCAATTGCTCCAACAATTGAATCTATTAAAAAAGATACATATCATTGTAGTCATGCTGATGATTGTTTAATTTTAGGCAATTTTGCTGGATTACCATCAATTACTGTTCCGTGTGGTGAATATAACAATATGCCTTATGGAATAAATATTAATTGTAAACAAAAACAAGATCAAAAAACTTTTGACATTGCTTACACAATAGAAGGAATATTAGGAGGTAAAAATGAATAATTTTTTACCAACAATTGGTATTGAAGTACATATTGCACTTAATACTAAGAGCAAAATGTTTTCTCCTAGTAGAAATAACCATAATGATCCAATTAATGCTAACATCAATGAAATTGATTTAGCTTTACCAGGATCAATGCCTTCAGTTAACGAAATGGCTGTTGTAAAAGCTATTAGATTGGCAACTGCACTAAACATGAAGATTGATCAAAATGTAAGATTTGATAGAAAGAATTATTTCTATCAAGACTTACCAAAAGGATTTCAAATTACACAACAATTTTATCCAATAGGAAAAGATGGAAAAATTGATATTTCTAATAAATCAATTGGCGTGGAAAGAATCCACATGGAAGAAGATACTGCAAAGCAATTGATGATTGGTGATAAACTTTGCTTAGATTACAATCGTGCTGGTGTTCCTTTAATTGAAGTTGTATCTCGTCCTGATATTCATTCAGCAGTTGAAGCATATGAATATTTAAATAATTTAAAGAGAATAGTTTCTTTCTTAGATATCTCTGATGCTAAGATGGAAGATGGATCAATGAGAGCAGACATTAATATCTCAATTGCTCCAAGAGGTTCTGACAAATTAGGGACTAAAGTTGAAATTAAAAACATCAACTCATTTAATAACATCATGAAAGCAATTGATTATGAAATTGATCGTCAATCTCAATTGTTGTTGACAAACAATGAAGTAAAGCAAGAAACACGTAGATGAGATGATGCTACAAAATCAACTGTTTTCATGCGTGCTAAAACAAATGCAATTGAATATTCATACTTTACTGAACCAAATATTATTCATATTTTATTAACAACTGACTTTGTTAATAATGTAATTGGTACAATCAACAAATACCCAAGTGTTATTAAAAAAGAACTTGAAGATTTAAATATCAATTCTTCCTTAATAAACTTATTGTTAGATGATTATGATCTTTATAAGATCTTTAATAAAGTAGCAACTACTTCTAACAATCCTACACAAGCTATCACATGAATTGTGATTGAATTAGTAGCTATCTTAAAAAAACAAGCAAAGTCATTAGAAATAATTTCTAATGAACAAATTGATTCAATTATTGAGATGATTTCATTAATTGATAAAGGCGAAATTAATGGTAAGCAAGCTAAAACAATTTTTGAAAAAATTATTTTAGAAAATAAAAAACCTAAAGATTTAATTGAACAATTAGGATTTAAACAAATTACTGATCAAAATGTAATTACTGATATTTTAAATAAAATTATTCAAAACAACCCTAATATGGTCCAACAGTATAATGAACGTCCTGAACGTGCAGAAAAATTCTTTATTGGTCAATTAATGAAGGAAACTCATGGACAAGCTAACCCAGTTGTTTCTATGAAATTACTAAAAGAATTATTAAAAAAATAAATTTTATATATAATATCTTACAAACATTAAAGGTGGTGAAAACAACAAGATGTCTAAAGTAGTAGTTAAAGACGGTGAATTAAATGACGCACTAAAGAAATTTAGTCGTATTACTAGTGAAACTAGAAGAACCGCTCGTAAACACGAATATTACTTACGTCCAGGTCTTAGAGCTAAAGAAAAATCTAAAGAAGCTGCAAGATACAATAAACGTAAATATTAATAAAATCCTCTTGATGAGGATTTTTTATTTATTTTTATATTCAATTAATGCTTGGGCAATCTGATCAGGACAACTTGTTCCTTTGCCTCTACAATCAATTCCTTTAAGTGTATTAATTACTTCATCTATTGTTTTACCAATAACTAGTTTACTAACTGCCATTGTGTTACCTGGACAACCATTAGTAATTTTACATGATTTAATGATATTGTTTTCAATATCAAAATCAAATTGAGAAGAGCAAACTCCTCTAGGAGTGTAACTATATTTCATAATATTTTAATTATAATAATCAAAATATAAAAGAATAGCACTTTTCCTATGGCACATAAAGAATTAAAACAATGAATTAATGAAAAATTAGCTGATCCTAATTATGGTTCTCATCAAGAAGTGAGGGTTTCTAATGAAAATAGACTAAAAGCAGATTATTTGTATAAGTATCCTGATGGGAAAGCAATTATTATTGAGGATAAAGAAGAGAATGACTCATCTATTGAAGATGCAAAAAAACAATTAAAAGAATATAAAAAGGCATTGCAATTACAAGGGTACGATGATTTTATAACAATTGCTATAAAAGATTTAAAAGATAATATTAAAGTTGAAGTTTATCACAATGATAAATTTTTAGATGATACTCTTAAAAGTTTGAAATATTATGAAGAATATTTGCAAACAAAGCCAGTAGCGAATATCACAAATGATATATATATATATATATCAAGAATAAATGAAATACTTCATCATCAATTTGTAATTAAACACTTAAATGATCGAATGATCTTTACTGGTGTAGTTTTAGTTGCATCTAAATATTCAAATGGATGTTTTGAAGATTATGCTGGAATTGAGGGGTTTAAAACGTGTGTTATAAACAAATTGACATCTCGTTTTACAATACCTGAATTAAAATCAAAAAAGATTAATGATTTAACTCGCTCATTTAGTAATATTCAGATCGGAACTAATCCTAGCGATGAGACAATCCGTGTCTTATGTAAATGTTGTGAGGAAATAAATAAAATTATTCAAGATAATCCATTAAGCAACATTGATATTATGAACATATTTTTTTCTGAATTTAATAGGTATCGAGGAAAATCTGAGCATGGTCAAGTATTCACTCCAGACCACATAGCTGATTTAATGTCAAAATTGATTGACATTAATGAAAACGATAAAATCTTAGATCCAACATGTGGTTCTGGTTCATTACTAGTAAAATGCGCAAATAGAAATAATAATAAATGAGAGAATATATATGGAAATGATTTTGATACTAATGTTTTATTTCTTTCATATATTAATATGCTTTTACATAATGATGGAATAACAAATTTAGTGCAACTAGATTCATTAACTCAATCATTTTGTCAGTGAGTTAAACGTTATAAAATAACAAAAGTAGTTGCTAATCCACCTTATGAAAATTCTGGTGCAATTGATATATTGAAAAATGTTCTAAAAAATGTTGAAGATGGATGTAAAATTTGCTGATTAATGCCAAATACAAAAATAGAAAAAATCAAAAATGCAAAAGATATTTTAAAAAATAACACATTGACAGATATTGTTTTATTACCTGATATATTTGCCAAAGTAGGTTGTGGTGATGTTTCTTTATTTATCTTTAAAAAAGGAGAACCACAAGGAAACAAAAAAATTAGAGGATGATGAATTGAAGATGACGGGTTTGAAACTGTCAAAAATCAAGGATACCAAGATATAAAACATAAGTGACCAAAAATTGAACAAGATTTTCTAGAAAAATGAAATCAAGGTAAATATGATAAAGAAATTGACCCTAATATTTCTTTGTCTTATCCGAAGGATGTTAAAATTGAACCTGTTACAAAAGAAGATTTTGAAATGACATTATTGCAATGAATGTTGTTTAATACTGGGAAAATTGAATCTCAAAACACTGTACAATCATGTTTTAAATTGTTAATTGAATTTATGAAAATTAATAATTTAGATGATAAATTAAATTTTCTTAAAAAAATTTCAAAAGATAAATAATTATGGAAAAAATATTTAGATTAGTTGGAGAAAATGGTTTATTTAAATATGGTCATGGAACAAGAATACGCAAACAAGATTCGCTTCCTGGGGATATTCCATTAATAACAGCAGGATCAATGAATAATGGGATTAATAGATATATAAAAAAACCAATTAAAAATAAAATTTTCAATGATTGTATAACGATTGATATGTTTGGTAATGTTTTTTACCAAAAAGGTAAATTTGTATGCGATGACAATATATATCCAATTTGGCCAATTAAAAACGAAAAGATTGGATTATTTTTGTCAACAATAATTAGTAAAAAATTAAAAAATAATTATCAAAATCAATTTAGAGAAAAAATTTTAAAAAAATTTGAAATTTTATTACCGGTTGACAAAAACGGTAATCCAGATTGAGAATACATGGAGAAGAGTGTCAAGGAGTTGGAGAAGAGTGTCAAGGAGTTGGAGAAGAGTGTCAAGGAGAAATTAAAATTATCAATTCCACAATTAGATGAAATTGATACTAATGATTGAAAAGAATTTAAGATTAGTGATATTTTAACAAGAATAAAAATAAAATCTATTTCTAGTGTAATTAAAAAATTTAATCCTGGGGCTATAAATGTAATTGGAAATACTCAATTAAATAATGGAATTATTAAAAGTTTAAATGTAACAGAAGAAATTTATATACATGATAAAAATTCATTATCATATGGAGCAAAAGGTGGAAAATTTTTTTATCAAAAAGAAAAATGAGCATCAACTGATCACGTACATATGTTTAAATGTAAATTCATAAATGAAATAAATGCACAATTTTTGTGCACAGTAATTAATAAACTAATTGAAGCTAAAGGTGGATGATCGACAAGTCTTGAATCTAATATTATTCACGAACACATTTTATTACCGGTTGACAAAAACGGTAATCCAGATTGAGAATACATGGAGAAGTATATGAAACCAATTAATGAAATCAACTAGCTATAATCACTCGTGGAAAGCTTTCTTGTAGAAAAGCTTGCCTAATTGAGCAGTGCAACAATAACCAAAAGAAATAGCTAATGCGTAACCAATCATTTCTGGACAGTTGTGAGATAATGAAGAGAATCCTCCGAAGTTAAGATCAGGAATTACTACAAACATTATTCCAATTAATGTTAAACATGTAATTGATAATGTAATTGGTAAACTTGGTCTTGATTGAAATAGTGGAATCTTACTTGTTCTTAATACTAGAACAACTCCCATTTGAGTTAGTAAACTTACTAAGAATCAACCTGTTTGGAACAAACTAAGCGTTTCTTCGCTGCTACCCCAATTTAATCCGTATCGCATAATAGCAAATGTAGATATATCAAAAATAGTACTAATAGGACCTATAAACAACATAAACTTTAAAATGCTTATAGCATTTCAGTTTTGTGGTTTTTCAAAGTATTCTTTATCTACATGATCTCATGGCAAAGCAAATTGACAGAAGTCAGAGATCATATTAAGAATTAAGATTTGGATTGATTGCATTGGTTCAAATCTTAATCAGATAGTAGCAATCAACATACTTAATACATTTCCAAAGTTACTTGAAACTGTCATCTTAATATATTTAATAATATTGGCAAATGTTTTTCTACCTTCAATGATTCCATTTTCAAGAACCATAAGGTTCTTTTCTAATAAAATAATGTCTGCACATTCTTTAGCGATATCAACTGCAGTATCAACTGATATTGCAATATCAGCTGCTCTCATGGCTGGTGCATCATTAATACCATCTCCCATAAAACCAACTATATGTTTTTTAGATTTAATAGCTAATACTACACGTTCTTTTTGTTCAGGAGATAATTTAGCAAAAACATTAACATCCATTACAACATCCTTCAATTCATCATCATTCATATTTTCAATATCTGAACCTAATAAGATCTTGTCAACTTTAATACCAACTTTTTTACAAATATACTTTGTAATTAATTCATTGTCACCAGTTAATACTTTAACTTTTGTACCTCTATTTTGCATTGCTTTAATAGCGCCAGCTGCTGACATTTTAGGTGGGTCTAACAAAGCGATATAACCAATTAAACATAAGTTCTTTTCGTCACCTACATTAAAACCATCCATTTTATTGAATTTATCATTGTTAATAGCAATTGCTATTACTCTCATACCTTCTTCAGATAAATCATTGATAGTTTCTTTAATCTTTATCTTTAATTTATCATCCAACGGTTTACGTTCTCCATTAATTTCAGCATAAGAACATACTGAAACAATTTCTTCAATAGCACCTTTAGTTACTAATTGAGTTTCGCCTGCTTTGTCTTGTAAGACAACGCTCATTCTTCTTCTTTGGAAGTCAAATGGAATTTCGTCAATCTTTTTAAAGTTTAATACCTCTTCGTTTAAACCACATTCATTAGCCTTATCAATAATTGCTAAGTCTAATAAATTTTTTAAACCAGTTTGGTAATAGCTATTTAAAAAACCATAAACTAAAACTCTGTTGTCTTCTTTACCATTTAAGTTAATATGACGTTCAAGAACAATTCTGTCTTCTGTTAATGTTCCTGTTTTATCAGTGCATAAAACATCCATTGCTCCAAATGATTGAATAGCATTTATTTTCTTTACAATAATTTTTTGTTTAGATAACTTAAACGATTCTTTAGCTAAGTTAACAGTGACAATCATTGGAAGCATTTCAGGAGTGATTCCGACTGCAACTGCTAATGTGAATTCAAGTGCTTCTATTCATCCATTTTTATTAACAATAGTACCACTTAAAATAAAAATTATTGATGCTAATACAAGCATTGTACAAATCAGTAAGGTACTTACTGATCTAATACCTTTGTCAAAATTTGTTTTAGGCTTTTTATTTTGAATACTTTTAGCTACTTTACCAAAATATGTTCCTTGGCCAACCGAAATTACTATTCCTTTAGCAGTACCACTTGATACTGTTGTACCCATAAAACATAAATTGTTTCGATCTAAAGCTTGTTGAGAATCGGAATTATTAGTAGCAAACTTTTCAATAGGTTCTGATTCACCTGTTAGTGCCCCTTGAGATACGAATAAATCTTTAGCATTAATAATCTTTAGATCTGCAGGAATCATGTCTCCTGCTGCTAAATGGATAATGTCTCCTACACATACATCTGCAATTGGAATTTCTTTTTTAACACCTTCTCTTTCAACAGCAGTTGTAGTGGTAATCATTTTTTTAAGTTTTTCAGACGAATTAAAACTTCTAATTTCTTGGAAGAATCTAATTCCAGAAGAAATTAATACCATTGCAATGATAATGCCAAAACAGATTCAACTATCTCTACTGATTGAGTGATCTGGTCCTGGTATTACAATATTTAATACTGCAATAACCATTAAAACAATAGAGAATGGAGTAAAGATAGCAGAAGCTAACATTTTTATTTTTTGAAACTTTTGCTTAGCAACAACAGAGTTGCTACCCATCTTTTCTAAATTTTTTTCTACTTGTTTTTGAGTTAAACCAGTGTTGGTAGAATTTAATTGTTTTATAGTCTTATCTATTGGTTGACTAGAAAACTCTAACAACATCTTGTTGTAAGTTTGAGAGATTGTAGGTTTTTTAAAACTTTTATTTCTTTGCTTTTTCATAATCTTTCTGTTTTATAGAAAGACCATGAGATTTACAATTTAAACTAATAGATAGAATTAATGAATGAACTATCTACTAATATATAAATGCAACTCCACAGGTCCATACATTAATTCCTTTCTTATGTGTCTATTATATTAATAAAATATAAAATGTAAAATATGTTTATAATATTTTAAATAATAAAACAAATTATGGCAGTTAAAAGACAAGTAAGACTTGAATGTACAGTATGCAAACATATTAATTATTTGACATACCGTAATCCTAAGTCTACACCTGAAAAATTAGAACTTAAGAAATTTTGCAAACATTGCAGAAAAACTACTCTTCACAAGGAAACTAAGGCTAAGTAATGAATGCTAGTTCTCTTTCTTATAAAGAAACTAAAGTTTTAGAGTTATTAAATAAAAATAAAGCCGACGGTTTTATTTTTATTTCTACCTATAACAGATTTTGAATTACTGGAGTGAATACTACTTTTGGTTATGCGATAGTAACTAAAAATAATGTTTATTATTTAATTGATGCTCGTGACTATGAATGTTGCAAGAGCCAATTAAAAAATATTAAATGTGTTTTATATAAAACACCATCTGACTTAAATAAATTAATTAAACAACTTAAAATTAAAACATTGATGTTTGAAAGAGACTATGTCTCTTACATTGATTTTAATGATGTATTAAAACCATTAAAAGTTAAATTGATTCCAGCTGACACAATGATTTTAAGAGCGCAAAAAACTAAAGAAGAAATTGCTCTTATAAAAAAGTCAATGGATATTGCTGTTAGAGCAATTAATTTTATTAAAAAAACCATTAAACCAGGAATGACAGAATTAATGGTAAAACAAGCATTAACTGTTAAGATGATAGCAGAAGGAGCAACTGCCACTAGTTTTGATTTAATTGTTGCTTTTGGTGAAAACACTGCTAATCCACATCACCAATCAACCAATAGAATATTAAAGAAAAATGAATTTATCACATGTGATATTGGCTGTATTTACAAAGGATATTGCTCAGATATTACAAGAACATTTTGGCTAGGCAAACCCTCTAAGAAAATGTTAGAAATGTATAACCTTGTTTTACAAGCAAACAAAAAAGGTATTGCTGCAGCAAAAGTAGGTATTTTAGGGAGTAAACTAGATGCAGTTTGTAGAGATCATATTTCTAAAAACAAAAAATATGCTAATTTATTTATTCATGGAACAGGGCACGGTGTTGGTATCGAAATTCATGAATTACCAAATGTTAAACCGACATATCATCAACCTATTTTAGATAATTCAATAATTACTATTGAACCTGGAATATATGAACCAGGATTTGGAGGAGTCAGAATTGAAGACTCAATCCTAGTTACCAAAGAAGGTGTTGAAGTGTTAACAGCTAAAGCTAGTAAATAAAAAAATGCAAGAATGACTCTTGCATTTTGTTTTTTATAAATGGCGGAGACGATGGGACTCGAACCCATGCACCGTAGAACGATCTAACACCTTAGCAGGGTGTCCTCTTAACCACTTGAGTACGTCTCCAAAAGTTAATATTATTATAAAAAAAATATGACCATATAATATTATTGTTTATATGGGATTACCAATAGTTAGTGCTAAACTTGCAAAATTTGCTAAAAAATTAATTTCTGATAAGAAATATCGTGATAGTTCAAACATGTTTATTTGTGAATCAGTAAAAGTAATTAAAAACATTATGTCTCAAGAATATAAATTAGTTAATTTATTAATTACTTCTGATTCTAAATATTTAAACGATTTTAAATCACTACCTAATACAGGATTAATTAGCAATCAAACATTAAAGTCTATTTCCTTATTGAAAAATTCAGATGGCACAATTGCTATCTTTGAAAAGAAAACAAACAAGATTCAAATTAAAACCAATGGTAAATATTTAGTTTTGAATAAAATTCAAAACCCTGGTAATTTAGGAACAATAATTAGAACGGCTTGTGCTTTTGATATAGATGGAATCTATATCACCAATGATTCAGTGGATTTGTACCATCCAGAAACAATTAGGAACACTATGGGATACATTGGTATTACTCCGATTGCTACATATTACAACTACTTTGATGTAATTTCTTTGTTACAAAAAAATCACATTAAAGTGTATGCAACGGCATTAAATCAAAAATCAACCGATGTTAATAAAGTTAAGTTAACAAAAGGAATAGCAATTGTTTTTGGTAATGAAGGGAATGGATTAAACCATAAAGAAATTAGAGTCTGTGATCAATCAATATATATTAATACAAACCCTAAAGTTGAATCTTTAAATGTAGCGATTGCTGCTGGAATAATCTTAAGTAAGATTAATTAATATGAAATCTGTTGTAGTTAATAAAAATGATGCTAATCAAAGAATAGATAATTTTATAAAGAAAGTTTTTCCTAAACTTTCGTTAACTCAAATTTATAAATACTTAAGAATTAAAAGAATTAAAGTTAATAACAAAAAAGTACCTATTAACTATCAGTTGCAGCTTAATGACAAAATTGATTTATATATCAATGATGAACTGTTGTCTAACGACAATAAAAAAGATTTTTTATTAACTAATAAGCCAATTGAGATTGTTTATGAAGATGACAATATTTTATTAGTTAATAAACCAATTGGTTTAGTTGTTCATGAAGATGAAACAAATAATCCAGACACGCTATTGAATAGAATAAAAAATCATTTAATTAAAAAAGGTGAATGAGATTATCAAAATGAAAACTCCTTTGCCCCAAGTCTTGTAAATAGAATTGACCGTAATACAACCGGAATTGTCATAGCTGCTAAGAATGCGGAATCATTAAGAATCCTTAATGAAAAAATTAAAAATCATGAAATTAAAAAAACTTACTATGCAAGAGTTTGGGGGATTATTGATCCAAAACAAGGTGAACTTACAGGGTTTTTAACAAAAAATTCTAAAACTAAAATGGTTAAGATTTCTAAGAAACCTATTAGTAAAGATTCAAAACAAATCATAACTAAATATAAAACTATTTCTCATGATAAAGAAACTAGTTTGTTAGAAATTGAATTAATAACAGGTAAAACACATCAAATAAGAGCTCACATGGCCTTTATTGGCCATCCGTTAGTTGGCGAACAAAAATATTCTAATGATAGTGTTAAAAAAACAAAAGGCTTTCAACACTTATGTGCATATAAAATTAAATTTTGTTTTAAAACGAACGCTTCAACTTTGAACTATTTAAATAACAAAGAATTCAAATTAAAATCTATTAATCTATAGATTAATATTTTTATAATATTTATATGAATAAAGATAACGTTTTAAAAATTGTTAAAAACCCTATGTTTAAAAATACTATGTATTTTGTTTATGTAGGACTAATAATTTTATTTTCTATATTAGGAATAGCTGATCAAATTTCAGGGTTTGTGCTAAGATCATCAAACCCAATCGGAGTAGGTACACTATCGATTTTCGGATTTATAGCAATGATCTTAATTCTTTTGTTCATAGTCTATAAGATTGCTCAATTAATTAAAAATAAAAAACCAGTTACTCCTACAAAAGAATAAATTAAATGAAATTTAATAAATTAGCATATAAAGTAAAAATACTTAATATGCTTTTTATTTTTTGTATATAATACACTACACATAATAAATAGGAGGAAATAAACTTGGTAAAGATTAGATTAACAAGACTTGGAAAACACAAAGATCCATTTTACCGTATAGTAGCTACTGACTCTAGAACAAAAAGAGATGGTGGTTTCATTGCTATATTAGGTACATATGAACCGTTTTCAGGTAAGACTGTTATCAACAGTCAATTAACTTTAGATTTCTTATCTAAAGGTGCTCAACCTACTGATACAATTCTTAATTTATTTAAGACAAATGGTATCTGAGCTGAATTTTTAAAAACTAAGAATTCTAAAAAGGCTAAGAAACACCGTAGACCAAAGAAAACTAAAAAAGCTGCACCTAAAAAAGATGCTGCTCCAAAAACTGCTGAAGTAAAAACTGAAGCTAAATAGTAATGCGCATTACAGTTTTAACTTTGTTTCCTGAAATGTTTAAAGGCGTTATTGATGAATCAATAATAGCCCGTGCAATTCATGATAAAAAAGTTGAGATTAAAATTATTAACTTTAGAGATTTTTCTAAAGACAAACATAAAAAAGTTGATGATTACCAATATGGTGGTGGTGCTGGAATGGTGCTTAAATTACAACCAATAGTTGATTGTTTGAAATCAATTAAGACAAAAAACTCACATGTTGTATTAATGTCACCCCAAGGCAAACAATACAATCAAACTAAAGTAAAACAACTGGCAAAATACAAAGATTTAATAATTATTGCCGGTCATTACGAAGGGTTTGATGAAAGAATTATTCATTATGTTGATGAAATAATTTCAATAGGTGATTATATTCTTACTGGAGGAGAAATTCCTGCAATGGTTTTAGTGGATTCAATCACAAGAACATTAAAAGGAGTAATCTCTAAAGATTCATTAGAATCTGAATCCTTCAATAATAATTTGTTAGATTATCCAATCTATACAAAACCATTAAATTTTGAAGGACATAAAGTACCAAACATATTATTGTCAGGTAATCATAAACACATTAATGAGTTTAGAAATAAACAAAGATTAATAAAAACAAAAAAGATGCGTAAAGACATTATGAAGAAAGGAAAATAATTCATGAAAAAAATTAATAGTAAAAAAATTCTAAATCAATTAGAAAAAACTCAAATGAGAGATGATTTACCTGAATTTCGTTCAGGAGACACAATTTCTGTACATGTTAAAGTTACTGAAGGTAACAAAACAAGAGTACAAAGATTTGATGGTATTGTTTTAAAAGTAACAGGTAAAGGACTATCTAAGTCATTTACTATTCGTAAAGAATCTTCTGGAATTGGTGTTGAAGAAACATTCTCTTACCATTCACCATTAATTGTTAAAATCGATATTAACAGACGTGGTAAAGTTAGACGTGCATATATTTCATATATGAGAGAACGTTCAGGAAAATCTGCTCGTATTAAACAAGCTAAGAAATAATTTCTAATCAGTCATGGATAAAAATAACAAGAATCCAAAGACAAAAAATTTTAAAGTTGGTTCTTTTCATCACGTTAAAGTTAAAAATGGAAGTATAAAGTTTAAAAAACTTTATCAACTTTCTACTTGACAACGTTATCTAACTGCTATTCTTGTTGGAATATTTATGGCAGTTATAGTTCAATTTTTGATCAAAAATACTGGACTATATAATACAGGTTTGTCAGCGATTATCCAAGGATTCTCTAGATTAGTTTATACTGTTATGAATCACAACGGTGTAAATAAGAGTACTGCTGAACTAACTTTCAATTTGTTATTCTGAATAACATATTTTATTTTAAATATCCCTTTATTTATTTTTTCTTATTTCAAAGTTGGTAAAACATTTACTAAACTTACATTAGTTTATTTATTTTTTAATACATTATCAGGATTTGCATTATCTTCAATAAAAGGCGTTAATGATGTATTTATTTTTGGTAAAACAATCTCAGAGTCTGATAATGTTTTAGCAGAAAACAAAGTATATGTAATGCCTTTTTATTTTAGTGGTCATCAAGATCTATTTGATACAGAACATGATCCAATTAAAACTTTTTTCTTATTTTTAACAGCTAGTATTTATGGATTGTTGTCATCAACAGCTTTTTCAATTATTTATATAATTGGAAGTTGTTCTGCTGGATTAGATACTCTTTCAATTTACTATGCTACTAAAAAAGGAAAAAGCATTAGTAATATATTAGTAATTATTAATACTGTTTCAATGGTAATTGGATCTACAATGGGTTCGTATCTGTCAGCTGGAATCATTGATAATAATTGTTACAGTTGGCAATTCTTCTTCTCAGCAAATTTATTTGCTTCTTATTTAAGCATCATTATTTTTGGTTTTACTTTAAACAAATATTTCCCTTTAAATAAAAATGTTAAAGTAGAAATTTTTTCAGATAGTCAAACTGAAATTCGTAATTATTTGTACCAAAATAATTACACTCATCCATTGTCTATTTTTGATAATACAGGTGGTTATAGTTTGAGACAACACAAAATGTTGATGACCATCTGTATGTATATTGAATTACCAAAATTAATCAATAACATCAGAGATATTGATAAAAATTGTTTAATTGTTGCAACAATTATTGATGACATTGATGGAACTGTCAATGTTTGACAACAAGGATCAACAGAAGAATAAACTATGGGAAAAATTAATTGGTTTCCAGGGCATATGGCTAAAGCCATTGCTGATTTGCAAACCAAAAAGAAAAACTTTGATATGTTAATAGAAATTGTGGATGCACGTTGCCCACATATTTCAAGTAATCATGAATTATTACAAAGTTTTAACTTGCCAGTATTAACAATTGCTGTTAAACAAGATCTTGCAGTTGTTGATAATAGTTTTTTGAACATTTCTACAAACGATAAGAAAGCAAGAAATATTATTCTTAATAGAATTAAACAAGAATTAAAACCTAAGATTGATAAAGCTAGATCTAAAGGATTATTAAATCCTCAATTTAATATTTTAGTATTAGGTTTACCTAATATAGGTAAATCTTCATTTATTAATTTATTACTAAATAAAAATAATTTAATAGTTCAAAACTATCCAGGGGTAACAAGAAAACAAACATTAGTAAAAATAGACAATATGTTATTTCTAAATGATTCTCCTGGAATACTGTTTAAAAACATTGATGACGACACTACGGGATACATTTTATCTTTGATAGGATGTATTAAAAAAGAAGTAGTACCAATGTATGAAGTAATTAAATTTGCCTATGAATTTTATTGCAATAAATATCCTAATCAAATTAAACAAAAATTTGAATTAAATGAATTTGGCAATTTTGAACATTTTTTAGAAAATGTATGTAAAAAATACCAATTCATTTTAAATGGCAATACACTTGATAAAGAAAGAGCATTAGAATACTTATATTCTATGTTTATGAACGGAAGGATTTGCAAGGTAAATTATGAAAACTAACATGTACCTTTATGAAAATAAATTCTTTCTTAAAAATGCTAAACACATTGCTGGTGTAGATGAAGCTGGTCGTGGGTGTTGAGCTGGTCCGTTAGTAGTGGCTGCTTGCATTCTGCCAACAAAATATAAAAATGATCATATTAGAGATTCAAAAACATTGTCTATTAAAAAAAGACAACAATTATTTGACATCATCATTAAAGATGCATTAGACTACCAAATCATTTTTATCGATCCAGAAGAAGTTGATAAACTAAATCCTAAAGAGGCATCTATTGAAGGAATGCGTCGTGCCTTAACTATGTTAAAAGTTTCTCCAGACGTTGCTTTAATTGATTTTGAAAAAATTCCTAATTTGAAAATTAAACAACAATCAATTGTTAAAGGAGATGCTAAATCAATTAGCATTGCTGCAGCTTCTATTTTAGCTAAGGTAGCACGTGATAACTATATGATTAAGATTAACAAAAAATACCCTCAATATAACTTTAGTAAACATAAAGGTTATGGAACGCTTGAACATGTTAAAGAAATCAAGAAGTATGGTCCAATTAAGGGTTTCCATAGATTTTCTTATAAACCAATTAAAAATATAATAAACCATGTTTAATATATAATTTATCTCATTACTATGGAAAAATTATTATCAACAATTAAAAAAATTAAAGATTTAGACTATAACCAAAAATTTGAAATCAAAAAATTATTTGCTAATCCAGATACTCTTGAAGCTCAACGTAACCAAATGAAGAGCATTAATCCAAAAGCTACTCCTGATGAAGTTGAAAAGAGAGTTTTCAACTTGGTTGTTAGGGACAACGTTTTCAATGCAATCATGAATTACATTGTTACATGTTATGAATTTAGCATTGACAAAAGTGAAATTGAAAAATATTCTGAAAGAGTAAAAACTATTTACAAGAATGCTCCTGCAGAAAAGATTAATGAAATTACTGAAATTACTCTTAAGAAAACTTTAGTTTTCTCTGAATTGGCAAAATTATGAGACATCAGAACTACTGATGAAGAAACTAAGAATTCATTACAAAATTATTACAAGATGACTAACAATCCTATAAGAGATATCTTAGAAAATAAGAATCAATTCGAAGGTTATAGACAAATGATTCAAGATCAAAAAATAACTGCAGAGATCATTATGAGATTTAGAAATGTTAAAATTGATCTGCCAAAACCTGATACTAACAAACCTCAAGAACAAACTGGTAAATAAAAAAACAGGCCATAAGGCTTGTTTTTTTATTTCTATTTAACATTATTATCAATGAGTTGAAATGATAAATGCAGCTATAACAGCAGCGACCATGAATATTATTATTAATACAAGAGATATTCATGTAAATGGTTTTTTATTAATTGACACTTGGAATGATCAATATATAAATGATTCAATTATTAAACCGATCCATCCTATTACACCAACAACTAAACCAATTCATCCTAAAATATTAGCTAATGCATTATCACTTTCTAAACCATTTAAAGAGAAACCAAATAATACTCCAAAAAGAATTCCAATGAATGCGCATAATGATGAAATCACTCCAAATCAAATTGATTTTTGTCTTTTAGTAGGATCTTTTTTAATTTGCTGAGCCTTTAAAAAACTTTTATTTCATTTAAAAATTAAGTTTCAAAAATTATTTCCTGAGCTTGCCATATAAAAGGATTATAGATGTAAAGTGTTAAATATTTAATATAACTAAATAAATAAAAGAAACTTTTATGATTAAAAGAGATCCTGATCCGAATAAAATATATCCAGTTAAAAATTGTAAAACAGTTATACATATTAAACCAACAATAAAAAATAAAAATATCATTGTTGGAGAATTTTCATATTTTAGCGATTTAGATTTTGAAAAACATGTCACACATCATTATGACTTTGTTGGCGACAAATTAATCATTGGAAAATTTTGCCAAATAGGCAAAGGTGTAGAGTTTGTTATGAATGGAGCAAATCACAAAATGGATTGTGTTTCCACTTATCCATTTTACATTATGGATTCTTGAAAACAAAATGCTCCTAAACTTTCAGAATTACCAATTAAAGGTGACACAATTATCGGAAATGATGTTTGAATAGGGCAAAATTGTACAATTCTTCCAGGAATCCACATAGGAGATGGCGCAATAATAGGTTTAAATAGTACGGTCGCTTCTGATATACCTCCTTATTCAATAGCTGTTGGTAATCCTGCAAAAGTCATTAAAAAAAGATTTGATAACGAATTAATAAAAATTCTTTTAAAATTCAAATGGTGAGATAAAAAACCTGAAGAAATTAATGAATTAATTCCTTTATTGACTTCTAACAATATATCTTTAATAAAAAGAGAATTAAAGAAAAAGATAAAATAAATAACTTAGTGCCCTTAATATTTTTATTTTTATAATATAAACACTATGGAAAACAATTTTACTGACCAAGAGCAAAGTAGAAGAAATAAACTAACTCAATTGGTTAATGAAGGAAATGATCCGTTCAAATACGAAAGATTTGAACGTAATTTTACTTCTTCTTCTTTTAAAGAAAAATATAAAAATAACTCTAAAGAAGAACTTCATGAATGCACAGATGAAATTAAAATTGCTGGTCGAATTATGGCTATCAGACAAACTTTTGCTGTTTTAAAAGACTTTGATGGTACAGTTCAACTTTATATTAATAAAAAAACTTGTGATCCAAAAATTTGACATTTATTTTCTAAAGTATTAGATATTGGTGATATTGTTGGTGTTCAAGGAACGCCAATGAAAACTAACACTGGTGAATGTACAGTTAAAATTAACAATTTAGTAATCCTTTCTAAATCATTAAGACCATTACCAGAGAAATTCCATGGTTTGCAAGACGAAGAAGTTAGGGCAAGAAAACGTTATGTTGATTTAATCATGAACAGTGAATCAATGAACACATTTGTTTTGCGTAGCAAAATAGTTTCATTAATTAGAGAATATTTAAATTCGTTAGGATACATTGAAGTAGAAACTCCAATTCTTCAATCAATTTTAGGAGGAGCAGCTGCTCGTCCGTTTGTTACTCATCACAATGCTCTTGATCGCGAATATTATTTAAGAATAGCTACAGAATTAGCTCTTAAAAAATTAGTAGTTGGTGGTTTTGAAAAAGTTTATGAAATAGGTAGAAACTTTAGAAATGAAGGAATGGATGCTACACACAACCCCGAGTTTACATCTATTGAGGCATATACTGCATATTCTTCTATGGAAGATCAAATGGATTTGTTAGAAGAAATCATTAAGTATGTTACAAAAAATATTGGAAAGCAAAATTTTGAATATAAAGGTGTAAATCTTGATTTTAATCAAAAATTTAAAAGAATCAACATGGTAGATGCTATTAAAGAAGCAACTAACATTGATTTTAATCAAATCGATTCTGATCCTAAGGCAATTGAAATAGCAAATGAAAAACACATCGAATTATTACCTCATGAAAAAAATAGAGGTCATATTATCAATAAGTTTTTTGAAACTTATTGTGAAGAACGTTGTGTCCAACCAACGTTTGTTTATGGTCATCCAATTGAAGTATCTCCATTAGCTAAAAAAGATTCAAAAGATCCAAGGTATACTAAGAGATTTGAATTATTTATTTGTGGTAAAGAATATGCAAATGCATTTAGTGAACTAAACGATCCAATTGACCAAAAACAACGTTTTGAAAATCAACTAAAAGAAAAAGATTTAGGAAATGATGAAGCTAATGAAATGGACAATGATTTCATTGAAGCTCTTGAATATGGGTTGCCACCAACAGGTGGATTTGGATTAGGAATTGATCGTCTTGTTATGTTATTAACTAACAACACAACGATTCGTAATGTATTATTATTTCCTCACATGCGTGATGAAAAATAATTTATGATTAACAACTTTAAATCTTATTTTCCAATTAATTACAAACCAAAATATGATTTAGATAAAACTATAAGTTTTATCAATGATTTTAACCTTGCATTTATCAGTATGTTAGAAGAAAGATTCAATTCTATTCAAGTTGATTATCCTTTGATTTCTCATGTTGATGGTACAAATATGAATGATTGCATTTATCGTAAGATATCTTTTGATAATGCATCATCAAAACTACCTTATATTGTAAATAGTGAAAACTTTGATTATTTTAAACAACTTGGAAATAAACTTAATATTTCTTCTGACAAATCACTTATTGCCAAAACAAAATTGATTAATAGAGATTCCAAATTGACAAATACAGATTCATTAATTAAAGACGTGTTGTATTTATATACAACTCAACAAACAACTCATAATGAATTTAAAGATTCAGCTAAAAGTTTAGTTGAATCTATTGTGAATAGTTTCAAAATAATTTTTAATGAAGAATTATTAAAGAAATACAACATTACAGATAAAGATATTGAAAACATTAATGTTGCAAATATTAAAGATATTATTCCAAAAAGATTAAGACAAGAAGAATATTCTCAATACATTGATATGTATTTAAGTTCTAAAGGTCCAACTTTAATTTTAGGAACAGATGATGCTACATTAAATGAATTTAATGAATGTAATAACAAGGACTTAACTAAAAATAATGAATCTGCTTCTTTATATATTTACATTCCTAAAATTAAATCAAGAATTAGATTGTTAAAGTTTTACTCATTAAATATTTCTATACGTGAAGATATAGGAGAACATAGGTTCTTAGTTGCATTTGATTTGTCTAACTTTTATATGTATTTATTAGATAAGCTACATATAGCAGAAGTTGTAGCATCTGTTTGAGATGATGAATTTATTCAATTTACAAAAACAAACAATATAAAGATTTTGTAATATGGCAAAATATGTTACTAAATACTTTTATTTAAATAGCTTTAATAGAACAGATGACCAACTGTTAGTTGGTAGTATTGCAATCAATGATTTTTTGCATAAAGAAATTGTTAAAGAAATAGAACAAAGTAACAATAAATTTAATGAATTTGACGAAACAGATGATGAGTCTATAAAAGAAGAAGATGATTCATTTTCTTTATATAAGCAATATAAAGAAACTGTTTCTGAAAATCAATTAAAGAATTTAGCTGATATAGACCCAAAGGTTTATGAAGGAAACATAATAGATGAAGAATCAAGAAAGTTTGTTACTAAACAATTTCCTGATTGTCAAGCAATTGACTTATCAAAAGATCATTTAACAAATGAAGATGCTTTTGAAAAAACAAAAGAATTATTAACTAATAATGATAACATCATTATTTTTCAAAGTGTATTCATTACTAAAAATAAAAAAGCAATTACTAAGCCTGATGCTATTGTTAAAAGAAATGGTAAAGTTTATATCATTGAAACAAAAGGGACTACTAGCACAAAATTTGTTCACATACTTGATTTGTTTTATCAAGTTAATGTTATTGAAGATTCAATGGATATTGTTTTGGAAAATTATTATTTATGTATTGTTAAATATGAACTATTACCTTTTGGACAAGTATCTTTTGTTTTAGTAGATAAATGCCATGATGGTAAAACGCCTAAGAGTTTTGATACCTATACAAAAAAAGATGAATATAAAATTCTTTCTTTAGAAGCTAAATGCGCAAAGAAAGCTTATGCAAAAGAACATTTAATATGAGAAGATAAAGATGATGGTTCAAATGAGGTACCATCAATTAAGGAAATGATACAAACAACATCTGGTAAGAGTAATTTTCTATCAACAATATGCGCTGATATTAAACAATTTTGGGAGACGATTGATCGTTTGCACGATTTAATGCAAAAACCAATTCCGGATGTTTCAAAGATAAATTATGAACCGGTTCAAAAATACAAAATGTCTTACAAAGATGTAGATTTTTGATTGCTATTAAGAGACTATTATTATTTTTCAAATAATCTAGATTATTTGCCTTTTCAATTTTCTGGAAAGTTATGCAAATTTGAAGTTGCTTGTAAAATATACAATATGATAAAAGGAAAAAATGTTCCATTTCAAACAGTTATTAATTTGTTTGAAACTAACAAATTTACTCTTGCTAATGGTAAAACATGAAATAAACCTACAGCATTAAAACAATATTTATTTGGAATTTCAAAATCTAAAAATGCTCCATATTTTTCTGAGCATGCAATTGAATTTATTAAAAGTATTAGAGACAAAAAAGTTTATTTTGATTTTGAATCTCTAAATTTAGCAATTAGAGTTGTGGATAAGTATCCACCTTTTATGCAAACTGTAAATCAAGTGTCTGTTGTAATTGATCGTGGTAAAGGACTTGGGTACCTTGAAGAAATAGAACCAGTTGTTATCGATCCTGTTAATGGAATTAATAAAAATGATTTTAAAACAATCATTGATGCTTGTTTGCCTTCAAAAAATTTAGAAGAATGTAAAGAATATGACTACATTGTTTTTAATAAAAATTTTGAAACAATTAGACTTAGAGAGATGGCTGAATATATAAATGAACCAGAATACAATGAAAAAGTAAAAATTATTAATGACAACATTGTAGATATTGCTGAATCGTTTATCATAAACAAAGATAACAAGTATGTTGTCTTTAAAGAACTTAAAGGTTTTTATTCAATTAAAAAAGTTCTACCATTGGTAGAAAAATATGCTAACCACATTTTTAAAGCTGCAGGTTGTGTAAATTACAAAACAGGTTTAGATGGAATCCATAATGGTACTGAAGCACAAAATGCCTCTACAAAAAGATTCTTTAATAAGTTATCAGATGAAGAATGAAAAATTAATGTAAAAAATTTAGGAAAATATTGTAACAACGATGTTCGTGCAATGATAGCTATTGAACATTATCTAAAATCATTAATTAACTAATACTCTATATAATTTAATTAATATGAAATTTTTATTATTAAAAGAAAAAAATAAAAACCAAAGAGTATTATTAGTTCCAAATGATATTAAAACATTAACTTCTAAAGGTGCAGAAATTTATATTGAACCTAATTACGGTAGTAGTTTAGGATATCCTGATCATGAATATGTATCTGCTGGTGCAACTATTAAGAAGAACTATATGTCTGACATTTCTTCTTATCATGTAATTTGCAAAATCGGAAGCGTTTGCTCAAAGATTTTAAAAAAATTGACTCCTACACAAATAGTTTGAAACTATGCAAATCCAATAAATGAAAACAAATATCTTTACCAATTGCTTAAATACAATACCACTATGGTATCAATTAAATCTATTCAATATACAAAAGATGGATCCATCTTTAAAGTTACTGAACAATTAAAAGGGCAATTGGCTGCAAGTGTTATAGGTTTTTATTTATCTAGATACCAAAAGAAAGGGTTAGGAAAAGTTTTTGGTAAAGTCGAAGACTTTAACTCAAACTTATTTATTATCGGTGGTTCAAATGCTGCTGGAAAATCATTAATTAAATCAGCACTTGCTTTAGGAAGCAATGTAGTTGTATTTGATTACAACGAAGCTGATTTAGAAAAAGTAAAAAATAATAATGATTACAAACAATTATGCAAGATTAATGATTGTACATTATCTGTATTTAAATATGATTATGAAAAATTATTTTCAATGCTAAGACAAGCTGATGCTGTTGTTTGTGCAGCTAATGATCCAAACGAACCAACACACACAATTTTTAATGAAAAAATGATTACTTCAATAAACAAAGGTGCTGTGTTTGTAGATTTAGCTAGCGATTATGGTTTTGCTAGTCAAACAGAATCTAAACAAACAAAATTATCAAAAGCTGTTTTTACAACAGCTGATGTTATTCACTTTAATGTAGGCAATGTAAGTCATTATTATCCAAAAACATTCTCTGCCTTAATTTCTAAAATTAATACTGAGCTATTAGAAGAAGTTTTAAAAAATACTTTTAATTTAGAAACTTCTCCTGTTTTAGGTAATGCAGTAATCACTTATAAAGGTAAAATTACAAATTCTACAATTGCAAATTCCCTTAAATTAGAATACACTCCTTTAAAGAGAATTGTAAAGGATTAATAGTAAACTTCTTACTCTTAGTAACATAAAGCAATGTTTGGAAAAATTCTGAAAAATAATTAGACAAATTTTAAACAAATTCTAAACAGTTTTTTCGTATTTTCCTATTATGATCTTTTATGAAAAGATAAATATAAGAGAATATGTCAAATAAAAAATTAGTTAAAACAGGAAAACCTAGGAGTTTCAAAATTCTAGAAAAAATTGATGATATAATAAAATTGCAACAAATGAAAGAAGTTTCAGGTAGAAAAGTCAATCCTAAAAACAATAAAATATCGTTAAAAGATATTGTGTTTGAAATGCGTGAAGAAATGCGTAATGGGTTTACTCAAATTAATAAACGATTAGATAATCATCAACAATCTATTGATGAACTAAAAACAGATGTTAATGTATTAAGAACTGATGTTAATACATTGAAAGGTGATGTTAATACATTGAAAACAGATGTTAATACATTGAAAGGTGATGTTAATAACATAAAAGTCGTTATGGTTGATTTAATTGAAACAAACAGTTTGAAATTAACAAAAACAAAATTAAGTTAAATAAAATAATTTATAGATTATTTCTAAAATCAATATAATAACTTTTGCACATATCAGCAATTTAATATAGTTGTTAAATAAATTGATAGGTAAGCTGTTACAAGTAAGTATGCTGAAATGCCGAAAGTATTAGTATCAATTTACCCAACTAGGATTAAAATCGGTCTCTTATGTGCACTACACATAAGGAGTTATATAAATGTCAAGATATACAAAAAGTATTTTTAAGAAATCTAGAAGATTAGGTTTTTCTATTTTAGAAGATAACAAGGAATTCTTAAAAGGAAAGAAAAGAACATATGCCCCTGGTCAACATGGTGCAGATAAACACAAAGTTTCAGGTTATGGTCAACAATTACAAGAAAAGCAAAAACTTGCTTTAATGTATGGAATGAATGACCGTCAATTTAGAAGATTATTCCAAATCGCTAAGAAAATGAAAGGTTCTACAAGTATGAACTTATTAATCGTATTGGAATCTAGATTAGACAACTTAGTTTACCGTATGGGCTTTGCTAAGACAAGACGTGCAGCAAGACAAATGGTAAGCCACGGTCACATTCTATTAAATGGTAAAAAATGTTCAATTCCTTCAGCAATTGTTCCTTTAAATTCAACAATTGAAGTTAAAGAAGCTTCTAAGAAAATGGCAGCTTTAGGTGAAAACGAAACAAGAGGAACTCTTCCATTCGTTAAAACTGATTTTGCTAAACTTTCTGGTCAATATGTAAGATATCCAGAAAGAAAAGAACTTAACCAAGAAATCAACGAAACATACGTAGTTGAATGATTCAACCGTTAGTTAATTTTTCTTAAAAATTACCTTAAAGATAGATCTGTTTCAGGTCTATCTTTTTTTGTTGATGAATAAAATATTGTAGTAAACATGAAATGAGTTTTATTGTTTGTTCTTATTTTAGTTTTTTGTTTTAAGCACTTCATCCATCATAGTTACTATTAATTTATATGCTGGATGATCATAAAATTTGTCCATTTTTATTGATCTTGTTTTTACTGCATTATCAATTTTTTTGAATTCTTTAAGAATTTCTTCCATTTCATTCTTAATTTCTTCTAATGTGAATTTATTTAAGCAATCATTTAGGAATGCTTTTCAATATTTGTCATTCTTTAGGAAATCTTCAGGTCTTGTAGAAGTAATATAATTTGAATTGTGTAAAAGTTGAGAAAAAGCAAAATATGCTTCTTTAGACATTATTCTTTTTATAAAAATATAATTTTCTATCTTGACGAATATAGATTTATATTCCTTTTTTTAGAAAAAACTCACATGTAGTCATTAAATTCACGAATAGAAATAGCCATAGATTTAAAAATTAAAAAAATAAGGTTGTTAAAATCATTCAATATCAATTCATTGTTGAAATCAGGCCTTTTAAGAGTTTTTATATAATATGGAAATAATTGATTGATTTCTTGTAAGTTATATATGTTATTTAATATGTCAAAACAAACCATATCTAATTTATTTCTCCGTCTAATAGAATGATCAATTTCTTCATAACATTCATCAAGACTTGTATATTTTTCTATTGATTTTCTTCAATCATTTTTTTTACACATTTTTGCTAATTAAATTTATTTTACTTTAATTCTAATATTTATTTGCAAATAATCCGTTTTATTTTTACATTATTATAAATAATCATAAATTAAAGAATTAATAATACACTTATAATGTATAGTATCTATGGATTTACAAGATATAAAAAATAAGACTATAGAAATGATAAAAGATTTAAGCAATAGAGGTCTGTTGATTGAAAAACAAACTGAAGTTGCTACAAATGGTCTAAACTTAATTGATATATATATATATATATAGTCAATCAAGCAAGAAACGAACAAGAAGTTAATGTAATAGCTAATTTAATTAAAGGATTACAAGAAGGTTTTAATTTTCAAAGAGTACCAACAATTACAACAAATACTTTAACAATATTAGAACCTTCAAAATATCAAAAAGGTGAAATCTCTCCTACTCATAATAAAGTTATCATTTGCGATAATACCATTGAAAAAGAAAATTGAGAAAAAATTAACAATAAAATAGATAGGTTAAACAAAGAAAAACCGTTTGATTATAAAAAAGAAATTGAAACGTTAAAAAAAGAACAATTTATCCTGGCGCCTGATAATTTAGATGTTTTAAATAATTTACTTTGTGATAAAACAATACAAGACAACGGCGGCATTGACATAATATACATTGACCCTCCATATAATACAGGAAACAGCTCTCTTGGTTATAGAGATTTAAGAGAACAAAATGAATGATTAAATTTTATGAAAGCAAGGCTGGAGGTAGCCTCTGATTTATTATCTAATGATGGAATAATTTTTATTTCAATAGATGACAATATGCATTCTTATTTAAAAATAATTTGTGATGAAGTATTTGGAAAGAAACAATTTGTCGGTAATATTATTTGAGATAAAATGAATTTTCAACAAGGAGCTCATAATATACAAAAAAATCACGAATATGTTTTAGTATATTCAAAAAATGATTTATCTAATAAGAAGGTACTATTCAATGTAGATTCACAAAATTTAAAATTTTATACAGATGATTTTGGTACATATTATAGGGAGTATCCGTTTGATACATCCTTTGGTAATGATAAACTAGTAGATAGACCGAGCATGGGGTACATTTTTTACTATAACCCTAAAACAAATGAAAAAATTCTCTCTAATAATTATGTAAAAGACAAAGATATTATTAAAGAAAATAATATAGATAAAGTCTATTCATTTGACAAAGCTTTAATTTCAAAAGGTTTTGTTCCTATTTATCCTCCATTAAGAAAAGGAAATGTTTTAGGGCGTTGATCAAGAGGGATGGTTGATGCCAAAAATTTATTAGAAAAAAACTTATTGGATTTTGTAAAAACAAAAAGTGAATCATATAAAATTTATCCTAAAAAATACATAGAAGATGGTTTTTCTAAAACAAACGATCACCCTATTCAATCAATAATTAAATATTCTTCTAGTGATGGTACAAAAGTATTAGGGGAAATTTTAAATAATAAAAAATTTGGGAATCCTAAGAATGTTGATATGATTAAATTTTTAATCTCTTCATACAAAGCAAAAAAGGATCCATTAATTTTAGATTTTTTTGCCGGATCAGGAACAACTGCTCAATCTATACTAGAATTAAATAACGAAGATAAACAAAAAAGAAAAATTATACTTGCTACTAAAAAATTTGATTTTATACCGTCACTTAATAGTTGGGAAAACATTGGTGAAAATGTATTAATTGAGCGTATTTTTAGAATTTCATATGGAACAAATAAGGATGGAAAAAAACTCTCAAAAAAAGAATGTCCTTGATTATCACATAATACCCCTTTTAATATTGATTTTGATTATTTAGAAACAAAACAATATGATATTTCTTTAGAAAGTCAATTAAATCCTTATGAAATAATTGATTTATCCGTTTATGGATATATAGATATTCTTTCTCTTGATGAAAGAAAAAAAATAATAAATGCAAAATTCAATATCTTATTAAATCATTTAAATAAATAATTTTTATGTTGCTAGAAATTCAAGAAAAAAAGATTAATGAAGTAGTTTCGCTACTTTCAACTGAACAGTTTGACAAAAATCATCCTTTATATTTTCAATCCCCAACAGGAAGCGGTAAAACTTTAATGTTAGCAAGAATAATTGAAGAGTTTAAAAAAAATAATCCAAATGAAAACTTCTTATTTTTAGTTGCTTCAATTTCAACTGGTGGAATTGAAAAACAAAATTATGAATCTTTATATAATTCTCAATTAAAAGGTAGTAATTTTAATGTAGAGCATATACCTAGTGGTTTGACAACACCGTTGCGTCCAAGATATCATACTGATGTGTTAACGATTGGAGAAGCATCATTTAAAAATGGGTCGAATTTATTTAAATTAAAATTATTAGAATCTTATCTTGAAAAAGTTAGTGAAAACAAAAGAATAATTTTTATAAGGGATGAAGCCCACATTGGAACAAAGATAAATACTAATGACACATCACAAAATCTTTCAAAATTAAATAGATATTTTTATAAACAATTATGATTATCTGCAACATTAGAAAACGGAAAAGAGCAAATGATTCCTCATGTTTGCATGACTTTATCTGAAGCTCAAGATGCCGGATTAATTAAAAATAACATTAGTCTCTTTGATGGAGATATTGAAGACAATGAAAATGAGGAACATCTTTTTGAGCTAGCTTGTAAGAAGCTAAAAAAATTATGGGGTTCTAATGAGCATCCAGGAATATATAGAAAAATAAGTGATATCAAGGGCCAGATAATCAAACCAGCCCTTTTGGTTCAAATCTCTTCTAAAACAAAAGGTGAAGAAGAAATTAAACAAATTATTAATATTTGTAAAAAACACAATTTAAACTACGCTTATACCTTGTCCAAAAACAAAGAAGCATTTCAAGCATCCGGTTTACTAAAGTCTAGAAAAATAACTAGAAATGAATTACAAAAAAACGATTCTGATATTGATGTTATTATCTTTAAATTTGCAATAGCTACTGGTTGGAATATTCCTAGAGCTTGTATTTTAAGTCAATATAGAAATATTGACTCCGACAATTTGAGAATACAAACATTGGGTAGAGTTCTTAGAAATATATTTGTAGGTGATATAGAGAATTTTAATAAATTCGATGATGATGAGCAAAAAGAAATATTAACTTGTTATTTATATTCAGCCCATCAATCGGCAAAACAATATGAAACTTCAATTTTAAAATTAAAAGATAGTTTTATAAACGAAAAAGTTAAAAAAACATATCTCTCACAAACTTCAAAAGATGTTGAAGGAAGAGGTTATCTAGCAAAACACAATAATGACCTTGTAAGAGACTACATAAGTTTGTTTAACAAAGACATTAAAGGCACCAATATTGTTTCTTTGTTAAACAAGAACAAAACACTTGATATTAAAATACCAAAAAAAATTTTTTCTGGTAATCTAAATGTTAAAAAAATTGATCAATCTCTTGATAAACAGGGGAAAATAGGTAAACACACAATTAATTGATTAGAAAAAACAATCTCTAATAAATTTCAATTAGAAAAAGAATTTAATAATTGATTACGTAGAAATTCTCCATATCTAAAAAAAATTTTTAATCAAGTCTTTAAACAAATAGGTTATATGAATTCTGTTTTATTCAAATGTAAAATTTTACAAGACATATCGTTTTCTAAGAAAATTATTGCTCAAAAACGTCATTATCAAACCGATTCTGAAAAAGAATCAAAATATGATTTAAAAATTAAAGAAATTAATTTACCTCGTATACAATTTTCTAATAATCCAAAAGAAAATATGTTGAATGCAGAGATTAGACATTTATCTCAAATTTTAACAACAACAATAAATGGTGAAAACAAACTTTTTTATAACTCTGATCCGAACTCGTCTAACAATAATTCTCCTGAACGTCATTTTCTTCAAGATTTAGATAGTTTTGTAAAATACAACAAAGATTTTTTATACTTTATTCACAGGAATGAGCGTTCTAAAGAAAGTGTCTCTTATATTTATCGTGATGAAAACGGTAATAAACACGAACAGTATCCGGATTATATATTGCGAACAAAAAATGGCACGACAATTATTTGTGAGATTAAAACCATTTGTGGTGGAATTGAATATATCAATTCTATAAAACACATTGAAAAAGGTTATTTAAGAAACTCTGAAAAAATTACTGATTATTTTTTTGGAATAATTAAACACGCTGATTACAGATATCAACTAGTGTATTATAAAGAAGGTAAAAGAGTGCCGATGGAATTTTTAGATTTAAAAGAGAAATTTAAAGATTTTGATTTTGACGGATTAACTGAATTAGATGTACTTTTCGACATAATTAAATGCTATGAAAATAATCGGATTAGCATAAAATAATTTTTTCAAAATTTAAAAAATTTGCATTTTCTTTAACATAATTAATAAAATTTCAAATATTCGTTCCTCTATATTCTTTTAACGGTTTAAATTTCACTTTAGTTTTGTTGTCATTAGAAATAATATAAGCTAGATTAAAAAAGATAGCTTTTATTTCAGATATATCTTTTTTTAATTCATCTTCAATTTCAGTTTGATATTTTTTTAAAATTTTGTTTGAGTGATTCTCACCAAAAGACAAAGTACTTCAATTATGAATAAAAAACGAAAG
>CASPLF010000006.1 GCA_949422915.1 uncultured Mycoplasmatales bacterium
GTACACATTAATGTTGATGCTAATACTTTAAATAATTTCTTTGTCATAATTCTTATTACTTTAATGTTTCTTGTTAATTATTATAGCATGTTTTGAAAAATATTTAAAAATGTAAAAAAGTTAATAGCAAACTTCCTAGGAATATAAAAAAGTACGTAGTTGGACTTGAAATTATTTCTTTAATAAAAAATAAGTTGAAATTTTTTCGGAATTATCGCAAGCTTTATTAAATAATATATCAAAAATTGTAGCTGCTATTCTGGGAATAATTACACCAGTTAATATGCAATTATGTCTGATTACAGAGACCTGCTCTGTTCAATATTTAACATCATTACCTGGACATCGCTGTTTTGTTAATGCATCTATTCTTTTTGATAGACGAGCTGCTTCCAATTCTTTTTTTGCTTTTGATATATATGAAAATTCATTATCATTAAGAGGATCAATGAATTCATTTGCTAACTTTCTATTGCTTCTTGCATTTTATCTATTTCACGTGTCAAATTAACTAGCCATTCTGCAATAACTTTACCAGCATAATTAGCAAGAGATGGTGATCCAGTAATTGTTGCAAAGCTAAGTAAGGAAATGCCTATATCACTCCCAAAAAGAGCTCAAAAAGCCGCTGATCCATAGTCAGAGAAACCGAATCCATAAAAAAGAGTCATTAACGCTTGTGTTAAATGGATTTAAGAATTCATTTTTATGGTTGTTAAGTTCATCATCACTACAAAGTAAATTTTTGATATATTTTTTCATAAAATTTTCAATGTTTTTCATCTCTTATAGATTTAGGAATGTCAGCAACTTTGTTTGATGCGTCTTCTTTTGCGCTATATGTGCTATGTAGATGTTGTAAAATTTTGCATATTTAGTAAAATTGTCATCTTTAAAAATAGAAATTAATTCAGAGGCTAATTGTTTATTTTAGTCATTTTCATTAACGATATACCGTAAATAAATTTCATGTTATTTAATGTTTGATGATCAGCACTTATTTTCATTCCCATAACAACTAAAAGATGATATGTTAAAGTTCCTGTATTCTCGTTTAACAAAATTCATGGATTAGATGCGTATTTATCCCCTGAAATGAAGTCAACTGGAGAAGCAATTGGATATGATTCTACATTAAACCGTGCATTTTATAAAGCATTACAAGCTAGTGGAATGAAGATCCAAAATTATGGAACGGTGTTTGCTACTATTAAAATTGTATTTGTTTTTGACATTAACTTATTTTCCTTTATTAAATAATATTATAAAATCTTCTTCAAATACTTAGCAGTATAAGAAATATCGTCATGTTGAGCCACTTGTTCAGGTGTACCGGTGGCGATTATTTTTCCTCCACCTTCTCCACCTTCTGGGCCTAGATCAATAATATGATCGGCACACTTAATCAAATCTAAATTGTGCTCAATTACAATTACTGTACTACCCCCGTCTACAATTCTATCTAATACATTAATTAAATTTGCAATATCATGTGTATGTAATCCTGTTGTTGGTTCATCAAGAATTAATATAGTGTTCTTGCTTGCTTTACGTTGTAAGAACTTAGCTAATTTAATTCTTTGAGCCTCACCACCTGATAACCTATCAGAAGGCGTACCTAATTTTAAATAGCCTAATCCCACATCATTCATTAATTGAAGTTTTCTAAAAATATTAGGAATATTCTTAAAGAATTCCATAGCCTCTACTACAGACATTTCTAATACATCATAAATCGATTTGCCTTTATATTTAATTTGTAATGTTTCTTCGTTGTATCTCTTACCATTACATTCATCACATGTGATATATACATCAGGTAAGAAATGCATTTCAATCCTAATAATTCCATCACCTCAACATTTTTCACAACGTCCACCAGGAACATTAAATGAGAATCTTCCCTTAGTGTATCCACGAGCTTTTGCTTCAGGAACTGATGCAAACAATTCTCTAATATCATCAAATACACCAACATATGTTGCTGGGTTACTTCTTGGTGTTCTACCAATTGGTTCTTGACTTACTAAAATTAGCTTATCAAGACTTTGAGCACCAACTATACTCTTAATCTTTGGTGCACTAACAAATGGGTTAAATAATAATTTTTGAATATTTTTGGCAAACACTCCGTTAATTAATGAAGACTTACCACTGCCTGATACTCCTGTAACACAAATTAATTTTCCTAAAGGAAAAGTAACATCTACATTATGAAGGTTGTTAAATGTAGCGCCCTTCATAATTATTTTTTGTCCGCTTCCTGATCTTCTAGATTTTGGAACAGGGATAAATTTTTCACCAGATAAATATTTTCCGGTTAAAGAATCTTTATTATTAATAATTTCTTGTGGAGTACCAACAGCTACAATCTTACCACCATATTGTCCAGCACCCGGACCAACATCAATAATGTAGTCTGATTGCATCATAGTGTCTGTATCGTGTTCTACGACTAATAATGTATTTCCTAAATCTCTCATTTTCTTAAGAGTATCTATTAACATGTCATTATCTTTTTGGTGTAAACCAATAGATGGTTCATCTAAAACATATAAGACGCCAGTTAATGAACTACCTATTTGAGTAGCTAATCTAATTCTTTGTGCTTCTCCACCTGATAATGTGCCAGCAGATCTACTTAATGTTAAATATCCTAATCCAACATTATCTAAGAATGTTAAACGATCAATAATTTCTTTTAAACCTAATTTGGCAATCTTCTTTTGATTTTCAGTTAATTCAAGATTTAAAAAGAAATCAATTAATCTCTTAATAGATAAATTAGTTAAATCAATAATTGATTTACCATTAATCTTAACACATAATGCTGCTTTTGATAATCTTTGTCCATGACATTCAGAACAAGTTTTTTCAGCCATATATTTTGAATAATATTGTCTTGCTGTTTCGCTTGTAGTTTCTAAGTGTCTACGCTTCACTAATGTTAGCACACCTTCAGCGTAATCAAATTTGCTATAAACATTACCACTTGAAGATTTAATAGTAATGTCAATTGGTTCTTTAGAACCATACATTACAATATCCATTTCTTTTTTAGTGAATTCATTTAATGGTTTTGTTTTAGAAATTTTGTAATGTTTAAGTAATTGATCAAATTTTAATCAATCTAACGAAGTTGTATTAACGGTATTTTTAAAATAATCTAATCCACCTTCATTAATGCTTAATGATGGGTCAGGAATCATTTTATTTTCATCTGGTTCATATGTAAATCCTAAACCATGACATTTAGGGCATGCACCAACCGGTGAATTAAAAGAAAACAATCTTGGTTCTAATTCAGGAATATTAAATCCACAAACCTTACATGCATGAGATTGAGAATATAAAGTTTCTTTATTATTTACTAAAACAACAACCTTATTTTCTCCGTGCTTCAAAGCTGTTTCAACAGCTTCATTAATCCTGCTTCTTGTGTCACTATCTTTATTACCAATAATACGGTCAATGACAATATCAATGTAATGGAATTTATTTTTTTCTAATTCTATCTTATCATCTAATGAATAAACTTCTCCATCAACTCTAACTCTTAAAAAACCTTCAGCCTTTAATTTATCTAGCTCATTTTTAAAAGTACCTTTTTGTTTGTAAGCAATTGGTGATAATATTTGAAGTTTATCGCCTTCTTCAAACGAATCTCAAATTTTATTAACTATTTGTTTAATAGTTAAAGTTTCAATCTTACCATGACCATTAGGACAATATGGTTCACCAATTCTCGCAAACAACACTCTTAAATAGTCATAGATTTCTGTAATAGTACCAACAGTAGATCTTGGATTATTAGAAGTTGATTTTTGATCAACTGCAATTGCAGGAGATAATCCTTCGATTGAATCAACATCAGGTTTTTCATTACCACCTAAAAATTGTCTAGCATAACTAGATAATGATTCAAGATAACGTCTTTGACCTTCTGAATATATAGTGTCAAAAGCTAGTGATGATTTTCCACTACCACTTAAACCTGTAATAACCACAAGTTTGTTCTTAGGGATATCAACACTAACATTCTTTAGGTTGTTTTCTCTAGCACCATGGACTGAGATAAAGTCCATAGTTTTATTTCCTTTAAACATAATTGTTTTTTTTATTTACCTGATCTAGAAGATTTATTAGACTTCTTTTTTGTTTTGTTTTCTTTTTTATGAGTTATTTTTGAAGGTTTGTCCTTCTTAATATAGTCATATGCAAATGGCGTTCTATTATTTACATATTTTTCTAATAAATCTGTATATTTTGTTAGTTTACTAACAGCATCAAATGTTGGCATTAACATTTCTGATTTATAAGTTAAGTCTTCAACTAAATAATCAGCTTTCTTTGCTACTATACCAATTCTTCTGTACGCATTAATAGCGTATAGTAAAACAACAATTAGTAAAACTAATGCTACAATACCTAATGTTATTAATGCAATTTGATATGATTCAGACATAATTTAATTATATTAAATAAAGATATGGATTTTGAAAAAGCAAAAAATTTGATTTTAAATAGTAAGCACTTAGTAGTTTTTACAGGAGCTGGAGTCTCTGTTGAAAGTGGAATTCCGCCTTTTACTGGCGCTGGCGGTTTATGAACACAATATGATCCAAAGTTTATAGAATTAGATTATTTTTTTTATAATCCAGAAAGTTCATGAAATGAAATCTATAAAATATTTTATCAATTCATGGATAAAGCAAAACCAAATTTTGCTCATACAGAAATTGGTAGATTATCAAAAGAAAAAATTGTAAAAGCAGTAATTACTCAAAACATTGATAATCTTCATCAAGAAGGTGGAGCAGATAATGTTATTGAATTTCATGGAACAACTAAAACATTAATATGTCCTAAGTGTCATAAAAAATTTAAAGCTACAAATGATTTGCTTTCATCTATTCCTCCTAAATGTACAAAATGTAATGCTATTTTAAAACCTAATTTTGTATTTTATGGAGAAGGAATAAACCCAGAAGTTCAAGACAAAGCATTTGATGAATTAGTAAGAGCAGATGTTTTATTAATTATAGGAACAAGTGGACAAGTAATGCCGGCCAATAGCCTTCCTTATCTTGCTAAACAAGAAAGAAAAGATTTGATAATTATTGAAGTTAATCCAACTAAATCTACATTTACAGATGCAATTGTAGATTATTATTTTCCTATTAAAGCAACAGAGTTTTTTAAAGGAATTAAATAAAAAAATAGAGATTACTCTCTATTTTTCAAATGCTACTTTAATTGAAGGACCCATTGTAGAAGATAAGTATATCTTTTGAATGTAATCACCTTTTACAGTTGATGGTCTCTTAGATTTAATGAAACTTACTAATGCATCAATGTTTTCAACAATCTTTTCATTAGCAGCAGATGCTTTACCAACTGTCATATGAATGTTTCCATATGTGTCTGTACGGTAATTCATTTTACCTTTTTTGAATTCCTTAACAGCATCTAATGGTTTAGGTGTAACTGTTCCTAATTTAGGGTTTGGCATTAAACCTTTTGGGCCTAAGATCTTACCTAATTTAGATAATTCAGGCATAAATTTTGGAGTAGTGATAATTACATCAAAATCTAATCAACCATTTTTAATGTCAGCAATTTTATCACTTTCACCAAAATAATCTGCACCAGCTGCTTCGGCTTGTTCTTTAGTTACATCACTAGAGATTAATAATACTCTCTTAGATTTACCAAAGTAATGAGGAAGAGCAATTGTACCTCTTAATTGTTGTTCAGCTTTTGTTGTATCAAGATTTAATTTGATAACAATATCAATTGATGAATCAAATTTAGTTGTAGAAGTTTTTTTTGCTAAAGCAACAGCTTCTTCAACAGGATAGATTTTCTTATTATCTACAAGTGTCTTTACACTTTTAAATTTTTTACCTGCCATTATTGCTTACCTCCATTTTTCTTAGGTGTAAGATCTACATCTTTAATCTTAATACCCATTTGTTTTGCAGTTCCCGCAATCATTCTTAATGCCATTTCTTCGTCATATGCATTTAGATCTGGCATTTTGTATCTTGCAATTTCTAAAGCTTGTTCTTTAGTAATTGTTGCAACTGTATCAGTTAATTGGTTTTTACCTGCTGTTTGAATTTTAGCAGCTTTCTTTAACATAACAGATGCTGGGGTAGTTTTAATGATAAAAGTAAAAGATTTATCAGAAAAAGCAGTAATAACACATGGTACTACTTCTCCCATACGATCTCTAGTTTGATCATTGAATTGTTTAGTGAATTCAGCCATATTAATACCAATAGACGCTAATGCTGGTCCTGGTTTAGCTTGTCCACCAATCAGTTGAATCTTGGCGATTCTCTTTATTTCTTTTTTTGCAGCCACAAGTAACTCCTTTCTTTTTAGTTCTCTACGTGGTATATTGGTCTATTGACCTTCCACACGCTACATTTGTAATAGTCATTATATATATTTTTAGATTTTTTTATAAAAAATTATTTGATGTGTTATATTAAGTGTTAATGATTAAAACATTCTGTTCTGAAAATACTAACAAAATAATTAAATTACATAATTTATTTTTTGGTGGAATCATATTTACATTAGGAATGGTAATGATGCAAAATATGCAGTTTTCATTCCAAGGATGGATTCAGTCTATGTATAGGTTGTTTGGTTTTAAATTTTGGGACTTAAGTATCCCATCTATTGATTACCATATTCCTGTAATTCCTTTCTTTTACATAATTTATGGATTCGCTATTGCTACATGAACAATATTCCCTATTTTTATATATTTGGTATATGGTTCTAAGAGATTTGCAAGATTTCTAACATGTTGCATGTACACATATATATTTGCATTTTTAATTGCTATATGCACACCATGTGATATAACAAACGTTCAAATTCATGCATTAGAACAAATTAAAGATAAAACAGGTTACTTATTTGAACAATCGCGTCAGTTGATTGAAAAGAGTGTAAAATTTAATGCCTTCCCTTCTAATCATTGTTTAGATCAATTTAACCTAATGTTTGGTGTTGTTTTATTTAACTTTTTTGATAAGACTAATAAAAAAGATTCAAACAAAATCATAACTTGTAAGATTATTTGAACTTTACTGATTTCAATTTTTACAGGATTAGTTGTTGCTTCTACTTTTATTATGAAAATGCACTTTTTTGTGGATTGAATTCCTTCGTTAATAATTTCATTAAGCGTGTTTGTAATAATGTATTTCATAAAAACAGATCCAGTTACAAGGTTTTTTTATAAACTAATGAATAGTTTCCAATATTGTTTTTGATATGTTGGGCAAGATGAAGTAAAAGCTGATATTTTTAATTGGGCCAAGATTCATCAAGATCCTGTAAAAATTAATACATTATCAAAAAAGCAGATTAAAAAGCACTTTATTATTACCGATATTGCTATTTTTTCTATGTATTTGTTCATAACCTTTGTGTTAAATTACTGCTTAGTAATATTAGAAGGCTATGTAACAAACAATAAATTCTTTAATTTCTTAATGTTAAGAATGGTAATTCATGTTTCTTTAATTGCTTATGTAGTTTTTATCATGTATTTATTCCATACAATTTATAAAAAACAACAAGAAAAACAAATAACCCCCCCCAACTAATCCAAAATTAATGTATTAATTATTAATATATATTAATAAATCTATACATATAATAAAAAAATATGTGGAATCTGCTAAAGAATACTTTTAGGTCCTTAGCAAAAAATAAGGTTTCAATAATTGGGTTAACATTCCTTATCTTTTTATCAGTAGGAATGTTTACAGTATTACAAAGTACATCAACCAATATTGATTCAACCTATGAAATGATATCAAAACAAGGAAATCAACATGATTTTACTGTTTCTGAACACTATAACACTGGTAATATAACCCAGCAACCTGGTGATCAACAAGGTGGACACTATGGTCTTTCTTCAGATGGTGAACAAGTTTATTGACCAGATCAAACCGCTTCTGGAAGCACATATACTAAAACTTATTACTTTCATCTATATGCAGATGCTAGTGATGATTCGTTAGTTGGAACGTTTTACAACCAACATAAAGATGAAACATCTGGTGTGGCACATGATTTAATTTATCGTTCATACACAATCACTAACAACAACCATCTTACGTATATGGATGGAGCAAGCGGTACTCCTCCAAAATCTACCAAGACTGTAGAACAAATTTCACAAGAATTAAGAGGCACCGAAGGAAATAGCGACTCGAAAGATATTACTGCGTATTTTGCTTCATGAAGTAATGACTTATTAAATTATTTAGAACAAGAAAACAGTCCTCTTAACCAGTATTTAACGTCTGATGATATGAAAGATGAAGTGTATTTTAGAAACTATTCATCTTTAAATATCAATAACTCAACGGATGGTGTTTTCTATGATGTTGTTTTATCTCAACCGGAAGACGAAACTCACCCATATGATACTATTGTTGATCGTGAAATACTATTTGACGATAGTGATTTTAACTACATTGGTTGACATAACTTTGCTGATAGTGAATGAAAACCTTATCAAAATCGTTCTGGTTTATCCATAAAAGAAATTTTATCTCATGAGCTTTTACAATGAAATGATGTTGTAAACAACATAGATGAACAAGACATTGTAAGAGATCAAATAGAATTATTATCTAAGGGTTCTGTAAGTACAGAAGATAAACCAGCAACATTTATTAATGAAGTTATTGAACTTAATAATGTGTTATTAGCTAATCCTGATAATTTCAGTGCTGCTAAAGATAAATATGATGCTCTATACGATGAAAAATGAATAAACAACGATGTAATTGATAAAAAATATTCTTATGTTGTTTCATATGAACAAAGTTCAATTCCTTTTACATGATTAATTGATGATTGAACAAGTAGATTCACTATTTGTGCACCTCAATACATGCAATCTCATAATCTAATGCCTTTAGATATCCATAGTTTATTATCTAAAGATAAAGATTATTTAGATTGAGCACAAACTCATACAGATATTTCAAACGAAAGAACTAGATTTATTGCTTGAATGAATTCATTAAAGCAGTCAGTAATTGACGAAAAACTTTCTTCTTGAGAAAATGAATATCCAAATAATTTAATTAAAATTGCAGGTGCTACACCTTCATTTATTTTGTCTGCTGGTATTACAGGTGATTATGTATATCCTGTTGTATCAATTAGCAGACCAATCCCAAATACAGAAAAAGAATGTGTTGTATTTGGTAACAAATCTTTTTATGAAAGAATTCATGCATCATTTTTAGGTAATGAAGAAGAAAAATATGTAGTAGGTAAATTCTATAATCCTAAAAATGGTGAAAAAATATTAAATGAAATTAATGCTAAATGTAAAACAATAATGTCTTGACCAGAAAACATTAACGCTGCTTACATGGCTACAGATTTATCGTGTACATTAAATGCAGCAGCATTTAGAATATCTTACATTCCTCAGTTGGTAAGTAAGATTGATGTTATCACGTATTTATTAACAATCTTTGTAATTACAATATCTTTAGTTATTTCAGTAATTATTGTTAGAAGATATGTTTCAAATAGTAGAACAACTATTGGTGTTATTCAAGCTAATGGTGTTAAAAAGTGAAACATCGCATTATCTTTAACTCCATTTGCTTTAATTCCTTCGTTAATTGGTGGTATTAGTGGATATTTGTTAGGAACGTTCTTACAAAAACCAGCAATCGGATTATTTTCTAACTTCTGAACATTACCAACAGGCGTCCTTGCGTTTTCTTGATTGTCTATATTTGTTTCGGTATTATTACCATTCTTATTATTTGTTGGTGTAAGTGTTTTCTCTACATATCTTTTGTTAAGAGAAAAAACAACAGATTTAATGAAGAGTGGTAGTGAATACAAATTTAGCCAAATAGCTAAACTTGTTAAAAAACCATTTAAAAGAGCAGGTGTTATTTCAAGATTTAGAGTATCAATTGCATTTAGTTCTATTTGAAAGTTATTTATTTTATCAATAATGAGTTCATTAATAATGTCATCATTAACTTTTGGTTTTACCATCAATGGCAAATTTGACCAAGCCATTACTAAAACGTTAGATACAAAGAATTATTCATACTCTGTTGATTTATATACTCCAACAGAACAAGGTGGGCAATACATCCCTGTTGATGGAGAACATCTTGGGTTAACTGGATGACAAACATCAGCAAGTAATGCTGAAACAAATTTTTTCCCTAACTTGTTGTATAAAAGTGGTTTTGTAAGTAATGATAGTTCTTGAAACTACATTGATAGAGATAATTGTGATACTAGTTTGTATACAAAAACCTATTACACAACTACTTTTACTTCTGTTTCGCTAGCTCACTTGCATCCATTAAATACCGGTTGAATATGTGAGCCGTTTGAATATGAAGGTAATTCATATGCAAATATGTTTGTTCCGTTTATGAGTGATGCTGTTGGACAAAAAACAGACTTAAACTATATGAAGAATAGATATACAACAAAGTTAACGCTTAACTATGTTATTGGTTTGTTTTCATTAGTTTCAAATCCATGAAGCATTACAGCTTCATTAATGCCTGAAAATTTAAAAAATATTTGTAACACAAAATATGAAGCAATTATTAATGAAATAGGTAATTTATGTTACACAAACAAAGATTGATCAACTTATCAAAAATACTTTGCTCGTGTGGGCGATACTGAACCTTATGAATATAAAATTACCGATAAAACAATTGATTACACCGGAATGGCATTAGATCACGATTTTTTGGCCTTGATTAATAAAATTTATCAATCACCTGAATTGTTGCCATCAGCTCAAGAAGATTATGAAATGGTTTACAATGCTGTTCCGTTAACAAACGAAGAAGAAACATACACTTACGTAAATGGTGATGTTGTTTCTACAACAAACGGTAGTAAGCCATCAAACATCAAAGTTTTAGGTGTTTACAACAACAGTACGTTTGTAAATTTAATTGATGAAAATAATAATGATTTAGCTTCATTAATTAATTATGAAAACGTTGAACCAGATGCCACAGAATTCCCGATGTTAATTAATCAAACAGTTGCTAAAAAATACAACTACCATGTTGGTACTGAATTATCTCTTTCAATTACAAACACTTCAAATAGATTTACTAAAGTAATTAAAAATGATGATTCAAAGACTATCTATAAATTTAAAGTTGTTGGTGTGGTTAAATCATGTGAAGATGATGAATTTTATATCGATCAACAAATTGCTAACTGAACATTAGGTTTGAAATCTAAATATAGAGAAGGTTTAGATAATTCAACATATTGTTTAAACAATAACTATATTGATTATTCTAAAGCAATCCATAGTACATTCTCAGTTGATGACGGTTTAAAAACATCAGCAAGTTTAATAGATGCTGTTAAAGGTGATTCAAACAATAAAAATTCATTACAAACAGTGGCAGGAACAGATGATGGATACAACATCATCCCTTATGGTTTTAATGGTTATTTTACAAAAGATCCTAATGGAAGCAAGGGATTAGTTGGTGGTATATCAAATTATTCCCCATCTGGTATTTGATGCCCAAGTGCTACATTAAGTTCAAATACAACATTAGATCTTGTCAAATATGGAGCAAACTTAGAATTAGCTAATGAACTTTCAGGAATTAATGATGAAAGCATTAAAGAAGCCTATGATAAGTGACAAAGTTCACAGAGCAAAACAGACCACGAACAATTTACTAATCTTGCAAATGGTTTGTTAAAACAAATTTCAGCAATTTTTGGTGATTCATGTTATGTCTCATTAGTTACAAACGCAATGGACAAAAACGCTAAAGCGTCTGTTTATGGAAAAATGGCCGAAACTGTTACAAGTGTTGAAATGATTGTATTAGTAATTATTGTTATGATGGTATTCTTTATTGTATTGTTGATGTCATCAATCATTATTGCTGATTGTAAAAAATTAGCAGCTATATTAAGTTCTTTAGGATATACAGACATGGAGAACGCTCTATCATTTATGGCAATTTATATTCCAGTAATTTTATTAGGTTTAGCAATTGGTATCCCACTAACTCTCGGGTTTGCTACCATGTTCCAGACAGCAATACTGAACGGAATAGGGTTGTTAGTTGATACGACAACTAAATGGTATTGATTCGTATCAAGTGCATGTATTGTTTCAGCAGAATTAATATTATCGATTGTCTTTAGTTGAATATCATTAAGAAAAACATCATTAGTAAGCATGATTAAATAGGAGAAATATGAAAAATAAAATTAATAAAAAAATAATTACTTATAAAAATAAAACTGATTTCTATAAAAATCAAGTTTTATCTTTTGACAAAGAAATTGATGTTTTAAATAAACAAATTGATCCTAATAACCTTAACGAAAAAAGAAACTATAAAGAAAAGCGTAAAGCTATTAAAAAATTAAATAAGATTTCTACTAAAAGAAATCGTGCTAACGCTTATGAAATCAAATATAGATATTTGTATCAATTGCAAATCTTGCTTGAACAATACCATACTAGCAAACCAAACGATATTGTTTATCACAACTATTTAGAATATATAGAATCTACTAATAATGGTGATGCTATACCATACAATCCACTTAAGATTTTCCATATAAATAGATGAACGAAAAAATTAAATAAAAAGATTTTAAAACTTGCTTATTACAAAAATGTTAAATTACCTAAGCAAAAAAACTTTGCCAAGAAAAAACTTGTTAAATATCAAATTAAAACTACTCAAGAAGACATTCAGTCATTACAAAGTTATATTAATGATACTAAAGTAAGTTTTTATTCTATATTTCATGCAAGAATGGTTACTAAATTAGATAAACTATCAAAAAACCACGGAATTAAGAAAATGAGTTCAGAATATGTTATTGATCTTAAAGATGTAACTAAATATTACAATAATGGTTTATTGGCTACTAAAGTATTAAAAGGTGTTGATTTACAAATTAAATATGGTGAATTTGTTGTTATTTTAGGTCCATCAGGTAGTGGTAAAACTACATTGTTAAATATTATTTCTGGAATGGATACAGCAACATACGGAAGAACTATTGTATGTAATCAAAATTTAATTAATTATGATATTCCAAAATTAACTGAATTTAGAAGAAAGAAAATTGGTTATGTATTTCAACAATATGGGTTGTTGCCAAACTTAACTATTAGAGAGAATGTTGAAATAGGTGAAAACTTACAAAACAAAAAATCTAAAAAAATTGATATAGATGATTTATTAAAAACTATTGGAATTTTTGAGCACCGTAACAAATTCCCAAGCGAATTGTCTGGTGGTCAACAACAACGTGTGTCAATCGCTAGAAGTATTGCTAAAAACCCTGATATTATTTTCGGTGATGAACCTACTGGTGCCATTGATGAAGAAATGTCTAAACAAGTAATGCAATTGTTTTTAGATGTTAACAAAACATATCACACAACAATTATCATTGTTACTCACAACCCTATTTTTGCTGATTTAGCAACTATGGTTATTAAGGTTAATGGTGGTAAAATTGCTAATATAATTAGAAATAAACATCGTAAATCAGTTAACGAATTAAATTGAACTAAATAATATGAAAAAAGTTTTGATTATCACTTATTCTCCAGATCATACATTTGGTGGAACCGAAGTTTATGCTGAGAAGTTAATTAAGATATTTAAAGAATTAAAATGAGATGTAACCGAATATTCATTAGATCTACGAAATTCTTTTATTAAAATGACTAAGCCTGATCATAAAGTTATTTGTCCTAAACTTCCTGTAAGCGAATCGTGTGGATTAATTAATTTATTTCGTTTAAAGAAAGCCAAGAAGGAATTAAATGATCTAAAGAAAAAATATAAATTTAATTTAATTATTAATAATTTAGGAGATGGTTTCAAATGAGAATACATTCCAAAGAATGAAATTTTAATTCAACATTTTTGTACAAATTATTACCGAAAAATTACATTATTCAAAAATAATTTCTTTGCATCAATAGGGAGATTTTTAATATATATATTAACAGGCCTTGTTGATGTTATGCAATATCATCAAAATGTTGTGTTTTTTACAAACAAAGATCAAGAAGAAGCTAATAAAGTCTATAGTAAAAAGTTTAATAGTCATAACATTAATTTAAGTACATTGAACTATAAAGAAATTAATGCAATTAATAAACAAACACGCCAACAAAAGCTTGTATATGTTGGGCGTATTGAAAATTCACAAAAAAATATGAAATATTTTTCAAAGGTTGCTAGATATCTTGAATATCCCGTTGATGTTTACGGACGTGGAAAATATACAAGAAAAATTGCTACAAAGAAAAACATTAATTATTGTGGTGTTCTTAAAAGAGAGAAACTATTTAGTACAATTTCAAGTTATACTGCTACACTACTTTTATCAAAATATGAAGGATTCCCTTATACTGGCATTGAATCATTAACGGCCGGTACTCCATTAATTTCTTCAGATACATATTGTTCAGCTAAGTTATTAACAAAAGAAAAAGGTTTGTTAGTAGATATTAAACAATCTCCAAAGAAATGTGCAGAACAAATAAATAGCTTTTTGAAAAAAACCGATATCGAAACTATGTCAAAAAAATGCACAAACTTCGCTCTTAAAAATCTTACCAATAAAATTTTTGAAAATAAATGAAAAGAAATAATTAAGAATTATTAATTCTTACTTTTCTTTAATTCTTTTTTAAAAAATATTTTAAAAAGGGGTGTTAAAATTTTCTTTCACCAGCTTTTATTTTTTGCACTGATGGGGTATCCTGTTTTTTGAAGAACATTAAAAGCTTCAATTTTATTTTTTTCAAATATTTTTTTGCTATTTGTATCCCTTGGATGTCTAAAGAAAATAAAATAACCAATTGGCGCGAATAAACAACCTGAAATAGCTTCTTGATATTTAGGATTATTTAAATACCCTTCTTTCTTAAACAATTCTAACAAACCATCTGTTTGTTTCATAACATGTTGTAAAACCGTATATTCTGTTCCTTCAAATTTACTAGTAGAATTTTTTCTTCTTAAATAAACATAAAAATTAGCATTTACTGTTTTAAATTTTTTTGCTTTTAAAAAAACATATGGCATAATTCCTAAATCTTCAAACACTCTTGAAACTTTATCATTAAAAGAAATGTTTAATTTATTTCAATATGATTTTCTAATAAAACATCCTCAACATAAACAAATGTTTTTTTCAACATATTCAATGTTGTTAGTTTTAGAATTAAAAGAACTTGTTGGAAAAAAGTTATATTTAATTATTGGGCATTCACTAAATACAACCTTAGTCTTACCAACAACCATATCATAATTTTTGCCCTCTAATGAATCAACAAATTTTTTACATGTAGTTTTAAACATTCAATCATCTGAATCCAAAAAGAACATGTATTCACCGTGACAAAGTTTAATTAATAAATTTCTATTAGTTGCAATTCCTTTATTAACTTTGTTACGATAAATTCTTATTCTCTTATCTCTATTAGCATATTCTTTAAGAATATCGTATGTAGAATCTTTAGAACAATCATCAAGACAAACAATTTCAATATCATAAAAAGTTTGTTTAATTACGCTATTTAAACATTTTCTTATATATTTCTCACTGTTGTAAGTAGGAATTAATATAGAAATCTTAGGTTTGTTACTTGTCATGTTTCAAAACAATTTTTCAAATCTCTTGTTGAGAAGTTGGATCAATCATTAAAAAATGATCCCCTTCACTAAAAATCTCAATACTATTGTTTTTTAATTTATAGCCTGTTAGTTTATCTATAGTGTTTTTGTTTTTTTGATAATAAAAATCTTTTTTTGATGTGATTAGTGTAATATGTGGCATTGCATCAACTTCATAGTGATTTAATATAAATTTTCTAGCTTTAGACATACTAAACCATGAAGCAAGATTAATTTTAGTGCTTTGCTTGTTTTGTTGTGCCCTCATTTTTCACATTCTTAAAAAAACAGCATTATTGGTTAAATTATGTATTCCATGTGGAATAGAATATGTATCGATATTAGTTAATAATGTAAATACATATTTACATGCTAACTTAAAAGTATTATCAGTATTTTTTTCTTCATTAGTTCTTTTTGGATTTTTAATTTTAAATGGAGGATTTAACAAAATATATTGATTAGTTTCTGAGAAATATTTTTTACAATATAAAGAAGCTAAATTAGCACCAAATGATTCACCAAAGAAAATAATTTTTTTATTTGCTTCCTTGGCCTTAATTTGATCTACTATTTCATGAATTATTCTTACATAGTAATATGGGTGTCTGCTTGGTTTAATCTTGCATGAACCATGACCTGGTAAATCAATTGAAATAAAAGTTGAATGCTTGAAATTTGGAATGTTATAAAACTTTATAAGTTCTTTAGTGCCACATGCAATGTTTAAATGAATAATAATATTTTTTGCATTTTCAAAGTTTCCACAATAAATAGCAGGAATTAAACCTTTAGATGTTTTAAAATCTAAATTTTTAAAAGTTATTGCCATTATCCAACCGCCTTTTTTGTTTTTTTAATAAATTTAAACTGTAAATAACACAAGAAGCTGAATGCTGGTATTCCTAATAATGTTGGGATATATGCAGAAAACATTCTAAACACTAAAATTGAATCTTTTACTAAAGGTTCTATTTCATCTGGTTGTAATTGATTGTTAATATGTCCACTAATTAAAATAGTTTCTTTTAAAGCAACGTCTAATGCCATTTGACTGCCAGGAATTGGAAACATTTTACAAGCAGTCACAGCAACATTAGCACAATTGAAAATTCCTCAGAATGGTAAACCAACATTGTCTGGAGCAACTCATTGAAGAGAAACATACATAGCACCATATGTTCATATTTCACCAACAAAGAAAATTAAAGAAATAATAATTGTGTATTTTCAATGTTTAATCATTTCAATTGATTCTTTCTTAGCTTTTTGTTCTTTTAAATATTTTTGTTTTACTTCTTCGTTTGTGTGATATTGAAGATGTAATAATTTTTTAACATTATTAAAACTTAAAGATAAAGCATAAGTGAAATGAGAAGAAAAAGATGTTAAAAAGAAAAATCCTAAAATAAATCAATCCAAAGCAAATCCCACAACCATTAATCAATAGAATGATAAAGCAGTAGCATCAGTTTTATAATTTGAAAAATCTGCAGCTATAAAACAAAAAGATGGTAATGTTACTAACATTTGAATCATTTGATAAACCAAACCGTTAGTTGCAACAATACAATAAGCTCTTGAATTTTCTACATTGTGAGATTTTATTCAATAAATAGAAAATGGGTCAGATACTAAATTAGCAGGAGTAATGTTCTGTAAGAAAATTAATGTGAAACACATTGAAAGTGTATCATATCATTTAACTTTAATACCCATTTCTATCAATCTAACAGTAGCACTAACAGATGCAATAATGGGTTTAACAAGTAAGAAAAATATTAAGAACACCAACAAACCTGGTCTAGTTGATGTTGCACGACTTACTCTTTTACCAAAGTTGGCAAAATCAACATCTAATATCTTTCAAATAGTTAGAGAAATCAACACAATAGTAATGATAAAACCTAAAGAAATAATCAAAATTCTTTTGTTTGTTAAGAATTTAGTATTAGCCTTATCTTGAATTGTTTTACCTTTTTTAAGGTTAGTGTTTTTTTTCATTACTATGATTTATTTTTATTATTATATTTATAATATAAAATAATTGTTATATGTTAAGTCCAAGAACTAGTGTTTTTGCTCCAAGAAGAAGAATATTAAAAAAAGCGAAATTATTAGCTACAAAAGTTGAAAGCTATGTTGATCATTTTAGAAAGATGCCTAATGCGCAATTATCTAATATGACTAACGTTTTTATCAAACGTTTAGAAAAAGGCGAAACATTAGATGATATCTTACCAGAAGCATTTGCTGTTGCTAGAGAAGCAATTTACCGTGTAACTGGAATGTTTGCTTTTAAAGTGCAAATTATTGGTGCTATTGTTGCACATCAAGGTGATTTTGCTGAAATGTATACTGGTGAAGGTAAAACATTAACTGTTGTTATTGTTTCATATTTAAACGCTTTATCTAAACAAGGTGTACATGTTGTTACTGTAAATGAATATTTAGTTGAACGTGATGCTAGATTCTGTGCACAATGTTTAAATCCATTAGGAATCACTGTTGGATACAACTTAGCTTCATTCAGACCTGAAGAAAAAAAGAAAATGTATGCGTGCGATATCACTTATACAACTAACTCTGAATTAGGATTTGATTATCTTCGTGATAACATGGTGAGAAAATACGAAGAAAAAGTTATTCGTGGATTAAACTTTGCTATTATCGATGAAGCAGACTCTGTATTAATCGATGAAGCTAGAACTCCATTAATCATTTCTGGTCAACCTAAAAAAGATGTTTCGATGTATGTTGAAGTTGATGAATTCGTTAAAACTTTATCAAAAAACGATTACAAAATTGAACCTGAATCAAATGCTATTTCATTAACTGATTCTGGTGTTGCTAAAACAAATGAACATTATCGCATTAAAAATTTGTTTGATTTTGCAAACTCAGAATTACTACATAAAATTAAAAATGCCATGACTGCAAACTTTGTTTTCCAAAATGGTGTTGAATACGTTGTTAAAGAAAATAAAATTTTACTAGTTGATCACTTTACAGGTCGTATTCTAGAAGGACGTAGCTATAACGCTGGTTTACAACAAGCTATTCAAGCAAAAGAATATGTTAAAATTGAACCAGAAAACATTACAGTTGCAACTATTACATATCAATCGTTCTTCCGTTTATATAAAAAGATTTGTGGTTTATCAGGTACAGCTTTAACTGAAGAAGAAGAATTCTTAAAAATTTATAACATGGTTGTTGTTCCTATTCCAACAAATAAACCTGTTATCAGAAAAGACTTAAATGATTATGTTTTCTCTAACAAACCAAGTAAATGAAAACACGTTGTAGCTGAAATTGAAAAAATTCATGCAACTGGTCAACCTATTCTGGTTGGTACAGCTTCTGTAGAAGATTCAGAAGATTTATCTCATTATTTAAGAAATAAAGGATTAAAATTTGAGTTATTAAATGCTAAGAACAACGCACGTGAAGCTGAAATTGTAAAAAACGCTGGTCAAAGAGGCGCTATTACAATTTCTACTAACATGGCTGGTCGTGGTACAGATATTAAGTTAGGAGAAGGAATTGCTGAACTTGGTGGTTTATATGTTATTGGTACAGAACACAACGAATCAAGACGTATTGATAACCAATTAAGAGGACGTTCTGGTAGACAAGGTGACCCGGGTATCACTAGATTTTTTATCTCATTGGATGATATGTTGTTCAAACGTTTTGCAACAGAAAAACAAGATAAGGCAAACGTTAAAGTAGAAGATGATGAATATTATGATTCATGATTCTTTACAAAACTATTAAATTCTACTCAAAAGAAAGTTGAAGGATTAAATTTTGATACTCGTAAAAACCTAATTGATTACGATAGTGTTTTAACTAACCAAAGGGAATTAGTTTATACACAACGTAACCAAATTCTTTTAGGAAAAGAAAATTCAGACATTATTAAAGGAATGGTTAAAGTTGTAGCATACGATTTAGCTAGAATGTTTAAAAATCCTGATAATGAAGTTCACATTAATGCTAACAGAGTTGCTGAAGCAATTAATAAAAGTATATTTAATGCTCCTATTATTACTTATCACTTTTTCGAAAACAAAACAATTGAACAAGGTGAAAAAATCATTTTTGAAATTCTTTGATTAAGTGTTCAAAATAGAATTAAATTATTAAAACCAGAAGCTGCTCAAAACATTCTAAGAGACTTAATGATTCAATGTTTAGACTATCAATGAACTAGTCACCTAGACAGAATTATTAAAATTCGTGAAGGTGTTCAATTGCGTTCTTTAGAACAACGTTCTCCATTAAATATTTATGTTGAAGAAGCAGATTGAAACTTTAATGAAATGAAAAAGAATATTGCTCATCAAGTAATTGTTTCATTACACAGAATCTTTATTCCTAAAGTAAATGAAGAATTAAGAAAAGAATTAGAAAAGATTCTGCCAAAACTAAATTTAACTTCTGAGGCTTTAGTTGAAAATCCAAAAGTTGATGATATCAAAATTGAAGAGGTTTTCAATAGTAAACCTGATCTTAAAATTAATACTAACCCTAAATTGCCTACTGATAAACATAAAGGTGATGCAAAACAAGAATTATTAAAGAAAATGAACGAACAAAAAAAGAAGCAATCAAAATAATTACTTCTTTGTTTGTTTTATACTTTTTGTTTGTCTTCAATAAGAAAACGTTTGTGGTATCGTTTCAAATTTCTTTCATCAAGAGTTGTGATAAATATCTAAAGGGATGTCATATTTAATATGCAACATTTGCATATATTCATATTTAATTTTTTGTTTTTGTATTTTTGTTTGTTTGTTATTAAATTTAATTTTATATTTTGAAATAAAAGAACCAGCACCAATAGATATTGCGGAAAATATTGCTCTTAATTTTTTATCGTCTTTTAAGAAACCTTTTTTCTTAGATAAATCTAATAAATAATCTACTTGTAACAACATGTCTCTTAGAGTATCAATCTTGCCTTTTTTAATTGATGATAATTTACCGGTATTTACTTTGTAATAGTAATAACCTATTTTAGGAATTGGCATAAATTTTTTAGTGCACAAGACAACATAAGGCATAAATCCTAAATCTTCACAAGTGCGTGCATATGGACAAAAAGTTTTATTTAAAGATAGAAAATATTTTCTATTAATAAAATATCCTCATGGAACAAATAGATTTTTTTCAGTAAATGTAATAGGAGTAGTGTTTTTATTAAAGTTATTTGAACAAATGTTATGGAACTGAATATTACCTTTTGAACCAAAGCGAACCATTGATTTAAATGGTGCTACATCACATTTAATCCCGCTACCATTTGCTCTTTTGACAAATTCTTCACAAATTTTTAAATCTAATTGATCATCATCATCCAGAAATGTAAAATATTCTCCTCTACTATTTTTGATAAGTACATTTCTATTCATGGAAATGCCTAAATTAATCTTGTTATTAATTAATTTAATTCTGCTGTCTTTTTTTATATATTGTTTAATGATTTTTGCAGTATTGTCACTACTACAATCATTAACGCAAACGATTTCAATGTTTTTAAAAGTCTGATTAATTGCGCTGTCCAAAGCTCTTTTAATTGTTTTTTCAGCATTATATGATGCAATTAATATTGAAATCTTTGGAATCATAATATAGTAATATTATTATATAGATATGGATAGTTTTAAACTTACTACAGATAAAACTCCAAAAGGTGATCAACCAAACGCCATTAAACAACTTACTAATAACATTAAAAAAGGAATTAAATCCCAAGTGTTATTAGGAGCAACTGGTACTGGTAAAACTTTTACTATTGCTAATGTAATTAAAAATACCCAAAAAAATACTTTAGTTATTGTTCATAACAAAACATTGGCAGCTCAACTATATTCTGAATTTAAAGAATTATTTAAAGATAACAAAGTAGAATATTTTGTTTCGTATTTCGATTTTTATCAACCTGAAGCTTATATTCCTAGAACTGATACATATATTGAAAAATCTGCTCAACAAAATCAAGAAATTGAAATGTTAAGACTTTCTACGATCAATTCTTTAGCCACTGAAAAAAGAGTTATAGTGGTTGCTTCTGTTGCATCCATTTATGCATCAGTAGCTCCTGAAGATTTTAATGTTTTTAGAATAATTCTTACTAAAGATCAACAGATGAATATGAAACAATTCACTTATGATCTTGTAAGATTACAATATCATAGAAACAACATTGATTTGTCTCCTGGTACATTTAGAAAAAAGGGAGATGTAATAGAAATAGCCCCTGGTTATGCTGATAACTATTATTTAAGAATTTCATTCTTTGGTGACCAAATTGAAGATATTGCAAAGATAGATGTTTTAACTGGAACTGTTATAGAAAAGCTAAAAATCTGCGTTATTGCTCCAGCTAACGAATACATCATGAACCATGATCGTATGGAAGAATCAGTTAAAAGAATTAAAGATGAGTTAGTTGAAACTGAAAAGAAATTTAGATTAGAAAATAAATTACTTGAAGCTCAAAGAATTCACGAAAGAACTTTAAGAGATGTAGAATCTATTCAAGAATTAGGATATTGCCCTGGCATTGAAAATTATTCAAGACACCTTGAATTAAGAAAAGAAGGCCAAACTCCTTACACTTTGTTCGATTATTTCAAAAATGATTGATTATTAGTTGTAGATGAATCTCATATGACTATCCCACAGGTTCGTGGTATGTATAACACTGACAGATCTAGAAAAGAGACACTAGTTAAATATGGTTTTAGATTACCATCTGCATTAGATAATAGACCTTTAAATTTTAAGGAGTTTAATGATAAACTAGATAATGTTATTTATGTATCTGCTACTCCTAATGACTATGAAATTGAAAAATCTCATAATTGCATAGTCGAACAAATTGTTAGACCTACAGGTCTATTAGATCCTAAAATTGAAATTCATTCATCTAAATATCAAATAGATGACTTGGTTATAGAACTACAAAAACAAGTTAAGAAAAAAGAAAGAACTTTCATTACCGTCTTAACTATTAAGATGGCAGAAAGTCTTACTGAATATTTACAAAAACAAAAGTTTAAAGTTGCATATTTACATAACGAATTAAAAACTTTAGATCGTGCTAAAATCATTAATGATTTAAGACGTGGTAAATATGATGTTTTAGTAGGAATTAACTTACTACGTGAAGGTTTAGATGTTCCTGAAGTATCATTGGTTGCTATTATCGATGCAGATAAACCTGGTTTCTTTAGAAATGAAAAAGCTCTTCTACAAACATTTGGTCGTGCAGCAAGAAATGCTAATGGTAGAGTAATTCTATATGCCGACACAACAACAGATGCTATGAGAATTGCAATTGATGAAACTAATAGACGTAGAAAAATTCAAGAAGAGTTTAATAAAAAGCATCATATTATTCCAAAAACAATTGTTAAACCAATCTTTGAAGATCTTAAATCTAAAGATGATCAAAAAGCTGTGGAAGCTATTTTCCATGCTAGAAATAAACCTAATACTGAAAAAGCAACTAAAGCTATTAATGTATTAAAGAAAGAAATGTTAGAAGCTGCAAAAAATCAAGAATATGAACGTGCAGCTTATCTAAGAGATTTAATGATTGACCTTCAAGAACAAATTAAAAAATAATTATTTTAAATTAAAAAATTTAATAGAGTTATTGAGTATTGTTGTTCTTAATTCTTCCTCTGAAATATTTAATTCTTTTTGAATTGCTATGAATGTTTGTTTTACGTAGTAAGGCATGCAATCTTGACCTCTGTATGGAACAGGAGCTAAATATGGTGAATCGGTTTCAATTAATAATTTATCAATTGGAATTAAGTGAAGTAATTGTCTTAGTTCATCGCTCTTTTTAAAAGTAATGATTCCTGATATTGAAATATAACAACCAATTGATAAATAATTTAATAAATCTTGTTTGTTACCAGTGAAACAATGAATTAATATTTTTAAACCAGATGCATATTTTTTTAATATATCGAATGTATCTTCCCCTGCGTCTCTTGTGTGAACTATTAATGGAAGATTAAGTTTTTTTGCTAAATTAATATGATTGATAAAAGATTTAATTTGTTTTTCTCTATCATATGGAATAAAGTGATAGTCTAATCCGGTTTCGCCAATGCCTACTACTTTATTAGATTTAGCTAACGATTCAATTTCTTTAACCTCTTTATATATATCATTAACATCAGACGGATGGATACCAATTATTGCATAACAATTCTTATATTTGTTTGCTTGCTGAACACAAATTCTAGAAGTTTCAAGATCAACACCGACATTGTTTATAATAACTTCTTGTTTATCACATTCAGTTATTATTTCATTTGCTTTTTCTAGTAGTGGTGAACAACACAAATGGCAATGAGTATCGTAAAACTTCATATTATTTACCTACACAAAATTTATTAAATAATTCATCAACAAATGATAAATCATTTGAAAGACCCAAAATAGTCACAAGAATATCAATACATTCTTTTAAATCAGTAGTTAATAATTCTGTATTGATGTTTTTATCATATATTTGTTTAGCGTTCATCAAATGATTTAGTGCTTTAGATAGTAAAGCAACTGATTCTTGTGATTGAAGAAGAATCTTACTTGTAAGATCCAATGTATTGATGTTTTTATAAGAAGATAAATATTCAATTAATTCATTAATTTGTTTTTTCTTTGCTGATATTTTGATCCCATTAATTTTGTTTTTGTTGGCAACATCAGTTTTATTTAATACAGTTATGTTTTGTTTCTTAGAAACAAGTTTTAATAGTTGTTTATCTTGTTTATCCAATAACTTAGAATTATCTAAAACAAGTATCACAAGATCTGCTTTATTAATTGAATCTTTTGATTTCTTAATACCAATAGATTCAATTTTACTCTTTGTGTTTCTAATACCTGCTGTATCAACAAAAATATATTTTATTCCATTGATAATGCATGAAGATTCAATTGCATCTCTTGTAGTTCCTGGAATGTTTGTAACTATTGCTTTGTCTTCTTTTAACAAAGCATTTAATAAAGATGATTTTCCTACATTAGGTTTACCAACAATTGCTACTTTAATACCATCTTTAATATTTAAAACATTAGATGAATCAGAAATAATTCTTTGAAATGTTTTAATTGAATCATTAAAAATTTTATTAATTTGCTCTTTAGATACATCAGGAGTAGAATCATATTCTGGGTAATCAATCGATACTTCAACTTGACCTAAAATTTTAAATATTTCATCTCTTGTCTTTTTTAAAACTTTATTAGTTTTATCACTTAATCCGTTAAGAGCAACATCAATGGCCAAATCACTTGATGAATTAATTAAATTATTAATTGCTTCTGATTGAATTAAAGAGATTTTACCATTTAAAAAAGCACGTTTAGTAAATTCACCTCTTTTGGCTAATGAACATCCTGATTTAATTAATGAATCAATAATTTTATTAACTACATATAAACTACCATGACAGTTAATTTCAATTAAATCTTCTCCTGTATAAGATTTTGGACAAACAAATTTATTAAGTAATACTTCATCAATTTTTTGTTTACCGTTATAAATATCAACTTTTTGAATTGTATAGCCTTTCTTTTCAATTCTAGGCCTACAAATCTTTTGCAAACACTCAAAAGCTTTATCACCAGAAACCCTGATAATATGTATTGCTGATTTAAAATTTGGTGTCGATAAAGCTACAATTGTTTTCATTATTTGATGGTATTTAATATTTTATTAAAAAATAAAACTTTATTCGGATTAAATTTGATTAAGTTTTGTAATTTGTTTAATTCAATAACCATATTCGGATAAAACTTAATCAAAATTAATAAAATTTTGTTAATCTTGCTGTATGAAAATTTTTTAAATTCATCACACATGTCCTTCATTAATTTAAGATTAGATTCATATTCAGATAAGTTAGAAACAAATTCATAATTCTTTTGTAATTCTTTGTTTTGTAAATCTAAGTCTAATTCATTAATTAAGCAATATGTTTCACATGCTTTAATTAATTTGTCATCTTTAATCTTATATTTATTGATAACATCATTAAATTTGTCTTCAGATGGATGCACATAATACAATTGACATCGACTTTTAATTGTTTCAAGAATTGAATTAGGAGATTTTGTAACAAAAATTGCATATGTATTTTTAGGAGGTTCTTCTAAAAATTTAAGTAATGAGTTTGCGGCTTGTGCAGTAATATTCTCAACACCATAAATTACATAGAACTTTTGGTTTGTTTTTTCCACACCTGTATATGAAAAAGAATTTTTAATGTTTAAAATATCTTCTTTTTTTATAGCTTCTTGAAAACCATTGATCTGAATAATATCGCAATATTGTCATGAGTCAATTTTTTTACTATAAACTTGTTTATCTTCTTCTGATAAATTATTTAATACAATCGACTTGATATATTCTTTAAGTAAAGAATCAATATCTGCTTTTGTTGTGACACAAAATATCACAGCATGTGGTTTTATATGAGATTGGATAAAATAATCAAACATTATCTATCTCCTATTCTTTTAAGAACAACATCTAAAGTGTCTTGATGAACTTTATCAATATTATTTTCTGCATTTATAGCAATAATTCTATCACCATATTTTTGAGCAATTAATTTGTAACCTTCATACACTTTTTTATGCATATCAAGAGTTTCACGATCTAATCTATTAACATCTCTGTTTTTGTTAGCTTGAATTCTTGCCAATCCTTTTTCTGGTTCAATCATTAATAAAATCGTGAAATCAGGCATAGTATTTAAAATAGCAAATTTATTAATTTCTCAAATATTTTCCATACCAATATTTCTAGCATATCCTTGATAAACTAATGATGAATCAATATAACGATCACAAAGAATTATTTTCCCAGATTCTAGATTAGGAATAATAAAATCTTTTACATGTTGAGCACGAGAAGCTGCAAACAACAAAGCTTCTGTACGATCAGAAATTTTGTAGTTTATTTTATTTAATAAAATATTTCTAATATCTTCAGCAATAATGTTGTTCTTACCACCAGGTTCTCTTGTTAACACTACATTTTCTTGACCAAACTTCTTTTGTAAATCTTGATATATTAAATTAATGATTGTGGTCTTACCACAGCCATCTGGGCCTTCAAATGTAATGAATATACCCTTCTTAGACATTATTTAATGTATTTTTCTCCGTCAAAATATTTTCTTAATGGTTCAGGAATTAAAATTGAACCATCAGCTTGTTGATAATTTTCTACAACAGCTGCTCATAAACGATCAATTGCTAAACCTGATCCATTTAGTGTATGGCAATATTTAGTTTGACCATCTTTATCTTTATATCTTAGTTTTAAATTTCTAGCTTGAAAATCTAAACAGTTAGAACATGAAGAAATTTCTTTAAATGAATTGTAAGATGGCAATCATACTTCAATATCATATGTTTTAGAAGAACTAAAACCCATATCACCTGTACATAGAACTATTCTTCTATGAGATAAATTCAATGATTCAAGAATCTTTTCCGCTTGACTAGTCATGTGTTCTAATTCATCAAAAGAATTTTCTTGTTTAGTAATTTTAACCATTTCTGTTTTATAAAATTGGTGTTGTCTAATAACCCCACGAGTGTCTTTACCAGCGCTTCCTGCTTCACTTCTAAAACAACAAGTATCAGTTGTAAAGTGATAAGGAAGTTTGCTTCCATCTAAAATTTCATCACGGAAATAATTAGTCAATTGAACTTCGCCTGTTGGTGATAAATAATCTCCAGAATTTAATTTATATAAATCTTCTTCAAATTTAGGTAGTTGACCTGTACCAATTAATGATTCTCTTTTAACTACAACTGGTGGTAAAAGTTCTTGAAAACCTGCCTTGATATTCATATCAAGAGTGTATCATTGAAGTGCTCTAATTAATTTAGCACCTAAACCTTTGTACAAAATGTATCTTGACCCGCAAACTTTAACTCCTCTTTCAAAGTCAATCAAACCTAAGCTTTCTGCTAATTCTCAATGTGGTTTAGGTTGAAAGTCAAAATTAGTTGGAGATGAAAATCTTTTAATTTCTTTATTTTCATTTTCATCCGCTCCAATAGGAACTGTTTTGTCAGGAATGTTAGGTATAGAATATAAAATATCATTTAATTCAATTTCAAGTTTTTCTTTTTTAGCATTTAATTCTTCTAACTCTTGTTTAGATTGTTTAACAGATTGTTTTAATTGCTCGGCACCTTCTTTGTCTCCTTTAGCAATTAATAAACCAATTTCTTTAGAAATTTTATTAGTATTTGCATTGATGTTTTGAATCTTGGTAGAAATTTCTCTTCAAGATTTATCTAAATTGTTAAAACTATCAAGTTGTTCGTATTTTTTTCCTCTACTTCTAACCTTTTCTGCTGTTTCGTTAAAATTATTTCTCAATAAATTTATATCTAACATAATATTAGTTATTATATATATAATAACTTTTATAAATAATATAGTATGGGAAAATCTAAAATCACTTTGGAATTAGAAGATGAAATTATTGCAAAAATTAAAGAAATAATGGAAAAAAATAATAACAGTCCATTAGGATCTATGAAGAAATTTAATAATATTGAAGAGTTTCTTGCAACTGTTATTACTTCTCAAATCCAAAACGCAGGTAAAATGGAAAAAATGTCTGAGAAATTGAAAGAAAGTATTCAAAAACTTTCTCAAAGTTTAGGAGACATGGGAATAAACCCAGATGATTTTAATGAAATATTTGGTGACAGTGAAAAACCAAAAGAAAACACTGAAACAAAGCCAGACAAAAATAATAAAAATTAATAATGAAATTATCTTTTATATATCACGTTAATAGCAACTGAGAAACGTTAGAAAAATCTATAAACTCTATCTTTAATCAAACTAATAAAAATTTTGAGTTAATTTTTGTTTATGACGACCCAAACAATAATGTTGTAAATGAAGTATTGAAATTTAAATTTGATAAAATTAAGAATTTTAAATTTATTTCTACCAACCAAAAAATTGGTCACTCATGATCTTTTAATACAGGATTAGATCTAGCACAAGGTGATTATGTTTACTACTTAGGTAGTAACGTTACTATAGACAAAGATTTTGTTAAAAATATTTTAAATTTAATTGAAAAAAATAAAGATTGTGATTTTATTGTTTTAGATAATAGAGAAAACAAAATTTCAACAAAAACATTTAATAAAGTAGGGATAGATTTATTTTCTGTATTAACTCCATCAATTAAAAACAAAATTTATAATGTTAAATTTTTAAGAAAAAATAAGATTCATTTCGAATTATTTAAATACTACCCTTTAACTCATTTATTAAAATGTGTAGACTGTATGAAACAAGTTGTTTGATACAACAACCCTAATTTAGTTACATTTGCTGATAACAAGAAATTTTCTTACAACTTATACAATATCTTTGAACAATCAACTTATTTAATTGAAAATAAAGATAAGTTTAATTTCTTAAAAAATAACAAAGACAATAACAACTGCTTTGAATATATGATTATCCATTCAATTCTTTACTCATTCTTATACAAAATACATCAATCTTATTGAAAACCAACATCTTATTTTTCATCTAAAATTATTGGCAAAGCTTTACACACATCAAATATTTGACTAACCAAATATATTCCTAATTGAAGAGACAATCCAGTTATTACAAATAACTTGTTTAAACAATCTAAAAATTTAAACAACTATTTCAAGAACTTTAAATTCAAATTGATATATATCCACGATTTCTTTAAATAATGAATATATCAAACCCAACTAACAATAAAACTAGATATTTTTTAGCAGCAGCTTGAACAAGACTTTTTGCTCGTGTTCTTGATTTAGTATTTTTATTTTTAATTTTATTTTTATTATTATTTGTTGTGTTTGCAATTGGCAATAACGATTTTTTGCATGACAAAGAATTCTTTAACAACACACCAGCGTGAAAATACTTTATCTTCTCTTTATTTTCGTGTGCTTTAATCTTTAGTTACTTCGTTTGTTTGCCATTTATTTGGAATGGTAAAACAATAGGTTGTTGAATTTGTAAAATCTGTGTTGTCAACACTCATATTTTTGACACAAAATTTATTGGATTAATCAAGAGAGAGATTTTTTTATCTGAATCATTTGCTGCTATTTCATTAATTTTAGGAATTACATTAGTTTCATTAGGAGACACCAATGCAGGCTTATTACTTAAAGCGATGGCACAAGGTGAACACAATGCTTTTTCTGATGCTACTGTAGTATTTGAAGCATTATATTATGTATCAGGTATTATGTTGTTTGTATGTATTTTATGAATGTTTGTAAGAAATAAAAAAAGATGTTTGCAAGATATTGTTAGCGACACTGTCACTATTAAACTTAATACACAAAGCGATACAACTAATAGCAAAACTAATGCTAAAATAAAGGCTTCTACTAAGAATTACAAGTTACCAGGAGAAGTAGAATCAATTGATTTAGGAGAAATAAGCGAAGAATAATATGCTTGATCTTTCTAATCTAAATGAAAATCAAAAAAAAGCTGTTACTATTGGCAATGGACCTGTAATCGTTGTGGCAGGTGCAGGAACCGGTAAAACAAGAGTTTTAACAACCAGAATTGCATATTTAATTGAAAACAATTTATTTAACCCAGATTCTATTTTAGCAATTACATTTACGAATAAAGCTGCTAATGAAATGAAAGAACGTGTAAATGTGTTAGTTAAAAATACATGACTTTCATGAATCGGTACATATCACTCAATTTGTTTAAGAATTCTTAAGGAAGATATTGAACATTTGAATAGAAGTAAAAACTTTGGCATTATAGATGATGAAGATCAAATGTCTTTAATTAAAGAAATCTACAAACAATTTAAAGTAACTAAAGAAATTTGCTCAACCATTAAACCAAAAAAAGCTCTTCAATTAATAGAAATAATAAAATTTGAAAATATTGATATTAATAATTTTGCACAATTATCTGCTTTAATGAAAACAGCATACATATATGTACCTGAAGAAATAAAAGCTATTAGACTAATTTTTACTGAATATCAAAGAAAGTTAATAACAAATAATTTGCTTGATTTTAATGATCTGTTAATTTACACTAATAAACTTTTATCTAGTAATAAAGAAATAAGAAATAAATGACAAAACAGATTTTCTTACATATTAGTAGATGAGTTCCAAGATACTAATGAAATTCAATTCAACATTCTAAGAATGTTAATTAACCAAAAACATAAAAATATTTTTGTAGTTGGTGATCCTGATCAATCAATTTACAAATGACGTGGTGCATATGAATGAATATTCAAAGATTTTAGAGAACAATTCCCAGAAGCTAAATTAGTTATTTTAGATACTAATTATCGTTCAACTAAAAATATTCTTAATGGATCAAATAAATTAATTTCTAATAACTTTGATCGTATTAAGAAAAATTTAATTACAAATAATGAACAAGGACAGTTAATTAATTATTTTTATGGAGACAACCAACGAGATGAAGGTGAGTTTGTAAGTAAAAAAATAATAGAACTTGTTAAAAATGGTGCTAAATATTCTGATATTGCAATTCTGTATAGGAGTAATTATTTATCAAGATTCTGTGAAGATGCATTGATGATTAATAATATTCCTTACAAGATATTTGGTGGTATTAGATTTTACCAAAGAAAAGAAATTAAAGACCTAATTGCTTATTTAAAATTAATGATTGGACAAGACGAAATATCTTTAAAAAGAATTATCAATGTGCCTACACGTGGTATTGGTGAAACAACAATTAGTAAAATTGATAATTATTCAGCTAAAACAGGCTTGTGTTTTTTTGATTGTTTAAATTTACAAGATCAAGATTGAAATTGAAAGCAATGTAACAAATTTTATCAAACAATTATTGATTTAAGAAAAGAAATAAAAGATAAACCTGTATCTGAAGTCTTAAACAAAATTATTCAATTAACCAATTACGATGAATATCTTAAATCCTTAGATTTAGAAGATAAAAGAGAAAATATTAACGAATTAATAAATTCAATTAAAATTATGGAGTGTTCAAAAGAACTTACAATTGAAAGTTATTTAGATGAAATTAGTTTATATACAGATACTTCTGAACAAAATAATTTAAAAGAAAATTTTGTTTCATTGATGACAGTGCATGTTGCTAAAGGATTAGAATTCCCTATTGTATTTTTAGTAGGTTTTTCAAATAATATATTCCCACCAGCTAAATCAACAGATTATCAAGAAGAAAGAAGAATAGCTTATGTCGCTATGACAAGAGCAAGACAACAACTATATATTACATATTCAGATGGATACACTTTTTCTGGTGCTACAGGTCCGTCTATGTTTTTAAAAGAAATTGGATATGAAAATATGATAAAAATTGAACAAGAGTTTAAATCTATTAGTAGTGCAGATTTAGATTGATATGATTCTAAAAAACAAAATAATGATTTCTCAAATATGTATGAACAGAAAAATATTAATTTTGTGATTGGAGATGTGATTTCTCACACTACATTTGGCCAAGGAGTAGTAACAAATGTTGAAAAAGATTATTTAACTGTTGCATTTAAAGCTCCATATGGTATAAAAACATTAATGAAAAACCACAAGAGTATTAAAAGAATAAAGAATTAATATGATTAAAACCAACAAAGAAATAAGAACAGAATTATTAAGAAAAAGATGAAAATTATCTAAAGATAAAAAGAAAATGTTAGATAAAAAAATTTTTAATCTACTTATAAAAGAATTTGAAAAATGCAAAAAAGATAAATTTATTGGGATGTATTGACCAATTGAAAATGAAGTGGATACTATCGAACCAATTAAATGATTATTAAAAAATAAATACCATGTTTGTATACCAAAAATTAAAGATGGTACAATGTATTTTACTGAAATTACTTCAACAGATTTTGAGTTTGAATGTTGACATTCAATGAAACAAACAAAACATAATAATGTTGTTTTTCCTACAAACATTCAGTTAATTATTGTTCCTATGATTGGTTTTAATAAGCAAAGATATAGAATGGGATATGGATTAAATTGATATAACAATTTCTTAAAATTTAATCCTTTACCAACAATTGGTATAGCTTATCAATTTCAACAAACTGAAGAAATTATATTAACTGAAAAAGATATTAAATTAGATAGAATTATTACAGAGTAATAAAAATGAAAATCTTATTTATTGGTGACATATTCGGAGAAAAAGGGAAAGAAGCAATTAAGAATGAATTGCCTATTTTAAAACAACAAAATAATATTGATATTGTTATTGCTAATGCTGAAAATTGTACTAAAGGAAGATCATTATCTTTAGCAGACTATAAATTATTATGTAGTTATGGAGTAGATTATTTTACTTTTGGAAATCATACTTATTATTTAGAGGAAATTAAAGAAGTGTTGAAAAACAAAAACACTATAAGACCTCTAAATTTAAAATTAGAATCTCCATATTACTCATGAGGTAATGGAACTATTACATTCACTTATAACAATAAAAATATTAGGATTACAAACTTACTAGGTTCTACAGTATATTGTCATGATATCCAAACAAATCCGTTTATTGAATTAGAAAAATTATTATCTATAGATAATTCTGATATTCATGTTATAGATTTTCACACAGAAACTACAAGTGAAAAAAATGCATTTCTACAACACTTTGCTGGTAAAGTTAGTGCAATTTTAGGTACACATACACATATTCAAAGTGCTGATGAAAGAATTTATAAAAATACAGCTTATATAACAGATACTGGTATGACTGGACCATCTGAAGGTGTTATTGGAGCTAATCCAGAAAGTATTATTAATATGTTTAGAGGTCAATCTCCAAGATTTAGGTTATTAGAAGATACTTCTAAATATCAATTAAACGGAATTATTATTGAATTTGATAATAAAACAAATGAACCAATTAATTTAAAAAGGATATTTATTAGAGAGAAGTAGGGGTTTAGTTTAATGGTAAAACCAAAGTCTCCAAAACTTTTAATGTGAGTTCGATTCTTACAACCCCTGCCAATAAATTAAAAAAGAGTGAATCCCACTCTTTTTTTAATTATTACCACAAGGTGAAATTAATGTAATAAAATTCTTATCATTAACTTCTTTAATTAAAATCGGACCACGCTCATTTATAAAATGAAATTCAATTTTATCAGTTTCAATTTCTTTTAATAAATCTAATAAATATTTAATATTTAAAATAATTTGAATATTACTTCCTTTATAACCTTCGATATTTATTTTTTCATAACAACTTCCTAATTCAATAGATTTAAAATTTAAATTTAATTCTTTATCATTAATAATCATTTGAACAGTTGGTTTTTTAGAATTATCAGATGAAAGTAATACTAATCCTCTATTAATTGAATCTATCATTTCTTTCTTAGAAGTTGTAAAGCTGTAAGGATAAGTATTTTGTAAAATCTTATACGGAGATGAATGATATTTACCATCTAATAATCTTGTAGAAATAATTGTGTCGTTTATTTCGAATAAAATATTATTTTGATCTAAATAAAAATTACAATCACTTTTACTTTCCTTTAAAAGAGAATTAATTAATTTAACAACTTTTAAAGAAAGGGTAATATCAAATTTATCATTAGTAAAATCTTCTTGTAAATAACTTAAATGGTAAGAGTCAGTTGATAATACTTCAATTTTATTATCTAATCTACTTGAATTTAAATTAATACCTGTAAAAATATTTGTTTGATCTGAACTTTCTAAAACAGTAAATGAAGTTTTATTCGTAATTTTATTAAATAACTGTTTACTAATAGTAATTTTATTTTTATTTTCAAAAGAGAAATTAATTACAGGATAGCTATAACTTTCTAATACATTTAAATCTAATGTAAATTTATCAGTAGATATATGAACAATAGAATTATCAACTAGATTAAATGTAATTTTATCTTCATTTATTTTTAAAATAATATTAAATAATAAATTAGTTTTGATTAATATACTTCCAGTTGAAGAAATAGAAATATTATTTTTAATAGTTGTTTTAGATGATATTAATTGATTACTACAAATAAACTCTATATTATCTTCATTAACATTAATTAATAAATTT
>CASPLF010000007.1 GCA_949422915.1 uncultured Mycoplasmatales bacterium
CTTTTCCTATTACTCTTAATTCTAAAATATCTTCTTCTTTTATTTCTTTCGGTTTATTTGTGTTATTTGTTTGTTATTAAAATTGTCCATTCTATCATATGAATAGTAACTTTGTTTTAATAAATATCCTGATATTGATTTTTATTGATTTAGTTTTTATGCAGTAACTCCTGAGAAAAAATATTATTTTGATGAAAGTTGACCAAGTTTACCAAGTCCAACAAAAGCTAATAATTTTAATTTAATATCACGTATTTCAAAAATGGCTTGACTAAAAGCATACAAAAAAGATTTCTTAATTAATAATTCAATTTATTTTGTTGAAGAAAATTTATATTCAGAAGATACTTTTTACAATATAGCTTGTTTATCAAAAGCTAATTCATTTATTGTAAGAAATACAAAAAATTATTTTTATAGCGCTGGAGTAGAAGGTTCTATAACTAGCAATGGTTTTTCAGTTAAAAAGGCGGAAGACCTTCTTCGTAATTTTATAAAAGCATACGAATTTATTAAAAATGATAATAGTTTGTTGTCAAACAATTATGGTATGTTTTTTAATTATTCTTTTTATAAAGAATTACAACAATTTAAAATACTTAAAGGTAACAAAGAATTCGAATCCGTTTTTAATAAAAGTGAAGAATTTCTTTCTTCACTAAAAAAGTAATAAAGTTTTTTATTATTTTTTATATATTACATATAATTAATAAATAAAATAATCAGGTTATGGAAGAACAAAAGAAGTATTTACTTTCCCAAGAAGGTATAGATAAATTGAAGGCAGAATTGCGTGAACTTATTGATGTTAAGCGTCCTGCTGTTATTAAACTAATTCAAGAAGCCCGTGAACAAGGTGACTTATCTGAAAACGCAGATTATGATGCAGCTAAAAACCAACAAGCTGAAATTGAAGGCAGAATTAAAGAAGTTCAAGAAATCTTGAACTATGCACAAGTAATTGAAGACCAACCAAAGGATTCAAATGCTCGTGTTAAAATTGGTTCAAAGGTTGAAATTTATGATTTTTCTGAAAAGAAATCTTTTGTTTATGAAATTGTAGGTGAAGTTGAAGCTGATCCAGATTTAAACAAAATTTCTAACCAATCACCATTAGCAAAAGCTATTTTAAACAAAACTATTGGCACAACAGCTGAAGTTCACGGTGTTGAAGATCCGTACAAAGTTAAGATAGAAAAAATTAAAAATTAATTAAGACTTTTTATTTATCACTTTTCTAAAAGTTGTAAAATAATTAATTTTTAAATAATTTATTAATATAATTTTAATACTATATTTTATAAGTATAGTGTTACTACGGACGGGTAGCGAAGCGGCCAAACGCAGCTGACTGTAAATCAGCCACCTCCGGTTTCAGTGGTTCGAATCCACTCTCGTCCACCAGTTTGGGTTGTAGCCAAGCGGTAAGGCATCAGATTTTGATTCTGACATGCGTTGGTTCGAATCCAACCTACCCAGCCATTATGTCTCACTAGCTCAGCGGTAGAGCATTTCACTTTTAATGAAGGGGTCCGGAGTTCGATTCTCCGGTGGGACACCATTTATGCTGAAGTGGCGGAATGGTAGACGCACAGGACTTAAAATCCTGTGGTAGCAATACCGTGAGGGTTCAAGTCCCTCTTTCAGCACCATTTTAAGCGGGTATAGTTCAGTGGTAGAACCATAGCCTTCCAAGCTATTGATGTCGGTTCGATTCCGATTACCCGCTCCATTAAAAAAAATAATCAAAAAAGTCCTAGAATTTCTAGGGCTTTTTTTAATTAATTCATTTATGTTTTTTAAATTAATCAAGAATTATTTGATTAAATTCTTCTTGATGTTGTCAATCCTTATCATTTTGATCTAAACACTTATTGATTGCATCAAAACCTTCAATACTATCTGTCTTAGTTCTTTACTCTTGATTCTTGTTTGTTTCACTAGTTCTAATGTTACTTTACCTAATGTATTAGTTTCTTATTTAAGATTTGAATATTTATACTCTTTTTTCATATATACGCTCCCATCTTCACAGTAGATTAATCTTATTATGAAAGTGGGCAAATAAAGGTACTTAAATACTCTCTATTTTTGTTCAAAATTATTTCACGTCTAAAGTTATTTGTGGAAATGGGTTAATTCCTATCGTCTCTACCATATAAAAAACGCCAAGTAATTATTTACGTTTTTTTGATTTACTTTTTTTGTTTTTCTTTCTTTTAACTAACAAAATAATTAAGATAATTAAACCAATTAGAGTTACACATCCAATGGCTGTTCCTAATATTATTAGAAAAGTATTCATTGGGGATATTTTACAATTGAAATAATTAGTTTTTAATTGATAACCGTATTTTGATTCTGTAATAATAATTCTTATGTTACCAGTTCAAGCGTGTTTTGCGTTTATTGAAATTTTACCATTAGAATCTATGGTTATACCCAAACTAGATAAATCAGTTCCATCTTCTGCTTCTAATCTAAATGAGAAGTTTTTAATGTCAGGAATTAAATCATATGTTTCACCTTTTGCATTAATATACTTGATGTTTTCAGTAATGATGTTAGCATAGTCATTAGTGAATTTATCACCAACAGCAGTAGAAATGTTACCGATATTACATTCATCTACAAATTTAATTCCTGCATATAATTTGTCATCGCTAGGATCTTTAGGGAAACGAGATAATCATTGTTGAGGGAAGAAATTTAAATTTGGATATAAGTCTTCAGTGCCATCCACTACATATACTTTAGCGCTACTTGACAAATTAGGATATCATGAATCTCCTCCTAAAGTAATTGCGCCATCTTCATTAGAATCTAAATATAAGTGTTGTGATGATCAATATAAATGAACTGAAGTAAAAGTAGGACCAGGTATGTCTTGTGTAGTACCATCAGCAAGGTGGTTTGTAACAGCGGCAAATGCTTTATCTTGGATTGCTTCAACACTATTTGGTATTGAAAAATCCCCCGTTAAGCTTTCGCATCCACCAAAAACATAATCATAATCATAGTAAGGGCTACTCTCACCAATTATCTTTAACGAAGTTGCTTCTTCAAGATTGATTGATTGTAAAAGATAATTTCTATTAAATGCTCCTTTACCAATAAATTTTAAATTTTTTGCAAGACTAAAATCAACTTCTGTTAAATTACATCTTTCAAAACAAAAGTTATTAATTGATTGAAGGTTTTTTGGTACTATTAATTTTCCAGTAACTTTTGTATAACCAAAGGCGTTATCACCCAACTCTTCAATTTCTTCAGGAAGACCAACTATTCCTTCTCTATTTGAGTCAAGAACAGTTTCTAAGTTTTGACATACATAGAAAGCACGTGTACCTATTTTCTTAAGTGCTTTACAATTAGTCATATCTACAGTTTGTATTTTTGAATCGTAAATAGGTTTTTTATTATCTATTTCTAAATTTCTTGAGAAAGAGGAAGAACCAATATATTCGATGTTGTCGGGTAGAATTAAATCCATGAATTGATCGGTATCATTTAAAACACTAAAACATCCTCAAAAGCATGTGCCTTCAATTGATTTTAAATCATGTAAATTACTCAAATCTAATTTTGTTGGTTCATCTGGATCAAACCCTTCAATACCTTCGCAATCGCTATTGAAAAACGCTCTATAGTCAATACTTCTCAAGCTAGTTGCCTTATTTATATTTGCATATTTGATAGAACAGTTATTAAATGCTGATTCACAAATTCTTTCAAGTTTTGAACATTTTGAAAAATCAACAAAGTCACAAACAAAATCTCCCAAAGTATTGTAAACAGCGAATGCTTCTCTTCCTATAAATAATAAATCACTTGGTAAAATTAATTTTTTAATAGGACCAGCAGATATCACACATTTTGAAGAAATCGCTGTAATTTTCTTGCCTTGATATGAATCATTGATTGTAATAGATAAATCAGTAGTAAGAGAAGCAATTGTTAAGCTAGTTAATATATAACTTTCTTTATTCTTTTCGTCTGTATATAAATCTAAAGTTGCATCTCCATTGATAATTGTTCCCTTATCAGAAGATAGTATGTCATTTGCAGCAACATGAATGGTTTCATGTGAATATGGGTTTTCACCTTGAAGTAAATTAGAAGGTTCAATTCATGGCTCAAATGTTTCAGCAGTATCGATCTTATCAAAAAAGTTATCAACACCATAATAATATTGTGCTGTATTTTCTAATACATGAATTTTTGTTTCTTGTTCTCCAGTACCAATGTTTGGATGTCAATCGATTGATAAATCTATTTTGTCATCTAAACTTGTCAATTCTTGAGCTGTTCAGTTGAAATAGATATCAGAGAAAAACACTTGTCTCTCAATTCTGTTTCCAAATGCACAAGCGCCTATAGATCTTACTGAAGATGGGATTCATAATTCTCCACTTAGTTTAGGACAATTAGCAAATGCATAGTTTTCTAATATTTTTAATTTTGTACATTTTGTGAAATCAATGTTTTCTAAATTTTCATTTCCACTAAACGCATTATTTCCTATTTGTTCTATGTTTTTAGGAAAAACAACAGATGTTAAAGCACATCCTTCGAAAACACCACCATCAATTCTATATAAATTTTCACATTCATCTAAATTTACTGTTGTTAGAGCAGGACATTTAGTGAACGATCCTTTATACATTCTTTGAAGTGTTCTTGGAAAAACTACTTCTGTTAATAATGCATTGCCTTCAAAGCAATTTGCACCAATTTCAGTAATGCTAGTATTAGATAAATCTATTTTTGTTATGGCAGAATTAGAATTGGTATTTTCAAATACTTTTTCTCCTAAATATTTTAACGATGGGCAATTGATTTTAAATCCATCTTCTGGAGTTCCTAATTTAAGACAACCACTAAATACTTTCGCTCCTATACTATTTAATGAAGTGGCACCAGATAAATCCACATTTCGAAGAATGTTGCAATATGAAAAAGCTGAATCTTCTATTTTTTGCAATTTTGGGTTGTTAGGAAATACAACTTCTTCTAATTCATCACAACTTCCGAATGCACTTTTTCCAATAACCGTTAATGCTTGGGCTTTAGAAAAATCAATTTCACTAATTGAGGAACCATAGAACCCTCATAAAATATGGGTTAAAGTATTTGAAATAATTAGTTTTCCTTGGGTTGCTTGTCCAAAAACTTTTTCAGTAATTCTAGTAATATTAAATTCTCCAGTATCATCAATTTTGATCTTTGATCCAATTTCATAAACTGTATTTGCGCTTGTTACTAATCCTTCACTTCCAACAATATGATATGCTTTCTTGAATGTCATATTGTCTTCTTCATATTCTTTTACCAAACGAATTTTTATATAACCTGTTGCATCTTGACCGGTTTCGCTAACTCTTTTAATTACTTCATTAGCAGAAACTATTTTTATTTCAGATAAATATTCAACTTTACTGTTTGTAGTTTTTGAATCTTCATTTTCAAGAACGTTAGTAGTTTCATTATCTAAAGAATTGTCTTTTTTATCCAAGTTAACATTACTAGTATTAACGCTTGACATAATTGCAGGACAACCCAATATTCCAGTGCTTAAGCTTGCTGATATCATTTTCTTGATTACTTTTTTATTCATAATTTACTCTCCTTATTTATAGACAAAAAAATCTACTAGTTAAAAATTACCTAGTAGATTTTTACACAAGTTTGAATTTGCTTTATATATGTCCATATATAACAACATATAACAACTTAATAATTTGTCGATTACAAATAAAATTATATGCATTTTTAGTAAAAATGCAAGGTCGTTTCTTACTTAGTGTCTATTGTAGAAACTCTTAGTGTTGTTTCATCTAAAACTTAAAGAACAACTTTAACTGTATCTAATGAAGTAAATAATGGTAAAGCTTCTTCTCTATCTTTCTTTGTTACAGTAGCAAATACAATTCCATAATTTTGGATCTTCATTTTAATAGCTTGCATTGCATTATAGAATGCGCGGTTTAATTTATCATCATAACCAATTGCTTTACCGGTAGACTTCTGTCACAACAAATAATAATTAAAAAAATCCATGGGATACTCATGGATTTTTGTTTTTATTAACCTGCTGACCAATGATTACCGGTGAATGGAGTGCGACCATATTCAACATATGAACAATTATAGAATTGAGCCATTAAATCAGAAGATTTATATGTACTTTTTGTGTTTTGAACAAAAAATCTTCCTTTGGTTGATTCTTTTGAGTCCGATGAATTAAGTCATCTTTGAGATGTTGCTTGAAAAGCGGAACCAATAATATGTGGTTCGTCACTTGTTGGACTTAAATTTAATTGACAAGTTGTGTTCTTTCCACCGCCATCTCAAATAATAGTACAAAGATCTTGACAAGCTTTTAGAGTCATACCTGTAAAATATTTTACATTCACAGGTAAGATTATTTTTTCTAATTTAACTTTAGGATCATTTCATTCTACTCTTTTATTAACTTCATCTATAACTTCTAAGCTTTCGCAATTTGAAAGATCAAGTTCTGTAACACCATATCATATTAATCTAGTCACTGAGGTTATTTCTGACCCCTTAGCAAAACTAACTTTTTCAGGAGTTTTTTCAATTCCATTTAAAGTAGAAGCGATAGAAGAAGAATATTGAGTGACTTCTTTAGGAAATACAAATTCACTAAAATTCGAAGCTTGATCAAAATCAATATCTGTTAATGTGCCATTTTCATCAATTTGCATATATTGATATGGGTAAACATTATTTGCAACAGAAGAATATTGAATTTGAGTAGTAGCAGAAATAGTGCTATCATTTTTAGATGTTGCAGTAATTGTAGGCTGCATAGTAGTATTTTGAGGGAATGTATTTTTCACAGTGATAGTTCCATTTTGGTCAATCGAAAAATATTGTGTGTTATCTATTGATCAAGTTACATTTTGATCAGTTCCTGGTTTTGGGTTAACAATTGCTGATAAACCTGTAATAGTAGAAGTTTGTCCGTTTACACCAGAAGCAATTGGTTTTAATGTAGATGAATTGTTTCACAATATGTTTACAGAAGTTGCAGGTTGATAAATAGCTTTAATTGTAAAATTAATAACATTACTTAACACTCCACCATGTAAAGCTCTAGCTTGAATGCTAAATGATTTGGCAGTATCGGTTGGTTGGTTAAACGTATTTCATGTAATGTAATTGTTTTGATCAATTGCTATTCCTAAATTATTAGGGTCACTAATAATTCATTCATAATCATTAAAAGCTAATACTGGATCAACAGCAACAGACAATGTACCAGTTGATTTTGTTTGATTTAAAATTGTAGTTTGTAAATTAGTACTTTCTGAATAATCAACTCTAAGACTTGTTGGATTTCTTCTAGTAATCATCAAATCAAAATTCATAGGATCACTAACTTTGTAGGATCGGCGGTGCTTTTTGCTACAACTGAAAATGGAATAGAATCAATTGTGGTATCAATAGCTGTTCACTTAATGATACCATTTGAATCGATAGTTACATTGTTTTTGTATTCATCTGGAATATTTATTTCATAAGTTATAGATTGGTCTGCATTGTCTGGGTGTACTACAGCAGATAGTTTATCAGTTCCTGTGCTTCCCTCTTCACTAATATATCCAGTAAGATTTGTATCTTGTGATGAATATGACAATTCAACACTTGTTGTTTTAGCATAAATAGCTTTTAATGTGAAAGGTTTAGTGTCGGTTACACCACCATAAACTGCAGTTCCTACAACATCAAAATGAATATCTTGATTTGTAGGTGTTTGAAATTGAGGTCAAGTAATATATCCATCAGAATCTAACGAGATATCAACAGAACTATCATTGTTTTTAATTTGATATGTAACTTCTGGATGGGCATATGAAGGAGATACTTCAGAGTAAATTTTACCAGTTGATTTAGTTGTGTCTTTAATAGTTGCTACTAAATTAGTTGATTCTCCTGAATATTTTAATTCAATAGAAGTGGGGTTTGGACGTTTGATACTTAATGTTACTTTAATTTCACCAAATATTGCATGATCCACATTGGATGTGGCAATTACATTAAAAGTGATGTCATCAGGGTTACTAAATTTTCCTCAAACTAATTGGTTATTATTTGTACCTCCAATTTTAATTCTTGGGTCAGTTCCTTCTTCAATTGTAAATGTTACATCATTAGGTGCACTTGATGGAGTAACAACTGCAGTGAATGTTTTATCATCTATTGTTTCATCTTGTTCAATATATCCAACAATCGTTGGTGAATCAATTGAATTATTGTATTTAACTTCAATGGTTTTTGGGTTTTGGCTATAAGAGCAAGAAGCAACGTTTATTACACTAGAAATAGTACAAGTAGAGCCTAAAAATAATAAAAATTTTTTTAAAAATTTTCCCATATATATTAATAATAATACTTCTTTTTTTTTTTTTTTTGCAACAAATTTTGCATTTTATCATCACAAATTTGAGTAAAAATTATCTTTTTAAGTTGTACTTTATTAGAATCTGATCATTCACACATAAAACAAAATTAATCTTAGGATTTTTTTCATTTAATAGTAAAACATAACTATAATTTTTTAATATTGGCTAATCAACCACTATTACTAAATTGTGTTCAAAGTTAATAAATTTTGCTTAAAAGATTATTTAAAAATTCATAATTTGCTATTTGCTTCAATTTTGTTTGGGTTAATTTTTCATGCTATCACTGCTAATCAGTGAAATATTGGTAGTGTTTTTCAAAAAATATTTGAAACAAGAACAAACTGAAAGCTACATTCATTAGATTTGTCAATTGATAAAAAAATACCAATTTATGTTGGTTTTCTTATATTTTATAAACTAGGTAATGTATCATGAGTTGTGATACCCATGATAATTTATTTTGTTTATGGTAAAAGGAGATTTTCAAAACTGATTGCTATTGCAATCGTTATCTATTCCACTAATTTTGCAATAAGCATTCTTTATCCTGTGTCTTCTGAATCTATTGAAAATTATGGACTATCACAAGTCAATGCAATAATTGCATCAGGAAATAACGAATGATTATATAAAACATTACAAAGCACTTTACTTAACATGTCACATTATTCATGTTTTCCTTCAGGTCACTGTAGTAATACATTAGTGTTAACATATGCAATTATTGATTTCAATTATTTTGATAATGAAGATCATACGTTAGGATTTAATGTTAAGGCTAATAATACTAAAGTTATTTCATGAACTAAAGGAATATTAACATCGTTAATGGTATTATTTTGCTTAAGTGTCTGTTTTGCTACATTTACTCTGAAGGTTCATTATTTTTTAGATTTTGTTTTTGCATTATTAATCACATCATCATATTGAATTGCATACCATTTAATCAAATCTAAAAAAACACTTAAACTAAATGATGAACAAATTATGAAAATGACATATGGTTTAACAAAGTTTTTTACTAATGTTGAATGTTGGTTTGGTTATTATTCATCAGAAAATGGATTTAACAGATATGACCAATACATAACTTGGGGGGGAAGAATAATTTAACCCAAGGATTAAAAGATAAGTCATTAAAATATTTTGTTGGCAGATATGTTTTAATCGATTTGCTAGCAATCTCAATAATGTTATCAGAAGCATATAGCATAGCTTGGTATTCGATGGCTATACATTTAATTTAGAAATATCATAACCAAATGAAGTTATAATTTTTTAAATGCTTTATTTAAGAAATAAAACAAATAAAGTTCATGTTGGTAACATTACCATCGGTGGACAAAACAAAGTAGTAATTCAAAGTATGACTAACACTAAAACATCAAATGTTAGTGATACTTTATCACAAATTCAACAACTAGTTAAAAATGGTTGCGAATTAGTTAGAGTTGCTATTTTTGATGAATTAGACCTTGATGGTCTTAAAGAAATTTGTAATAAAGTAGACTGCCCAATAGTCGCTGATATTCATTACAACTATTTATATGCTATTAAAGCTATTAAATTAGGGGCTAAAAAAATTAGAATTAATCCTGGAAATATTTCTAATAAAAAGCAATTAATTCAAATTATTAATATAGCCAACGAATACAAGGCTGCTATTAGAATCGGGATTAATACGGGATCTTTACCGAAAAACGTTAAACCAACGGTTAGTAATATTATCAAATGTGCTAAACAATGAATTAAATTCTTTGAAAACAATAATTTCACTAATTTAGTAATTTCTTTAAAATCATCAAATGCTTTCCTAACAAAAGATCTTTATTTAAAAGCTGCATCACAGATTAAATATCCATTACACCTAGGTGTAACTGAAGCTGGCAGCATAATTGATGCTACAATGAAATCCACTGTTGGTTTATATGGTTTATTAAAACAAGGAATCGGAGATACTATTAGAATTTCGATTTCTGGTAGTCCATTAGATGAACCGATTGTAGCAAAGAAATTGTTAAGTATTGCAGGAATTAAACAAAATCTTACTAATGTAATAGCTTGTCCTACATGTGGTAGATGTCAGTACAACCTTGATGAACTACTAAGTAAAATCGAAACATATGTTAACACTAACCCTAAAGAATTAACTATTGCTATTATGGGTTGTTCAGTAAATGGTGTAGGTGAATGTAAACATGCTAACATTGGTGTTTATGGCGTGGCTAAAAATAAAGTAATGTTAATTAAAGATGGCAAAGATTTTGGTGTATTTAGCACTAACGAAGCACTTAAACAATTTATTAATATATATAATAATTATTAATAATGCAAGACATTAAAATAAACCAACTAATTGATAAATTAAATGATCAATTAAAAAATATTGATAGCGAAAAACAAGCAATTGAGGTTCGTAATATTTTTACTAAAAAATATTTAACTCCTTTATACAGCGAGTTAAAGATTACTCCCAATGAACAAAAAAGAGAATTTGGTTTATTAATTAATTCATTAAAAAATAAAATTACTGAAGTTGTAGAAAATAAAATAAAAGAGATTAAAGAATTAGTTGAATCTAAAAACTATTCTTTAAATTATGACATTAATTTAAATACAGCTAATTTTGAAAAAGGAACTTTGACTCCATTAAATTTAATGGCTAATGAGATCATTTCTTTTTTTAAAAAAATGAATTTTAGAATTGAATATGGTGATGAAATAGTTACAAGTGTTGAAAATTTTGATCTATTAAATATCTCTAAAGACCATCCAGCTCGTCAAGGAAACGACTCTTTTTTTCTAGACAATGGTGATATGTTAAGAACTCATTGTACTGCTACAACAGCAAGAGTTATTAACAACAATAAATCTAAAGACATTAGAGTTTTATCTTTTGGTAATGTTTATCGTAAAGATGATGATGATGCTACACATTCACATCAATTTAACCAAGTCGATATTGTATGAATTAAAGATGGATTATCTTTACTTAATTTAAAATGATTAATTCATGAATTACTTAAATATTTATTTGGTAGTAAAGTAGAAACTAGATTTAGATTAAGTTATTTTCCATTTACTGAACCTTCATTTGAAGTAGATGTTACATGTCCTTATTGCAATGGCAAGGGATGTAATATTTGTAAAAATTCAGGATTTATTGAAGTATTAGGTGCAGGAATGTTGCATTTCAATGTTATGAAGAATGCTAATATAAATATTAAAACCGGATTAGCAGCAGGTATGGGTATTGATAGATTAGCAATGATTAAATATAGAATCACTGATATCAGAGATTTATATTCAAATGATTTCAAAATCCTAAATCAATTTAAAAAATAGTATGATTGTTTCTAAAAAAGCTTTATGTAAGATAATTCCAGAATTAAAAAATGTTAGTGATGAACAAATCGCTAAAGCTTTTAATAACTCTGGATGTGAAGTAGAAAGAGTTATTCATCATGAACAAGTAAATAACTTAGTTATTGGTAAGATTATTAGTTTAGAAAAACATCCTAATGCAAATAAGCTTAACGTTTGTCAAGTTCAATTGGATGCTAACGGAACCACTCATACAATTGTTTGTGGTGCTACAAATTTACAAGTAAATAAATATGTAATTGTAGCTTTGCAAGGCGCCAAGATGGTAGATGGCAGAGTAATTGAATACAAAGAATTACGTGGAATTTTGTCTCAAGGAATGATTTGTGCTTATAGCGAATTAACTTCATTTGTAGATTACTTAAGTCCAACAGAAGATACAAATATCATTCTTTTAGATGATGCTAAAATAGGCGACACTGATGTATTCAAATACATCAATCTAGACGATACAATTTATGATTTATCATTACCATCAAATAGAAATGATCTAAATAGCATCTATTCTATTTGCCAAGAATTAAGTGGGTATTTTGGTTTTAATTATCAAAACACTTTACCAGTTAACAATCTGATTAACACTAATAAACTAGACGTTACATTAGATTCTACATGTAAAGGTTTAGTGTTGTTAAAACTTAAAGCTAATTTAATTACTGAATCTGATTGACAAGTTAAATCTTATTTAATGAACAACGGTATTGTTCCGATAAACAATCTTTTAGATGAGCTTGCTTTAATCTCGTTATTTAATAACGTTTCTATTGTTGTATATGACTATGACAAAGTTGGTTCAAGCATTAATTTAGGATTATCTAACACTAATGTTAAGGCTAAATTAAACAATAAAGAACTTCAAATTTCCAAAGAAGATCTTGTTATTAGCAACAAAAATAACCCAGTTGGTTTAGCTGGCATAGCAGCTTTTGATGAATATAAACCAGACAACAACACAAAAAATTTCTTAGTAGAAATTGGTAACTATGATTTTAGATTTGTTAGAGCATCAATGGTTAAACATGATTTATATTTAGATTCTGGTAGAAGATTATCTAAACCATTGTCTAATTGATACATTGAAAAATCATTAAGTCAATTTAAAAATGCTGAAATAGTTTACAAAAACTTAAAACTTGAAGAATCAAAGGTTATTCCAGTAGATTTTGCTGATGCAAACAAATTCTTAGGTGTCAATGTGTCTAAAGAAGAAATTACTTCTAAGTTAACACAATATGGATATTCGTTTAAAGATGATAAAATTATAGTTCCTCCATATAGACTTGATATTGAAATTTGACAAGATATTTATGAAGAAATTTTAAAGGTTGTTGATATCAACAAAGCAAGCGGAATCAGTGTTAACTTATCACCAATCTTAAATGATCAAAACATTGAATACAACAAAATTAATGAAATTAAAAAATTAATGAATGAAAATTATTTTACTGAAGTTAAATCATATAACTTAGTAAATAAATCTTCATTAGACACATTTAATATTTTCAATATTAAGGATTACATGAAAATTGCTAATCCATTAAATTCGAATCATGAATATTGAAGAACAAATTTAATTGAATCATTATTAGAAATTTACAAATATAACATTTCATATAAAAATAAGATTCAACCAATTTTTGAAATCCAAAAAATTTACACTCAAAATAATACTGAATGAAATTTAACTTGTATTAGTGAACAATCAGTTAATTTAGATAAGGTTAATAAAATTAATCTTGTTTATAATGTTTCTTCATTAAAATCAATCATTAATTCTTTAGCTAAAATTTTTAATATTGAATTTTCTTATTTCCCAACTAAAGAATCAAACATCTATTACCAACAAGAAACTTTATCGATTTATTGTTCAGGACAATTAGTGGGTTATGTTGGTAGAATTAGAAATTCTTGTTTAAAGTCTTATAGTTTAGACAATAAACCAATTTACTTTATTACAATAAACTTAAATTTGTTATTTAAGTTATATAAACCACAAGATATCCATGTTCAATATGCAAGCAAACTTCCAACTGTATACAAGGATATCTCATATGTATCAACATTAAACATTGATACAATGCAAGTTTTAGAAAGTCTTCAAAAACTTCCTTTCATTTTTTCATATGAATATATTGATCTATTTAAAATAGATGAAAACAAGTATTCTTACACATTAAGAGTTTACTTTAAGAATGATAAAGTATATTCTTCTGAAGAAATAGACCAAATGATGAAAGAATTACAACATTTACTAATCACATTACATTGCGAAATTAGAAAATAAAAAAACACCAGACATTAACCTGGTGTTTTTCAAGAAATTCTAAAATAATAAATTATTTTTTATTAGATTCAATATATTCTTCCATTTTTTTGATAATTGAATTAAATGCTTTTTGGTCAATGTCATTAAGTATTGTTGAAATTATAAAGGTTGCTTCATCGCGATGAGAGATTGCATTTCTTTTTTTGCGAACATCATGCAATAATGTTGACTCAACTTCAGATAAATTAATTTTTTTAGAAACATCATTTATTCTTTCGACATTGATTCTGCTATTATTTTGAACTTTTTCAAATGAGAAATCATTAATTTTTTTTGCAAGTTTTTCAAATGCATTCCATGCATCTACATAACTCATGCTTTCGACATTAACATTTTTTGCCAAGGCTTTATTAACATTATTGCCTTTTCAGTCTTTGTAATTTAAATCCTTCTTAGAAGCGTTGTGTTGTTTGCATAACAATTGAGCATTTTTTAAATTAGTTTTTCCACCTTCAGATCATGGCTTTATATGATCTACTTGTAAATCATCATATGTGTCAACATTACAACCTTCAAATCAACATTTCCCTTTTTGATTGAATAATACAGATTTATCTTTTTTATCAAAAAAACGTCTATAGTCACACTTTATGTTTCTATTCATCAAATTAGTTATTGCTATGTAATGAGCATCAATTTTTCATTTTTTAATGTCATTTGTTTCTTTAATTCCTAATTGGTAATATTCAATAATATTTTTAATATTTCATTTACCTTTTTGAATGAATTGAGCAATTTGCAAGCAAATTTGTATATCACATTTTGATGCTTGTGCGATTTGATTGTAAATTTCTATAACTCTTTGAAAATCATTTGCATTACAGTCAAAAGAATTATTTCTATTAATATTTAAATTGTATCTTATTGTAATATTTCATGAATTTGAAGAAGGTTTTAGTTCATTGAAATATGCTCTTAAAAAATAGATTGCACGATCTCCTCTTCCGATTTCACTTGGTACATTGTCTAATATTTTTCCTTGTTGGCAGATAAAATCTTCGAAACCCTTAAATCATTTGCCATACATAAGTCCTCTGATACATTCATATTCAGTTAAAGGAACAGAATTTGTGTTTATTAAATCAAAACTTTTTTCTTCTAATTCTCTATTTCCTTCTTTAACAACAATGTCGAATTTATAATTTAATAATTCATCTTGTCAATCCTTTTGTAAGTTATTAAACGAATATTCTTGGCCATTTATTTTTGTTGTGACCTGTATATTTTCAGAGTTTAGGGGATTACAGAAATAATATAAAGATAAAATTCTTTGCTTCCCATCATGTATGTTGTATTTACCATCATCTCTTTTTCAAAAGAATAAAGCAGGTAATTGAATTTTTTCTTGAAGAATTGACCTTATAACATTACCAGCTTTTGATATATCTCCATCTTCAGTTTGTATGGTCATGTTACTATATATAAATTGCCTTTGTGTTGTTTGATCATAATAAAGTTCTTTATTATTAATCATTTCAAATATTTCTTTTACAGTTTTTCTCATTATTTTCTCCTCCTTGCTATTATTCCGTTAAAAAGTTTTTTACCATTTAAAACTTGTCATTTTTCATTGTATTTATTGTTTTCAAATTTTGATAAATCAAAAGGTGTTTTATCTGGGTTTGAATTGTGCCAAGCAGTATAATGCGTTCCATACCATTCAAAATTAGTACCATCTAATGAGTCTAAAGCACCAACACTTGAAAAGAATCATCCATAGTAGTCATCAGGCAAAGATTTAAAATTGTTCAATCTTATAGGATGACTTCCATCTTTCATAATTACAGTTTTCATAATTGGATAATCATCTTTATAAATTTCATATTTAATTCCACTTTTAAAAGGAGATTTTACCCTTTTTTCTTCTGCATCTTTATAAGATGTTATTCAATCAGTTGCTACTATCTTCTTTTTCCTTACAATTATCATTTTTTGAATGTCCCAATTTTCAAATGGTATATGGTTATCAATATTAAATCCCAAATAACATTCTTTTAGCATTAAGTGAAGCCCAACTCTCGGGTTACCCCGAGAGAGAAAATCTGAAAGTATTATGAAATTTGTCTTACTTTGAATCAATTTATTAAGAAAATCTTTAATGCAAGTAAAAGCGGGATTTGTTATTACAATGTCAAAGTCTTTGTAATCATAAGTTTTATAATCTATACCTTGTAATTTTGCTGGGTTATAACCTGAGAAAGTTCAAGATTTTGGTTTTCAAATTTTTGCATAATTTAAAACAGCTTTTATAAAATTACATCTAGGCCCATGGACCTCTTTGTCGTTTATAAAAAATTTTTTTGCATTATTATCATAACTAATATCAATTATAGAAATGGTATCAGTTTCACAAGGACAAGCTCGGTTATTTTCATCACATGTTAAATTTACTACTTCATCAACATCACCATTTTCATTAAAACGAAACTTAATTCCATAAATTTCTGGGTGATCGGAAAACAAATCTCAATCAAATGGTGATAATCCATTCTTTTTAAAAAAATAACTTGATGGATAGTTTTTGATTTCATCAATTATTGATTGGAGAGGAGTATAGCATTCATCATTACTTATAGTTCCTGATGGAGTTTTTTGCCCAGAATCATAATTGATTTTGTTCAAAACTTTGTTCTGTTTTTGAGACATAACAAAAAATCATTCTATAGGTAATTACCTATAAAATGATGCTCCTATAAATGCTTATGTTTAATAAGCTATTGTTTAATGAACTCTTACTCTCTCTCTCTCTCTCTCTCGAGCGCCTTAATTATTTTTTTGTTCATATTTATCTTTAGTTTATTATATAAAAACTACAATAATTCTTTTAAAAAAACACCAGACATTAACCTGGTGTTTTTTATATGGTGGAGATGACGGGAATTGAACCCGTTTCCACAAATAACCTTCTATCAAAGTCTACAGTTTAGTTTTAATTTAGAGCATTCATTAAACATTATTAGGTAATAAAACGAACCTATGTTTAACTAATCCGATGGGATTAATTCTTCTTATCGGAGTCAAAGAATATAGCTATTTATGTTAATGTATTAATGTAAATAGCAAACACTAATACCTATTCCAAAGTTAAATTAAGCTAAATATGCTAAATTAAGGTTTTGGTTTGACATTTGGTTAATCATGAATGCTTCGTCCATGTTAACGTTGTCATTGTTGTTGTCTGCATTTAAGAAGACCTTGAGCTATAAGGGGCAAACCCCACTGCATTTGGTAGTCAATTATTCATGTCGAAGCCTTGACATCCCCACAATATTTTACCTTAATTTAACTGAATATGAGTAATTATTTAATTCTTAAATAAATAGGAGAAGACTCATTAACAGTATGTTTATCAAGCAATTCAAACTTATCAATTGAATTAATAGAAAGTTGTTCATTAGATAAATTCAATTGACTAATTGCTTGTTTGGTGCCTTTTGTCAAGATTGGTGATAAAAAGAAAGTCATGATTCTTACTACATTAATTAATGTGTATAAGAAAGCATTGATTTCATTAGTCTTATTCTCTTTAAATAAAACTCATGGTTTCTTGTCTTCAATATATTTATTAGCATGATCACCTAGTGTCATGATATCAATAATCATTTGCTGTAGTTTATTGTCATTAATGTGTTTAACACATTTAGAAATCGTTGCTTTAGCAAATGAGATTAATTCATTATCGTTATTATCAAAGTATTGGTCATCAGGTTTGTTAACAACTTTATTAGAGTATTTTGTTAACATACCAATAGTTCTAGAAACTAAATTTCCATAGTTATTAGCTAAATCATTATTAAAACAATTAATAAATAGATCTTTAGAAAAAACGCCATCATTTTCTAAAGAAATTTCTTTAACTAAGAAATATCTTAGAGCATCTGAACCATAGTTTTGAATATATTCAAAAGGGTCAATAACATTACCTAAAGACTTACTCATTTTACCTTTGTCTGTAATAATTCAACCATGAGAAATGATGTGAGTTGGTTTTCTTATATTCAACATTTCTAACATAATTGGTCAATAGATACAGTGAAATCTTGTAATTTCTTTAGACATTAAATGAACAATTTCACAAGATTCATCATTTCAGTAATGTTGATAATTTTTATCATCATTACTTAAATAACCTAAACCTGATAAATAGATCATTAAAGCATCTATTCATACATAAACAACATGTTTATCGTCATTAGGAACTTTAATTCCTCAATCATAAGTAGTACGACTGATTGATAAATCAGTCAACCCTTGATTAATAAAATTATTGTTCAATTCTTTTAATCTATTATTTGGATAAATAAATGTTGGATGGTTTATTAAATATTCTTTTAATCAATTTTCAAATTGACTAATTTTTAAAAAATATGATTGTTCTTTCTTGTAACTTAATTTATGTCCTACTTTACAATAAAGACAATTATCATCTTCATGCTTAACAGCTTGAGACTTTGTATAGTTTTCTTCACATTGAACACAATACAAGCCTTCTCAGTTATCTAAGTAGATAAAGTTTTTTTCTGTATAAATTTGAAAAACTTTTTCTACTAAATCATAGTGTTGTTTACTAGTGGTTCTTGCAAACACATTGTAATTGATATCTAAATCTTTTCATAATTGTTGGAATTTATTTGCAATTTCATCAACAAATTGTTGAGGTTGTTTATTTTCTTTTTGAGCTTTTTCAAAAATCTTTTGACCATGTTCATCCATACCAGTCAAAAAGAAAACATCATTACCAATTAGTTTCTTACTACGAGCTAAGCTATCAGCTAAGATGGTAGTATAAGAGTGACCAATATGAGGATTTCCTGATGCGTAATATATTGGAGTTGTAATATATACTTTTTTATTACCCATGCTAAATATTATAAGTAACACTTATATTTAAAGCATTTAGATTGATGATTTTTTTATTTTGTAGAAGAAAATAGATGAAAAATAAAAAAATTTTTTATTCATAAAACATTGAAAATATAGGGGTTTTTTGAATAAGTTAAAAATATTTTTTACAAAAATAACCTATTAGAACCATAGGTATATATATGAAGGCACAAATAGTACACTTGTGGCCTTCAAAAAAAACACAAGAAGGACTACAAAATGTTTAAAGAACAAGACATAATTTTATTGAATACATGAGAAGCTCTGAAAGAATTTATTAACAATACTAACTACAGAGATTCAAATGTGTTTGTCAAAGATAATTCTATAGTTGCTCATAAGAGTAATCTATATCATGCGCATGAAGAACAACCAAAATGAGCTGCTATTATGGAAAGAAGAATCTTTGATACTCTTAATAAAATTGACTCTCGTTTAACTAATGTAGAAAATAAACTTGATAATGTGATAAGAGTTAATAATCTTAAGACTGAATAATGAGTTTATTTATTGTGTTAATTAACATGAATTGCATTAATTAATGCAATTACATCAGGAATTAAGTTTTATACTAATATAGTATTTTGTTAGTTCCATTATGAAAAAAAATAAAAAGTTGAAAGGAAAATGTAATAAAATGAACGAACAAAAAATATTTGATGAAGCTATTAAGCAGATTCAAGAACAGTTTGGCAAAGGTTGCATTGCAAGCTTTTCCAAAAATGCAGGTAATGTGGATGTGATCCCATCAGGTAGTTTGCAATTAGATAATGCATTAGGGGTTGGAGGATATCCTAAAGGAAAGATCATTGAAATTTATGGAAACGAATCTTCTGGTAAATCTACTCTTGCTATGCAAGCGGTTGCGTCTTGTCAAAGAATTAATGGCAAGTGTGCTTATATTGACGTAGAACACTCATTAGATGCTAAATATTGTGAAGTGAATGGTATTGATCTATCAAAACTATTGTTGGCTCAACCAGATTCAGGAGAACAAGCATTTGCGTTGATTGAAGCTTTAGTAAAAACAGGAATGATTGATTTAATCATAGTAGATTCAGTAGCTGCTCTTGTGCCGCAAGCTGAAATTGATGGAGAAATTTCTGATCAGACTATTGGCTTACATGCAAGACTTATGTCAAAAGGATTAAGAATACTTGAAACACTACTTGCAAAATATAACACTACAATAATTTTCATTAATCAAATTCGTGAAAAGATTGGAGTAATGTTTGGCAACAATGAAACAACTACAGGAGGACGTGCTTTAAGATTCTATTCATCAATTAGAATTGAACTTAAACGTGCTGAATTAATTAAAAGAGGAAATGATTGCATTGGCATTAAATCATGTGCTAAGATTGTTAAAAACAAGTTAGCTCCTCCTTTAATGAGGGCTTACATTGAAATTTATTTCAATGAAGGAATTGATCATACTATGGAAATAATTGATTATGCTCTTGAAATGAATGTTATCGAAAAAAGGGGTGCATGATATTATTACAAAGATAAAAAGATTGGACAAGGTAAAGATGCTACGAAGAAAACATTGTTAGACAACCTTGATGTCTTTGAGGACATTAAACAAACTTGTTTAAATCTTAAAAAATCTAATGAGGAAGTAAAACAACCTAAATAATTTGGGTTGTATATTACAAAATTAATTTGAACTTATATAGTTCTATTTTTATATCACTGAAAGGAAATAAATATGGTTTCATACATTATTGGAAAAATTACATCATTAAATAAAAAAACTATTACTGTAGAAAGTAATTGAACAGGATATGTAATAAATGTTACTAACCCAGAATTATTTGAATTGGGTAAAGTAAGAAAAATTTATTTACATAAACATACTTCTTTAACAAATAAAAATTCTGTTAACGAAGAATATTATGGTTTTGTTAACTATGATCAGAAAGAAATGTTTTTAAAATTGCTATCTCTAAACGGCATTGGTCCAAAAACAGCGGTTCAAATTTTGAAAAATGATTTGTCATTAATCAAAAATATGATTTTAAGCAAAGATGTTAAAGGACTAAGTGCATGTCAATCTATAAACGAAAAGGTTGCAAGACAAATGATTGACAACATTGAGATTTCTTCTAAAGAAGGATTAAAAACAAATCAAAAAATTTCAGAGCTTATTAGTGCTCTTGAATCGTTGGGCTATCAAAAGAATGAAATTGAAGATGTCATTAGTAATAAAGAAATTATTGGTGATGCTTCAATTGATTTGTCAGATCTTGTTTCAAATGCCATTAAATACATTGCAATAAAAGCAGATGGAATTAGTAAGACCGCATAATCTTTCTGAGTTTAAAGGTAAAAAAGAGATAAAGGACAATGTCTCTGTTTACATAAAATCTTCTTTAAAAAATAATACTACACTTGATCATTGTTTATTTTATGGTTTAGCAGGTACTGGCAAAACAACACTAGCTTTAATAATTGCTAATGAACTAAATCAAAAAATCAAAATTGTACAAGGTGGAAATATTCAAAAACCAACAGATATTATTAATATTGTTTTGTCTTTGCATGAAAAAGACGTCTTATTCATTGATGAAATTCATGCAATAAATCCACAAGTTGTAGAATTGTTGTATTCAATTACTGAAGATTTTGCAATTGACATAAACTTAGGAAAAGATTTTAACTCAAAATTAACAAGAGTTAAAATACCTCATTTTACATTAGTTGGAGCTACAACTAATTTAGGTAAGATCCCTAGAGCATTTGAAGAAAGATTTGGAATTATTATTTATTTTGGCCCTTATAGTAAAGAAGAAATTTTAGAAATAATTAATTTTTATTGTAAAAAATACAAAATTGAAATTTCAGACAAAGACAAAGATTTAATAGCAGCCAACTCTAAGGGCATACCAAGAATTGCTAATAAAATTATTCGTAGAGTAAAAGATTTTAAATCAATAGATGATAAAGTCTCTATAAAAACTATTTTAAAACGATTAGGTATTATTAAAAACGGAATAAATGAATTAGATTTAAAATATTTAGAATCTCTAAATGAATTTAATTCACCTGTAGGAATTAAAACAATTTCTCATGCCATTATGATTGATGAAAACACAATTGAACAAAAAATAGAGCCATATTTAATTCAATTAAAATATATCAACAAAACTAGTAAAGGTCGTTGTTTAACAGACAATGGTAAAAACTTCTTAGCTAAGATTTAAGTTTATCGGCTGTTTTCAAAATATTTATAGAAAATTTATTATTTACATCATCAATTATTTTTTTAATATTATTAACTTTTGTCTTTGGTTTTGGTGATTGATCAAACAAATTATTTTCTCTGTCATCAATTTTTTTCAAATTTGAAATACCAACGCCAATCAAACGAATTTTTCTGTTAGAAAAAAATTCTGTATACATATTTAAAAAATAAACATACATCATTTCTTGATCATTGATATGTTTTGGCAAGGTTTTGTTTTTAGAAGTTAAAATGAATTTCGGACTTTTAATAAACACAGATAAGGTCTTACCCTCTAAATCATAATAATTTAATTCATCACATATTTCTTGAGTAAATTTTTTGATATAGATTTTAATTTCATTAAAATCGTTTGTATCATTTAACAATGTTCTACTTTTGCTGATTGATTTAGGTTCTCCATAAGAGTAGACCAATTCATCGTCTCCGATACCATTAGCGTTATTGATAAAATAATCTTTGTTATTTCCAAAAATTGATGATAGCAAAGATAGATCCTTACATTTTGCTAAATCTCTAATTGTTGTTATGCCGTTTTGAATTAATTTTTTTTCAGAAGATTTACCAACAAAATACATATTGCCAATCGGTTGAGGTCAAATTATCCTTTTTATATCTTCTTGAGAAAAAATCTGAGTAATACCCATCGGTTTCTTATAGTCACTTCCCATTTTTGCTAAAAATTTATTGTAAGATATACCGATTGATACATTTAAACTTAATTTGGTTTTAACCAATTTTTGAATCTTTTGAGCGATCTTTAGTGGAGTGTTAGTAGTGGTTACTAAATTAGTAATATCCATGTAACACTCATCAATAGATGCATATTCTATTTTATTAGAAATGTGTTCTAGTAACAAATCAATAAATTGTCTAGAATAAGATTCATAAAGTTCAAATTTATGTGAAACAACAACCGCTTCTGGACAAAGATTTTTGACCATAAAAATAGGCATCGCAGCTTTAATTCCATATTTTCTAGCTTCATAGTTTGGACTAGCTACAACAGAGCGTTTAGTCACTCCGCCAACTACAATAGGTTTACCTCTTAACGATGGATTATTAGCTTCTTCGCATGATGCAAAGAATGCGTTGATGTCAATATGAATAATTACTTTTTTATTTGTACTTGACATAAATTAGATATTCCTTGTTACCCTTACGACCTAATATAGGGGACTCACATAAGCCTAAAATCTTAAAATGATTTTTATTCAATATGTTTTCGATTTTTTGGATTATTTTTTTTCTTGTTTCTTCATTTGTAACAACACCATTAAAATTTTTAATTTTAATGTCTTCTAGTTCAAATTGTGGTTTGATTAAAAATACACCATTATATGAATAATCAAACAAGGTTAACAACTTATCAATGATTTTGATCAAAGAAATAAAAGAAACATCGCACAAAACAAAATCAACTTTTTCTTCAAAAATATCTTTTTTAATGTTTTTGAAGTTAGTTTGCTCAAATAACTTTACTTTAGAATTATTTCTTAAAGATTGATGCATTTGGTCTGTCCCTACATCTATTGAATATACTTTGTTAGCTTTATTCATTAAAGAAACTTGTGTAAATCCACCAGTTGATGAACCAATGTCTAACACAACTTTATTTTTTAAATCAATTTTAAATTCATTGATTGCATGAACAAGTTTATAAGCTGCTCTGCTAACATAATCATCATTATTGTTAATTGTTATTTTATCTTTATTAGTAACCATAAAGTTAGGCTTGTTAATAATAATGCCATTAACAGTCGCGTTTCCTTCTTTAATTAAGTCTTGTGCCTTGTTTCTAGATTCAACAAGTTTACTTGTTACTAAAAAACTATCAAGTCTAACTTTATTCATAAATATTTATTAAATAGTATAATTTAAATTAATTCAAAGGAGTATTAAATGGAAAATTTAAATGCAAAATATAAGGTAGTAACCCAAACTCAATCTTCTATATTAACAAGAAGTTTTTTGGTTGCTGGACTATCATTCCTATTAATTTGTTTAATTGGATTAGGATTTGGAAAATTATTTGAATATGAAATATATGAAAAAGGTAACTTATCTGTAGTTAACTCTCTTTATATGATTAGTATTCTTTTAATCTTTATTTCTATGTTTGGTTCAATGTTAGTCTTTAGAAATTTATTGAACCAGAAAACAAGTAAAATCATATTCTGAATTGGGTTGTATTGTTTAGCTCAAGGTATAGGGTTTGGTATGTTGTTTTCATTATTTGCTCAAGATTCTTGAACATTAATTTTAATATTTGGAGTTTCAGGAATAATGTTTATTCTATGTGCCATTATTGGATATTTCATGAGCGCTAATGCTGCATTTAGTTTAATGAAAATGTTAAGTATTGGTTGAATTGTAACATTTGTATTAATGATTTTAATGTTTATTCCAATGATCATTATGTTATCTATTGGTGGTTCATATGCAGGATTCCAATGATATTATTCATTAATTATGGGAATCTTTTGTTTATTGTTTATGGGTTACATCTCTTATGATGTATGAATGATCTCTAAAACTAGTGAATTTGCACAAATCGCTGATTCAAGAGCATTCAATAATTTAAGTTTGTTCTTTGGTTATAGATTATTAATAGACTTCGTTGGTCTATTCTGAACTATAGCGTCTCTTATTTTAAGGTTTAGAAGATAGTGAGTAATGCTAATCGTGGCATGTACGCAGAAGAATTAGTTAATAGAACTAATTCTTATTATTATGAACATGACATTGCCTTAATTGAAAAAAGATATATACCCATAAAGATAATTAAAACACTTAATGAAAATACCATAATAGGCAAACTATTGGCAAAGTCATATGTTGACTATTGTGGAATTTATAAAGGTAAACACATTGAATTTGAAGTTAAGCAAACAAATAACAATAATTTTGATCTTTCATTAATTAAACAACACCAATTAAAACATTTAATCAACAATAAAAGACACGGAGGAGTTGCGTTTATTATTGTGTATTTTAATTCTTTAGAACAATTTTATTTAATATCAATTGATAATATTCTTGAGTGAAAAGAAAACAACAAATCTAATACAATCAAACATGAATTTATTAAAGATAAATGTCAATTAATTGAAATTTCTTTTCCGGGGATAATTGATTATTTACCGTTTATTGGATTATAAAAGTTAATTTATACTACTTACAAGCATAGCATATCATATAATTTAAATATGAGTAAATATCATTACAATATTGAAAAGAAAGAAACTAAAACAAATCCTGGTGTTATTAACTTAACAAAAGTTAAAAAAACCGAAACAGTCAATGGTGGCAGAAAACCTCCAAAAGTTTCTCTTCGTAATCTTTTTATTCAATTTATGAATAAACAAGAAGAATTTAATAAACGTCAAGAACAGTTTAATAAACGTCAAGAAGAATTTAATAAAACTGTTATAGATACTTTCAAACGTAATAATCTCAAATAAATTTTTCAAAGAACTTTTATTTATCTACACTGTAAAATAAAAACCAACACTTAATCACGGTGTTGGTTTTTATTAATCAATTTTATCTAACTATTAAAGAACTGCTTCTTTTAATGATTTAGAAACTCTAAACTTAACAACTTTTTTAGCTGGTACTTTAATTTGTTTTCCAGTTTGAGGGTTTCTCATCATTCTAGCTTTACGGCTAATTAATTTTAATTTTCCTAAGTTGCATACTCTGCAAGTTCCGCTTGATTTAACTTCTTTGCAAGCTACATCGTTTAAGCAGTTTAATACAGCTTTTACACTCTTAGTAGGAAGATCAGTTTGATCTGAAATTTTTTTAATGATTTGATTCATTGTTAATGGTTTTGACATATTTTTCTTATTTCTCCTTATGTAATATATTATATTGTTTTTGCTATTTGATAATCTTTTTTATAACATTTTTTACAAAATGCTTTGGATTTTGATTTTTGTATAAAACCTTATAAATTTCTTCTAAAACCGGAGCATCTATCATGTTTGTTTTAATAATCTCATAAGCAATTTTAGTCGCTGAGAAACCTTCAACAGTTTTTTTGTTAATTTGAAGAGTTTTTGCTAATCCAATTTGAGCAATTGACTTACCAAATGAAAAGTTTCTTGATTTAGAATCGGTACAAGTTAGATAAATGTCACCTATTCCGCAAAAGTTAGCAATTGTTTTTACATTGCCACCTAGTTTATCAACGATAGTAGATATTTCTTTAGTAGCTTCTGCTAACATAGCTGCACGTGTATTAATAGATGTATGCAATTCGTATGCCAACCCAAGAGCGATAGCCATAACATTTTTAAGAGAAGCCATAATTTCTGCACCTCTTTCATCTGTTGTAACAACACACTTAAATGTTTGATTGTTAAATAAATTAGCAACAAGTTTAGCAATTTTTGCTTTTGTAGATACACAATTAACCATTGTTGGTTGGTTATTAAATACTTCAACAGCAAATGATGGTCCTAATAAAGAAACAAAACCTTTAGAAAAACCTCTAATGATTTTTTTAATAGATCTTGATCAAACGTTGTTTGTTTCAGGGTTAAAACCTTTAGCGACATTGATATATACAGGTTTAGCTGTTAAGAATTTTACAAATTTTTTAACTGTTGACTCAATATACAAGCTTGGTACCGCAATTAAAACATATGAAGGTCTAAAGTTAATAACATCATTTGGGTTAATTGTAGCAATTGGTGCTTTAACCATTTTCTTATTACCGAAATATTTAGTGTTTAGACCTTTAATTAAATCTTTATTTTCACATTCATCAATACCATACATTAAAACTTCGTGTTTGTTTTTTAACAAAACATTCGCTAACGCTGTTCCTCATGCACCTGTTCCTAGAATTGCTATTTTTGCCATATTATCTATCCTTCTTAATTCCTCTTATACGAGAATTCTTGTCCTTAAAATATATTGTAATAGGTACATCTGTAAAACCAAAAGAATTTCTAATTTGGTTTTCAAGATATCTTGCATAGCTAAAGTGAACATATTTAGGATCATTTCCAAATATAACGAACGTTGGAATTTGACTTTTTACTTGAGTTGCATATGAAATATTAAATCTATTTCCTTTAAATTTTGGAGGAGGGTTTAAAATTTCAGCTTTTGCTAATACATCATTCAATATTGAAGTAGAAACTGAAATTTTTAATTGTTGTTTTATTTTTTCAATTGTCTTAAAAATAGCAGTAACTTTTAGATTATCTTTAGCACTAATAAAAATAACGGGAGCTCAAGTAATGTAATGAAATTTATTTCTAATTAATTTTGTAAATTCAGTTACTGTTTTAGAAGTTTTATTTTTAATCTTATCTCATTTATTTACAACAATAATTGTTGGAATATTAGCATCAAATGCTAATCCGCCAATGATTTCATCTTGTTCGTTAAAGTCTTCGCTACCATCTAAAACTAACAAAATTAAATTACTTCTAGAAATTGCATCTTGTGTACGTGATAAAGCAAATTTTTCAATATGATCAGTTATTTTAGATTTACGTTTGATACCTGCTGTATCAATGATTGTGTAATCTTTTCCATCATATTTAAAGTCACAATCAATTGAATCACGAGTAGTCCCAGCAATGTTTGAAACAATTACACGCTCTTCATGAACTAACGAATTCACTAATGTTGATTTACCAACATTAGGTCTACCAATTACACAAAATGCAGTTTTATCAAGCTCAATTTTATTTGCTGAAGGGTTGAAGTTTTTTACAACAACATCTAATAGATCTCCTATGCCAATAGAATGTTCAGCAGAAACATAATAAGGCTTACCAAAACCCAATGAGTAATAAAGTCTTTCGTATGTGCCTTGTTTGTTTTCGGATTTATTAACAGCCAATATTACATTCTTTGCTTTATTCTTTTTAAGTAACTTTGCAACATAAAAATCATCCTTATTGATTCCGTCTTTTTCAGAAACTAGAAAAATGATGATTGATGCTTCTTTAATTGCAAACAAGACTTGATTTTCAATGTTTTGTTGAAAAATCATCTTATCATTTGTTAATCCGCCTGTATCAATAATAGTAAATTCTTTACCTAATCATGTGGCTTGCCCATATATACGATCACGTGTGACACCTGGTGTGTCACTAACAATTGATTTCTTCTTAAGAATTGTTCTATTAAAAAGTGTAGATTTACCAACGTTTGGTTTACCAACTATTGCAACCTTAAACATTTCCAATCTCCTTATTGAACAAATCTATGATAAGATTTACTGTTTGATCAATTGTGTTATAAGAACCATCAATTTCTTTACAACCAGGAGTTTTAATTAATGGAGCTATTTTTCTATGAGTGTCTTGATAGTCACGCTCTATTAAAGCTTTTTTAACATTTTCTAAAGAATCAATCTTGCCTGATTGTTCTCACCTTCTTTTAGCACGAACATCAATGTTATCAACCAAGAAAATTTTAAGAGTAGCATTTGGTAATACAACACTAGTTGTATCTCGCCCTTCCATAACACAAGATTGTTGAGATGCAATTTCTCTTTGTTGAACTAAACATGTATCTCTAACTATTTTCATAGTTGCAATTTTGCTAGCTAATTTACTAATGGAAGCGGAATTTGCAAGTTCAGTAACATCGTTATTGTTTAAAAATAATTTATCTTCTTGCAATGTAACTTTAGATTGTTCTAAAACTTTTTTAACTTCATTTGAGTCATCTAAATTTGTGTTTTGCAATGCAATTGCATAACAACGAAACATACCGCCAGTATTAATAAACTGGAAGTTTAATCTCTTTGCAACTTGTTTAGCTATTGTACTTTTCCCACTACCCGCTGGTCCATCAATCGCTATTTGATATATCTTTTTACACATAAAAAACTAAAACAAAAACCAAAAGAATTAACATTATGATTAGAAAAAATACAGACAAACCTAATGTGACAAAGAATAAAGTTTTAAATGGTGTTTGTTTTTCTTCCTCATCTTTGGTTGGAGTAATTTTATATTGTTGAAATTCATCATAGATTTTTTTGTTTTGAATCAATTTATTTAAACGATCTAATTGATCTTTTGAAGAAGATTGAAAATTATTTCATGTAGTTGATAAATTGTCTAAAGACTTACCTGTTTTAAGTAATGATTTAAGGTTTTTATCATCAGATAATCAATTTGAAGAAATCTTTTTACCATCTTCATCTAAGATTGAAACAAAATCATTGTTTTGAACATATTTATCAATTTCATTAATGTTTGTTTGAATTTTTTGTTCATCAATTAAACTAGCAAACTCTTTTAAACTTTCATAATCTTGATAATCTTTTTTATCAATTGAAATTAAGTTAGCAAGAGTCTCAGTTTGAGGCATGTCTTTAAGAATTTTAGGATTTAATTCGTCAATTTTTTGTTTATATTTTGAAATAGTTGATGATTCATTTGCTAATTTGTCTAGCATTAAACCATCATTTAGGATTTCTTGACGATACAGTCTTCACTTTTCAATCCTATTTTCCATAATAAATTAATTATATTTATAATACTTATTATGCTTTCATCAAAAAATCAAGAAGCTATTGTTTCTAAAAAAAATAAACTTAGTTTCGTATCAGCAATTTTAATTGTTATTGGCTCCTCTATAGGTGCTGGTATTTTTCTTAAAAATGATGAAATATTAAAAAATACTCAAGGAATGATTTATTTAGCAATCATTGCATGAGCAATTGCAATTTTTGCCATTGTTTGTTTGGGGTTGTGCTTAACAGAATTATGTTCAACATCAACAAAAAACAAACTAGGAATTATTGGATGAATCAAAACGTTTTGCAATAACTATTTGTATCAAATAGGCAAAAAATTTATGGCATATATTTATTTGCCAATAAATTTCTTTGTTATGCCATATTATTCAATATGTACAATTCAACAAGCATTTCCAAATAGTGGTTTTGCAAAACTTGATTGATATTATGTTGCATTAATTGCTCTATTAATTTCTTCTTGATTTATTTTGACTTCGGGAATGTCAACAAGAGCAACAAATATTCAAAATAAGATTATTACTTGCGTTAAGTTTTTACCATTAATTTTTGCAATTTTAATTGGTTATATATATGTTGGTGATACTCACCACATCAATGAATATACACCAGTTGAAACTAAAACTCCATTGTTTAACGAATTAAGCCCTGTGTTAGGAATATTTATTTCTATCCCATCTATCTTCTTTGTGTTTGATGGATTTTATAGTACAGCAGGATTACAAACAGAAATGAATGAACCAAAAAAATCTGCAAAGGCAATGCTTATTGGTTTATTAACTGTTTCATGTATTGATATATTAATATCAATATCATTGATGATTAGTGGTAAGGGATCACTTGATGGATTGAAAGAATGATTTGAAGAAAAGAATTGTTATTGATTATTGCAAACAATGCAATTAATAGTTGCTATTGGAATTTGAGGAATTATTAATGGTTTTGCTTTGTATTCAACAAATTATTATGAAGAGTTGATTGATAAAAACGAAGTTATTTTTTCAAATAAAATTAGAAACAAAATGACTCCTAACTCTCATTTAGTAGGATGTTTATACTCTTACTGTATGTTTTTAACAATGTTCTTATTGTGTACGTTGGTTGGTTCGTTAGGTTACATTGATACTAATGCATATCAAGCATCTAATATTGGATTGAATGTTCATGTATGCAAGCTATATTCTTTTGTTGATTTAATGGCTAATTGAACATCGGCATTAGTTTTTGGTTGCATTGTCATTTCTATTATCGGTGCATTAAGAAACAGAAAAACTAACAAGATTAAAACGGCAAATGATAAAAACTTTGTTTGAGCTGCATATGCAACAACAATAATTGTATGTTTTAGTTTACTAATGATTTTAATTGAAACATTTGTAAATCTTGGTTTGGTTTGCAGTTATTATTCAAAAGGAATGTATGAAGGTGATGCTGGAAATCAAAATTTAGTTAGTGCAATTATGACCATTGTTGTTCTGTTTGTTTTCTTAGTCATTATGTTAGTTCCTTACAAGCATAAAAAATATAATTAGTATATATGCAATTTAAAAGAATTAACGTAGTTACCCCTGACAACATATATCTAGCAGATGTTGTCATCAAAGGTAATAAAATATCTAAAATTAAAAAGATATCTGACAAACCTGCTGCTAACGCTAAATACATGATGCCTGGATTTATTGATTCTCATACTCATGGTGGTTATGGTTGGGATTTCAATAATTTAGCTCGTAACGATTTAAAAAAAGCTAAAGATTATTTAAACAATCTAGGTAGTGAAGGTGTCACAACCGTTATCGGAACAACGGTCACTTGTTCAATTAAGGATCTTTATGCTATTTCTAAAAATTGAAAAAAATTTAACGCTTTAGATAAAGAAGGGTTAGTTAAAGGATGATACATTGAAGGACCATTCATTTCAAAAGAAAAGAAAGGTGCACATGATGAAACTTTAATTTGTCAAATTAATACTAAAGTATTAGACACAATTAAAAGAGAAAATAAATTCATTAAAATTTTAGCTGTTGCTCCTGAAATTAAAAACAATCTTGAATTAATTAAAAAAGTAAGCAAAGACTATGTTGTTGCAATTGGTCACTCTGCATGCAGTGCAGACATTGCATTAGAATCTCTTGTAAACGGTGCGTCAAGAATTATTCATTTATATAATCAAACATCAAAGTTTGATCATAGAAACCCAGGTATAGTTAATATGGCGTTTTTAGATACACCAATGAATTGTGAATTGGTTTCAGATGGTTTCCATGTAAACAAACTTGTTTTAAAGAATACTTATGATATTGTTAAGCCTGATAGAATTATCATTATTACTGATTCATTATCGTGCAAAGGGTTGCCAGAAGGCGACTACATGTTGGGAACATTAAACATTCATAAGTTTGATGACATTGCTAGATTAAAAGATGACAATACAATTGCTGGTTCAGTTAAACCATACATTGAACACTTGTACACATTCTTAGAAGCAACTCATTGTAGTTTGTGTGAGTTAACTATAATGTCTAGTTATAACGCAGCAAAGAACTTAAAGTTAGATAATAAACTTGGTATAATAAAAGAAAATTATTTAGCTGATTTTGTTATTGTTGATTCTAAATTAAATTTATATGAAACATATAAAAACGGTAAATTAATTTATAAAAAATAGGAGAAACACAAATATGAATTTTTTTAAAAAAATTAGCTCAGGTGTAGCATTTAAAAAAACCCATCCATGCAAACTATATATTTGCAAAGATGAAAAAGAAATTGGTGAAAAAACATCAAAAATAGTTATTGAACAAATTGTTAATAAACCTAATACAGTTTTAGGTTTAGCAACTGGTTCGTCCCCAATCCCTTTATACAAAGAATTAGTAAAAGCTTGCAAAGAAAAGAAAGTTTCTTTTGCTAATGTTGTTTCATTTAATTTAGATGAATATGTAAATCTTGACGAAAAGTATTTTGATCAATCTTACAGAAATTTTATGGATGTTAATTTATTTAACAATGTTAATATCTTAAAATCTAATACTCATTTTCCTAGCAAACAAACTGTTGAACAATATGATGATGAAATTAATAAATCTGGTGGCATTGATTTACAAGTATTAGGATTAGGAGTGAATGGTCACATTGCTTTTAATGAACCCGGGACACCATTCAATGCAAAAACTCATTTAGTAAAAATTACTGATTCTACTAAACAAGCTAACGCTAGATTCTTTGATAATAAACCTGAAAACGTTCCTTCAGCAGCAATTACTATGGGAATTAAAACCATTATGAGTGCTAAAAAAATTATTCTAATTGCTACAGGAAAGAACAAAGCGGAAGCTATTTCTAAATTATTTAAAAATAAATACAATCCTCAATGGCCGGTTACTGCATTAATCTACCATCCAGATGTATCAATCTTTGTAGATTATCAAGCAGCTTCTCTTATTGCTCAATAATCTAAATATCTAATAAAACATTTAAATATACAATGAAAGTGTTAGTAAACCTAGGCATGAATAATTGTATATTTTTTTGTATGTCTTTTCTGATTTCTAAAATATTTATAAAATTATTTTCTTTTTCTTCTGTTACTTGTTTATAAGAATTGATTTTTTTATATTTTGCATGTTCTACAAACAAATAAACAATGTTGTTTAACAAAGTATTTAAATGTTTTTTGCTTAATTTATCGTTAAAAGTAAAATCTCTTGTGTAAGTCAAAAATTCATTAATTTTTTTATTATTGATGATTCAATGAGATTCTGAAAAATCAGATTGTTTTTGGAATGAAAAAATTAAAGGAACAGATTTCTGTTCATTATCAGGATTGAATTTAAATTCAGATAAAATAGGAAAATAGCTACGATTATGTGTTAATGAATAAAAAGTATGGATGTGTTGAAATTCCATATACATTTTCATATACATGGTTGCTATTCTTGAATAAAAATCAACTTTTTCTTCTTTACAAATTTTACCTTTTAACAAACTTTTTTTAATTATCTTTTGCAAAGCAAGAGCTTCTTTTTTTAGTCTCATATTATTTTGAATCTATTTTTTCAATTTCATCTTTAATGAATTTTAAAATACCCTTTACTTCTGCATAATTCATTCTTGTTGGGCCTACAACAGATAATTGGTGTTTTTGATTATTGTAATTAATCATAGTAGAAGCTACAGAAACACCATTAGCTCCTATTTCATCTCCAAAAGTAATTTTCGTTTTACCTTCATTTTGTTGGTTGTAAGAAATATGCTTTCAAATGTTAGAATCTTCTAACATAGTTAGAATATTTTTTAATTTATCAATATTTTTAAATTCTGGTTGAGTGGTTAATCACTTTGTTCCATAAATACTTGTTTGCGGAACGCTAATTTCATTAAAAGAGAAAATTTTCTTAATGATTTCTTGTAAACAAAATTCATATTCATGAACTTTATTACGAATAATTTCTTTAATTACAGAAAGTTTTGACTGAACTTCATCGAGCGGAGTATCAACTAAACGATCATTAAATACTCTAATGCAAGTGCTAATATCTTGTAATTGTTGTTTTTTATCAAATTTAATTGTATTTTTATTTACCATTCCGTTTGATGTAACAATCAAAACCATTGCTGAATCATCTGACAATTGAATTAAATCAAATCTTTTTAAAAGATCTTTTGAATTAAATTTAGTAACGATAGAAGGAAGCTTTAAAACTTCATTCATAATTGAAACTGATTGATCAATTATTGAATCAATACTTAAGTTTCTGTTTGCAAAAATTTTAGATAATTGATTTTTGATATTTGTTGATAATTCAGGTTGTAAAATATTTTGTTCGTAGTATTTATAACCTTTAATTGATGGAACTCTACCACTTGATGTATGAGTTTTTTCTAAGTAACCA
>CASPLF010000008.1 GCA_949422915.1 uncultured Mycoplasmatales bacterium
TACATCAGGAATAGTCATGTTAGAACCTTCTAAGAAAACAAGTAAAAGAAAACCAAGGATAAAACAAGAATCATTAAGATCCTTAGTTTTAAAACTTTCTGATGAAATGCATAGAGGGTTTAAAAAGCAAGAAGAATTTAATAAACGTCAAGATGAACGTTGAGAACGTCAAGAACAGTTTAATAATTATGTTTTAGATGTTTTCAAAAGAAATGATCTTAAATAGATTGTATATCTGCTAACGCCAACTGTTCTTGAGTTCATTAATATTTATTAATTAAAATAATTATTTATAATTATTTAAATCATTATGAATGCTGCCATTATCATCACACTAGTTCTAGTAATAATTTCATTAATTGCTACTTGCATTACTTTGAAATTATTTTTAGATAATAAAAACAAAAATAACACAGCAGATAGTGTTGTTTCTACACAAATTAAATCTATTGAAGAAAACATTAATAATAATTATCATTTCTTTGAAGAAAGATTAAATGAGATTAGAAAAGAAATTGATAATAAATTTGATAACAAATTTAAGGACTTATCAGATTTAAATGAATCTAAACTAAAAGAAATTAAACAAACAGTTGATGAAAAACTTTCAGAAACAATAACTAAGAGATTCAATGAAAGCTTTGATTTATTAAGTAAACGTCTTGAAGAAGTTCAAAAGTCTGCTGGAGAAATGAAAAGGGTTGGAGAAAGTGTCGGTAATCTTCAAAAAATATTATCTAATGTTAAAACAACAGGTATTTTTGGAGAAATTCAATTAGGGGCTATATTGGAACAAATTTTAACAAGAGATCAATATGAAACAAATATTGTTACAGGAACAAAACGTGATCCAGTAGAATTTGCAATTAAATTTCCTGGTATGGAAGAAAATGAACATGTATATTTACCAATTGATTCTAAATTTCCTCTTGAAAAATACACTCAATTGAATGATGCAATTCAATTAGGTGATGAGAGTTTGATTAATGAAAGAAGAAAAGCTCTTGTTACTACCATTAAGAATATGGCAAAAGATATTAATGAAAAATACATTAATATACCAAAAACAACCGATATTGCCATTATGTTTTTGCCAATTGAAGGTTTATATGCAGAAGTATGTAAGAATGGTTTGATAGAAGAATTACAAAATAAATACCATGTAGTAATTGCTGGACCAACTACTATGAGTGCTATCCTTACAAGTTTCAGAATGGGCTTTAAAACACTAGCTCTTCAAAAAGAATCAGCTAATATTTGAAAAACTTTAGCAGCTATTAGAGTAGAATTTGATCGTTATAACAAACTTGTTATTAACATTAGTGATAGATTTAAAAAGACAAACGAAGACTTTGATAAATTGATTACAACAAGAACTAATAAAATTACAAGTAAATTAAAGAAGATTGAAACTAATAATTTAAGTGTTAAGGAAGCTAATGAGATATTAGGTTTAGAAGAGCCTAAAGAAACACGAAAAGAATAACCAAAAGAACAATATAAATTAGAATTAGAAGATAATTCTAACGGAATGGAAATGTAAATATTAATAAATAGATGAAGGTCTTTTTCTATTTATTACATCTTAGCAAGTCTTCTCATACCTGCTTTGAATTCTTCAAAAGATTCTTTTTCTTCTTGACTATTAATGTTTGGGAAGTTTTCTAACCTAAACATCACTATATCGTGGTTTTTCTTGTTTTCTGACATATTGTTTTTCTGACTTTTGTTATTGTACATGTTTTGAATAAAATGACTGCTTGTTTATATATTTTAAAGTTTATTAACATAGTTAAACTAAATTTTTACTATAACCAAAAATGGTTATAATAAGAAAAAGAAATAAACAAGAATGAATTTAACAACCAAGCAAATATTACAACTTATATTAAATAAGCTTCCTTTTTCTAAATATTCATTAGCAAAAAGGTTGAATATTCCTTACACTAATCTTCAAAGGTATTTATCAGGTAAAAATGAAGGTGATTTTTCTGCAGTTATAAGTTGATTACATGATTTACATCTTGATATTAGCAATCAAAAGATATATTTTTCTAATTATTATTTGGATGAAGATTTATCAAAACTTGATAAAACAACATGTTGTAGTATTTTTGCTTCTTTAGAAGATTCTGATATTTGAAACAAAGAAGGGATGAGAGATGAACTTAATGAAGGTCATTCTGTAGCTTGATTACATAAAACATGATAATTAAAAGGTGGAACAGGGTTAAGCGTTTGTTATGATCTTGATAGATTTAGTGAAGACTTAGATTTTGATACCAATAGAAGCGATATTACTTCTATAGTTAAATCTTTTTGTAAAATCTATGGTTATAAATTTAACAAGAAGAAAAAATTAAAGAATTAGAAAAACAAGAAGCTTTAAAACTAAGCAAGAAAAGATCAAAAATTCATTATCAAATAAAGAATGATCCAGGTTCAAAATGAACAATTTGTTTTTTGCTTTGTTTTTTTGGCGGAAACTTTGGATGGCACAGATTTTATGCTGGCAAAGTAATTACTGGCATTCTTTATCTATTTACATTAGGCTTTGTTTTCATAGGCACCATAATAGATTTGTATATCATTCTTTCAGGGCGTTTTAAAAATAAAAACGATGAGTATTTTGTTAGACCTTAATTAAAATTCTATAAAAATAATCATTTATAGATCATATTACAAATTATTAAATATATTAACTGTAAAGATTTTTCTTAATGCATTAATAATATAATATTATTAATTTACATTGAATGAAATCTAAGAAGCTAATTTGTGTTGATGGTAATACTGCAACAGCTTACATAGGCTATGCTCTAAGTGAAGTAAGTTGTATTTTTCCTATTACACCATCATCTACAATGTCTGAATTAATAGATGAATGATCTTCTGAAAACAAAAAGAATGTTTTTGGTGATCAAGTATATGTGACTGAAATGCAATCCGAAGCTGGTGTGGCAGGTGCAGTTCACGGAAGTGCATTAGCAGGTGCGTTAACATCTACTTACACTGCTAGTCAAGGATTATTGTTAATGATTCCTAATATGTATAAGATTGCTGGTGAATTATTACCAGTAGTCTTTCATGTATCATCAAGATCAATTGCATCTCATGCAATAAACATCTTTGGTGATCATTCGGATGTTATGGCATGCAGACAAACAGGTTTTTGTATGTTAGCTTCTAATAATGTACAAGAAGCAATGGACATGGCATTAATAGCTCATATCTCTGCTTTAAAAGCTTCTTTACCATTCTTACATTTCTTTGATGGTTTTAGAACTTCACATGAAATATCTAAGATTGAAGAAATTTCATATGAAACTATTAGAGAGATGATTCCTATGGATATGGTTAATATCTATAAGCTAAATGCTCATAATCCAGAACGTCCTAAATTAACAGGAACTGCTCAAGATTCTGATACATTTATGCAAAATAGAGAAGCATCTAATGCTTTATATAACAATGTCTATGACATTGTTAATCAAACCATGGACGAATTGGCAGAAAAAACAGGAAGAGTTTATAAACCATTCATGTACTACGGAGCAACTGATGCAACTGATCTCATAGTAACAATGTGCAGCAGTGCAGATGTTGTTCAAGAGACAATTGATTATTTAAATAAAAACAATGGTAAATATGGATTGGTTAAAGTTCATTTATACCGCCCATTTAATGCTAAAGCATTTTGTGAATGCTTACCAAAAAGTGTTAAAAGAATAACTGTATTAGATAAAACTAAAGAACAAGGTAGTATTGGTGAACCATTATATTTAGATGTATTAGCTGCACTAAAAGACAACGGATTAGATCATATTCAAGTCTATGGTGGTAGATACGGATTAGGCGGTAAAGATTTTATTCCTGAACATGTAGTTAGTGTTTTTGAAAATATGCAAGCATCTAATTCTATGAAACACTTTAGTGTTGGTATTAATGATGATGTTACTCACACATCATTACCAACTCCTAAAAATTTTAAAGGATTACAAAGTAAATGTTATGAATGTCAGTTTTGGGGATTAGGTAGTGATGGTACAATCTCAGCTAATAAAAGCAGTATCAAAATTATTGGAGAAAATACTAATAAATATATTCAAGGTTACTTTGAGTATGACTCAAAGAAATCTGGTGGATTAACCATTTCTCATTTACGTACTTCTGATTATCCAATCTTAAGTAGTTATTCTGTTTACAATGCTGATTTTATAGCAATTCATAACTACACATATGTACACAAATATGATGTATTAGAAGGTTTAAAGAAAAATGGTACAGTATTGTTAAATACTGATTTATCAATTGATGAATTAGCAAATGATCTACCATCTAACTTTAAACAACATTTAAAAGATAAAAACGCTAAATTATTTATTATTCCAGCAGCTAAAGTAGCTTCTGATTCTGGATTAAAAAACAGAATTAGCACTATTATGCAAGCTTGTTTCTTCAAAATTAGTAATGTTATAGATTATTCAATTGCTGACAAGCAAATGAAAGAATTTGTTATTAAATCATATAGCAAACAAGGTGACGCAATAGTTAATAGCAATATGAATGCAATTGATCAAGCTATTAAAAATTTAACAGAAGTTGATGTTAATAAACTTATTAACATTAAATCTAATGATAAAAGTAATAAAAACTTTAATTCTAAATACTTTAAAGAATTTATTTCTTTTATTGAAAAAAGAAAAGGAGACCAATTACCGGTTTCTTGTTTCAATGCAGATGGATCTGTTCCAATTGGCACATCTAAGTTTGAAAAACGTGGTATTGCTAATAGTGTTCCTAAATGAGTTCCAGACAAATGTATTCAATGTGGTCAATGTGTATTAGTGTGTCCACACGCTGCTATTCGTAGTAAATTATTAACTAATGAACAAGTAAATAACGCTCCAGAAGGATTTACTTCTAAAGCAGCATTTGGAGTAAAAGATGCTCAATTTAAAATTGCAATTAGTTCATTAGATTGTACAGGTTGTGAAAACTGTACACATGTATGTCCAACACATTCATTAGAAATGACAAATGATAAATCTATAATTCAACAACAAGCAAAAAATTGAGATTACTTTGTAAACTTAAATAATGAAGTAGAGAATCCATTCAATAAACAAACTGTAAAAGGAATTCAATTTGAACAGCCTTACTTTGAATTTAGTGGAGCATGCGCAGGATGTGGTGAAACACCATACATTAAATTAGTTACTCAATTATTTGGAGACGAATTAGTTATCGCTAATGCAACAGGATGTTCATCAATCTATAGCAGTAGTTGTCCTACATGTCCATATACTGTAGACAAAAATAATCACGGACCAACATGAGCCAATAGTTTATTTGAAGATAATGCTGAATTTGGTTATGGAATGAATATTGGTTTAAATTATCGTCGTAACCAAGCATTAGAACTATTAAATGTTCTAACATCTTTAAATATTTCTGATAAATTAAAATCAGGAATCAATGAATTAATTAGAGTATGAGATGATAGAGTTCTTTCTAAAGAAAAAGCTAAGTTAGTAGAAGGATTATTAAAGATTGAACTTGAATCTAATTCAAATAATAAAGATGTTTTACTAGAAGCTTTATCATATAAAAACTTATTTGCTAAGAAATCTGTATGAATCTTTGGAGGAGATGGATGAGCATACGACATCGGTTTTAGCGGACTAGACCATGTAATTGCATCAAATGCAAATGTAAACATTTTAGTATTAGATACAGAAGTGTATTCTAATACTGGCGGTCAATCATCAAAAGCTACTCCATTAGGCAGTGTTGCTAAATTTTCGATAGACGGTAAAAAAACAGGTAAGAAAAACTTAGCAGCTATTGCTATGAGTTATAAAAATGTGTATGTAGCCCAAATTTCAATGGGAGCAAATTACCAACAAGCTATTAAAGCAATTGCGGATGCTGAATCATATAATGGACCAAGTATCATAATTGCTTATGCACCATGTATTAATCATGGAATTGATATGTCTGCTACACAAGCAGAAATGAAAAAAGCAGTAGATTCTGGTTATTGATCATTATTTAGATATGATCCACGTAACAAAGACAATCCTTTATCAATTGATTCTAACGAACCTTCAATTGATTACAAAGAATTTGTCAAAGGTGAAAATAGATACGCTCGCTTGTTAAAACAAGATCCAGATAAAGCTGAACAACTATTTAATGAAGCTAAACAACAAGCTAAAGATAGAATTGAAGTAGTCAAAGCTATCGCAAAAGCAAAATAGTTAAAAACTAACGGTTTTTTTCGTATTCACCAATCTTATTGATTCTTTTTAAATGTCGATCACCATTAAATGTGGCATTTAAAAAGTTGCTAATAATTTGAATATTAGTATCAAGATCATTAAATCTAGCTGATAAGCATAAAACATTAGCGTTATTGTGTTCTACACCTAATGCAGCAGTTTCTGGTTTATAAACATTAACTGCTCTAATTCCTTTAACTTTATTAGCAGCAATTGTCATTCCAAAACCTGTTCCACAAATAAGAATACCAATTGCATTTTTTGCTAATACTTCTTGGCACAACTTAAATGCATAATCTGGATAATCCACTGATTCATTAGAATCAGTTCCTAAATTTTCATACTTTATTTGTTTTTGATCAAAGTATTTACAGATGTCTTTTTTCATTTCTGTTGCTGCATGATCGTTAGCAATAATAATTAATTTTTGATTCATAAAATTATTATAGAAGTAAACTTAAATATTTATAATATTTAAGTTAATTATTTTATAGGAGAAAAAATGGCAAAAACAAATAAAGCACAAGAAATCGGTTTTCAAATAGTGTCACTTGCTGGTGATGCAAGAAGTTTGTATCTAGAATGCTTAGATACATTAAGAAAATCAACTAAAGCTAATCTTAAATCTTCTATTTCATCTATTGAAAAAAAGATGAAAGAAGCAGAAGATTTATTAAATGAATGTCATGTTAAACAAACTGACATGTTACAAGCTGAAGCACAAGGTAAAGCTCAACCATTTGCTTATTTAATGGTTCATGCACAAGATCATTTAATGACTACTATCTTGTTAAAAGAAATGTTAGCTTCTTTCATTGATCTATATAAAAAGGCATTTTAGTTATGAAAATAGGAATTATTAGTGATACTAAAAATGCCGCAATCAAAGATGAACTAATGGCTTATGTTAAATCAATTGGACATGAACCAATTGATTTAAACAAGCATTCAGGAATTCTTGAAAATTGTGATGAATTAGTAAATGCATATAATTCGCACTCAATTGATAGAGGGTTAGCAATTGATGATTGAGGAATTATTACATTTATGTATTTAGCTAAAAACAAAGGAATTGTAGTAGCTGAAATTAATGATGAACATTCAGCGAGAATGACTACTGAACACAATAACAGTAGTATTCTTACATTTGGTAGTGAAATTTCAACTATCAACCAAATGAAAAGAATGGTAGATAAATTCTTAGCAGCTAAATATGAAGGTGGTCGTCATAAAGTAAGAATTGATATGATGGACACATTATTAGAAAAGGAGGGTAAATAATATGAAAATAGCAATTGGATGCGATCATATAGTTACACCTATTAAAGATGAAGTAGTTAAATTCTTAACTAATAAAGGTCATCAAGTTATTGATTGTGGTACTTATGATAGAGTCAGAACTCACTATGCAGTTTATGGTTTTGAAGTAGCAAGACAAGTTGTATCTAAACAAGCAGACTTAGGTGTTTGTATTTGTGGTACAGGTGTTGGTATTTCTAACTCTGCTCAAAAAACAAAAGGAGCAAGAGTATGTCTTACAAGAGATGTAGCATCAGCAGTAGCTGCTAGAAAATACTATGATGCTAACATCATTGCCATGGGTGGTAGAATTAGTGGTCAAGGATTAATTGAAGAAATTATTAATGCTTTTATTACCACAGAATATAATGGATCTAATAAAGACTTATTAGATAAGGTTAATAATAAGATTAAAAACGACAACTATGATATCTGCATGTTTGATGGTGAAATTGAAAAATGACACCAAGGTGGATATTGTGAAGGGGAAAAACAAGAAACTATTCCTCTACCAAAAACCTGAAATAAATAGGAGAAAATAAATAATGGAAAAAGTTATTGAAAAACAATCATTGGGTAGATACTATTTGCAAACATTTGCAAATGGTATTAAACGTTTTACCCAATCTAAATGAATGGTAGCGATTGTAAATGGATTTATTGCTGTAATGCCAATTATTATTACTGCATCGATCTTTACACTTCTATCAGCATTACCTGAAATGGTAATGACTATCATTTGACAAAAAGAAGGTCCAACTGCTTGAAAAGATCACATTGATTATGCAACGTTTGAACAATACCAAGCATGAGCAGGAGCTATATCTAACTGATCAATGGGTATTATTGGTTTATTAGCAACTGCTGCAATTGCTAAGAATTTAGCAGTTGAACTAAACAATAAATTACCTTTTGAAAGAAGAATGAATGAAACAGCCATCTTCTTTGCTGCTATTTGTGTTTACTTTATGCTATCTGTAATTGAATTTACAGTTGGTAGTGATGACGCATGAAAAGCAGTATTGCCTGACCACACTGGTCGTGCAATCTTTGTTGATGGTTTAGCAGCACAAGGTATTTTACCTGGTATTATCATCGGTTTAACTTTACCTTATGTATTCTATATTTCGTACAAAAAAAACTGAACGATTAGATTACCTAAATCTGTACCACAAACAATTTGTCAAGCATTCTTGGCAATTATTCCTTTATTCTTAACATTTGCTATTTTCGGATCAATTGGATTTGGATTTAACAAATGATTAGGAGAACCAATCCTATTCTTTATTTTCGAAAAAATCCAAACAGGATTATCAGCTAACCCACATATTAACAATAGTTATGGATTAATTGTTATTTATACATTAATGGAAGGTGGTTTCTGATTCTTGGGTGTTCACCCAGAACCAGTACATGCAATTATGCGTGCTACTTTCTGATTCTCAAACATCGCTGATAACGCACATGGTGGAAACAATTTATTTATTGAACCATTAATGTATGGTTATGGTGCTATGGGTGGATCTGGATGTACATTAATGCTACCTGCATTAGCATTGTTATTCTGTAGATCAACTCAAATGAAAGTAACTGGTAAAACAGCTGTGTTACCAATCTTCTTCCAAGTTAATGAACCTGCATTATTCGGAACACCAACAATTTTAAACCCATTGTTTGCATTCCCGATGATCTTTACGGGTATGTTCAATGACTTGTTATTTAAAGCATTTGCAGATGCAACTGCTTTCCAAGCTGGAACATTATATTTACCATGATCTACTCCTTACTTCTTACAAACAGCATTACCAACTCCAACAAATTGAATGCCATGAGTATTTAACATCATTGCTTTAGCAATTTGTACTTTAACTTATTTACCAGCAGTTATCTTACATGATAAGAACTGCTTAAAAGAAGAAGCTAAGAAATTAAATATTAACTCAATTAACTTCAAACCACAAAATGGTATTGAAATCATTAAAAGTAAATTGTTTATTGGTGATGCAACTGCAAGAAATGAACACAAAATTTTCAAAAAACAATTAAACAAGAAAGCTAAAAAAGCTATTGCTTTAGCAAACGGTAATGAACAACAAAAGAGTCAAATCAAATTAGCTAATAAAATTAAACTATTAAAGAATAAAGCTATTTGTTTATCTGATGAATTAGCAATTGTTGCTAAATCATTTGAATTAACTAAGAAAAACAAAAAAGCTAAATTAAATGCTAAACTTGAAAACTTATCTGAAAAAGTAGATCTATGCATTGATCAAGCAAATGACAAGAAAAATGCTAAGATTCAAAAATTAAACAAGAAATTAGAAACTTTAAAAGCAAAAATTTCTACTTTCAAACAAATTTCTAGTCAATCTAAATCTAAATTAACTAAGAAAATAACTACTAAATCAATTGCAAATACAAAAGTTAAGATTGAAAAAATAGAAAGCAAGATTGCTTCTAAACAATCAGCTCCTGCAAAAGTTCATTGCAATGTAAAAGATCTTGATGTAGTGAAAGCAAAAGAAACTCGTAAGATTGAAGCTTCTTATGTAAATTCTTGCATTAGAGCAAACAAAAAGTTTGCTAGAAGACATAAAGCATTACAAAACAAAGCTGACAAATTAAATATCAAAATTGCATATCTTAATGTTCCAACAGCTTTAAAGAAATTTAAGAATGCAAAAGCATTTAAAAAAGCAAACAAGAAACAATCATTCAAAGAAATTATTTCTAAGAATAAAGCAGAAATCGCTCAATGTAAAAACCCTTGAGCAAAAGTTGAAAAAGAAGTAGCACCATCTGTAGTTGCTGCTACAACTGCTGCTCCTGTTAAGGCTCAAAAACCTACTCAAGCATCAACTAATGGAATTGATCCTAATAAAAAATACCAAGTATTGGTATTGTGTTTAGGTGCTGGCTCATCAGCTGTATTAGCAAACACTATTAACAAAGGATTAAAAGCTAATAGTATTAAAAATATTAAAGCAGCTGCATTGGCCTGAGGTCAACACGAATCTGCATTAGCTTCAAGTGATCTTGTAATCTTGTCTCCTCAATTAGGTTCACATGCAAACAATTTATCTAAACAAGCACAAGACATAGGATTTAAACTATTAGCTTGCAGAGGTAGAGACTACATTGATCTATCAAAAAATCCAGCAAACGCTGCTGACATTGTAATTAGGGAATTAACATCAAAATAAAATGACAAACAACTATAAACAACACAATTTAGTAAATATGGATAAAATGTTACATGATGCCAAAGAAGGGCATTATGCCATTTTACATATTAATGCAGTCAACTATGACTGAATAAAGGTAACCATCTTAACTGCACAAGAAACTAATTCACCAATCATTGTTGCTTTAACAGAGAAATCTATGAAAGGTATTATTTCTCCAGTAGGTATTGCTCATATGGTGTATGACATAATGGACACTTATAAAATAAGTGTTCCTGTTGCTTTACACTTAGATCACGGATCATATGATGCTGCTGTTGAATGTATTAAAGCAGGATTTAGTTCTGTAATGTATGACGGATCTAAAGAACCAATTGATATTAATATTAAGAAAACTAATGAAATCTTAGCATTAGCTAAACAATATGATGTATCGGTTGAAGGTGAAGTAGGAGCAATTGGTGGTAAGGAAGATGGCGTTACCGGAAACGGTGAACAAGCAAATCCAGAAGAATGCTCACGTTTAGCAGCAACTGGTATTTCATGTTTAGCTGCAGGAATCGGTAATGTTCACGGTATCTATCCAGCAGATTGAAAAGGAATTAACTTAAAGTTATTAGAAGAAATTAAAGCTCATACTAATAATATTCCGCTAGTATTACACGGTGGAAGTGGGATTCCAACTGAACAAGTACAAGAAGCAATTAGACTTGGTGTATGCAAAGTTAATGTTGGTACAGAAACTTTACTTGCCTTTACAGATGCATTAGCTCCTTATTTCTTATCAGGTAAACATAAAGAAGGCAAAGGCTTTGACACTAGAAAATATTTCCCAATTGGTTATGAAGGTGTAAAACAAAAAATCATTGAGAAATTAAAAATGATTGGTTCATTTGGTAAAGCTAAATAAAAAAAAGAATAGTTAAGACTAAACTCTTAACTATTTTTTATAATGTTCATTGCTTCTTTAATTTGTTTATTAGTGGGTTCTTTTATTCCTTTAAGTCTATAAGGAATTTTTAAATTTGTGTATTTACTTATTCCTAAAGTGTGATATGGTAATAACTCAAATTTTTCCATATGTTTTAAACTTTTTAAGAATTTACCTAACATTTCTAAATCCTTTTTATCATCAGTATATTTAGGAACAAATACTTGTCTTACTCAATAACGCTGTTTATTAACATCCAAGAACTTAATCAAATCTAATTCATTAGTGTTGTTAATACCACAAATTGTTTTATGCTTTGACTTATTAATATGTTTAATATCAACTAATCACATTGTATTGTAGTCAAATAATTTTTTATATTTATTAATGTTAGCTTTAGTAAAAGTTGCTCCTGAAGTGTCTAAAGCTACATTAATATTTTCTTTTGTAGCTAACTTGCACACTTCTAAACAAAAGTCATAATGGATTAATGGCTCACCACCCGAAATAGTGATTCCTCCATCGTTTTTGTAAAATGATTCATTATCTTTATATTTTTGAATCACTTGTGCAGGTGTAATATATTTATCTGATCCGTTTGGATCTCAAGATTCTGGGTTGTGACAATACAAACAACGGTATGGACAACCTTGCAAAAACAGAACCATTCTAATTCCTGGACCGTCAACTGCTCCAAATGTCTCTATTTTAAAATATGGTGCTTTTATAACTTTTGCCATGTTAAAAATATTATACCTTATTATATAAATAGATATTAGTACAACATATTTCTTGCATGTTGGAAAAATTTTGAAAAATAATTAAACTTTTTTTGTAAAAATTTCAGACAAACTCCATACTTTTCTTTTGTCATTTTCACATATTATTTCTTATGAGAGGAAAAAGAAAATGAAATATAGCAAAGAAACTATTCTTATTAAGAATATTGAACAATTAAAACAAACGATTAAAGACAGGTCATATAATAATTATGAATTAATGGTTGTTGATAACAAGATTATGATCAAAGGTGTTAAATGTTCTAAACCAGAGCCCAAAGCTCCGAAATGATTTACAGAATTTGCGAACGAAGTTAGAGCAAACTTTAACAAAGTTAATAATCGTTTAGATAATGTTGAAGACATTCTTGAACGTCACAGTCAAATTCTTGAACGTCACGGTCAAATTCTTGAACGTCACAGTCAAATTCTTGAACGTCACGATCAAATTCTTAAACGTCACAGTCAAATTCTTGAACGTAATAAGTTAAAATAGTTTCTTTGTCTCTCGCATATAAAAGAAGGACAAACAATGAACATTTCAAACAAAGAAACTATTCTTATTAAGAATATTGAACAATTAAAACAAACGATTAAAGACAGGTCATATAATAATTATGAATTAATGGTTGTTGACAACAAGATTATGATCAAAGGTGTTAAATGTTCTAAACCAGAGCCAAAAGCTCCAGAATGATTTACAAGTTGGGTTAAAAATCAATATGAAAAAGATATTAAACACATTAATAATCGTATAGACAATGTTGATACTCGTTTAGATAATGTTGATAAACGGTTAGATAATGTTGTTAAACTAAACAAATTAAAAGAATAGTTAAAATTAATACACCACCACTATGTGGGGTGTGTTTTTATTTTACTTTGTTGAAAATAGTCGGAAAAATTCTGAAAAAAAATTAAACAAATTTAAGACAAAATATTTAACAAATTGATTAAAATTTCCAAAATATTAAAAATTTTTTTGATCCTAAAAATATAGCAGGTATAGCATTTTATGTGGATTCTTAAAAAAATTTCTAAAAAAATATACATTTTTCCAAAAATGTGTATAATAACTCTTACGTCTCTACAAAATGTGGTGACGTGATCGTTCTTTGAAAACTAAATAGAATCCGTCAATTTTTTGAGAGTTTGATCCTGGCTCAGGATTAACGCTAGCGGTATGCCTAATACATGCAAGTCGAGCGGATGTAGCAATACATTAGCGGCAAACGGGTGAGTAATACATATCTAACCTACCTTTTAGAGAAGAATAACTGATCGAAAGATTAGCTAATACTTCATAGGATATTTGAACGCATGTTTAAATATTTAAAGTTCCGTTTGGAACACTTTAAGATGGGGGTGTGGTTTATCAGATAGTTGGTGAGGTAATGGCCCACCAAGTCAATGACGAATAGCTATGCTGAGAGGTAGAATAGCCACAAGGGGACTGAGACACGGCCCCTACTCCTACGGGAGGCAGCAGTAGGGAATTTTTCACAATGGGCGAAAGCCTGATGGAGCAATACCGCGTGGATGATGAAGGTCTTTGGATTGTAAAATCCTTTTATTAGGGACGAATGACATAAGTAGGAAATGATTTATGTTTGACTGTACCTTTTGAATAAGTAACGGCAAACTATGTGCCAGCAGCCGCGGTAATACATAGGTTACAAGCGTTATCCGGATTTACTGGGCGTAAAGCGAGCGCAGGCTGATTTACAAGTCTGGTGTTAAATGCAGTTGCTCAACAACTGTTTGCATTGGAAACTGTAAGTCTAGAGTGTGATAGGGAGTTCTGGAACTCCATGTGGAGCGGTGGAATGCGTAGATATATGGAAGAACACCAGTGGCGAAAGCGAGAACTTAGGTCACAACTGACGCTTAGGCTCGAAAGTGTGGGGAGCAAATAGGATTAGATACCCTAGTAGTCCACACCGTAAACGATGATCATTAGTTGTTAATGTTAAGCATTAGTGACGTAGCAAACGCGTTAAATGATCCGCCTGGGTAGTACATTCGCAAGAATGAAACTCAAACGGAATTGACGGGGACCCGCACAAGTGGTGGAGCATGTTGTTTAATTCGTCAGTACACGTAAAACCTTACCAAGATTTGACATCCATAGCAAAACTATAGAAATATAGCGGAGGTTAACTGTGAGACAGGTGGTGCATGGTCGCCGTCAGCTCGTGTCGTGAGATGTTGGGTTAAGTCCCGCAACGAGCGCAACCCTTATTGTTAGTTAATTCATCTAGCAAGACTGCCAACGTAAGTTGGAGGAAGGTGGGGATGACGTCAGATCATCATGCCCTTTATATCTTGGGCCACAAACGTGCTACAATGGTTGGTACAAACTGTCGCAAGTTCGTAAGAATGAGCCAATCAGAAAAAGCCAATCCCAGTTCGGATTGAGGGCTGCAATTCGTCCTCATGAAGTTGGAATCACTAGTAATCGCAAATCAGACATGTTGCGGTGAATACGTTCTCGGGTCTTGTACACACCGCCCGTCAAACTATGAGAGCTGTTAATACTTAAAACCGTTCGTCTAACCGCAAGGAGGACAACGTCTAGAGTAGGAACGGTGATTGGAGTTAAGTCGTAACAAGGTACCCCTACGAGAACGTGGGGGTGGATCACCTCCTTTCAATGGAGTTATTTACATAACTACACTGATACAGTGTACATTTTAAAATCCATTTAATGAACTTTGACCCATTGATAATTTATCAAAGTTTAATCATTAATGGTCGGATTCTATTTAGTTTTGAGAGGATGTATTTCTTCTCAGGAATGTTCTTTGAAAATTTTATAAAATCAACAATCTTTCTAATTTTAAAAGTAAGCAATTATTTTTAAAGAGAAAATCAAACCAAAACATAATAAACTAGTAATAGTTAAAAAATGTAGGATATCACATAATAAGTTACAAAGGGCTTATGGTGGATGCCTTGGGACTGAATGGCGATGAAGGTCGTGCAAATCTGCGAAAAGTTACGGGGAGTCGATAAGAGGCTACAATCCGTAAATTACCTAATGAGGCAACTCTGTTAATAGAGATATTAACAATCATTAAATGAATTCATAGTTTAATGAGGCAATACCCAGTGAAGTGAAACATCTCAGTAGCTGGAGGAAAAGAAAACAACGTGATTCCGTCAGTAGCGGCGAGCGAAAGCGGAACAGACCAAACCGGATTTATCCGGGGTTATAGGACTATAACGTGGACTTAGAAATGATAGTAGAAGTAGTTGGGAAGCTACGCGATAAAGGGTGACAGCCCCGTATACGAAATCATTTTTATACCTAATAGTATCCTGAGTACGTCGGGACACGTGAAATCTTGACGGAAGTCACCGCGACCATGCGGTAAGTCTAAATACAAATCAGTCACCGATAGCGAAACAGTACCGTGAGGGAAAGGTGAAAAGAACCCAGAGATGGGAGTGAAATAGATTCTGAAACCATATGCCTACAACGAGTTGGAGCACATTAATGTGTAACAGCGTGCGTTTTGAAGTATGAGCCGGCGAGTTATTGTTGCATGCAAGGTTAAGCCGTAGAGGTGGAGCCGTAGGGAAACCGAATCTTAATAGGGTGTTTAGTATGTAGCAATAGACCCGAAACGGGATGATCTAGTTATGAGCAGGTTGAAGTTTGAGTAACATCAAATGGAGGACCGAACCCACTTTCGTTGAAACGACAGGGGATGACTCGTGACTAGCGGTGAAATTCCAATCGAATTCCGTGATAGCTGGTTCTCGTCGATATAATTTTAGGATTAGCGTTAGATTATGAACATGTGGGGGTAAAGCGCTGACTGATTGATGGCGTCACCTTGACGTACTGATTTCAATTAAACTCTGAATACCATATGTTTTACTCTAGCAGTCAGACTGTGGGGGATAAGCTTCATAGTCGTGAGGGAAAGAGCCCAGATCATTAGCTAAGGTCCCAAATATAAACTAAGTGGAAAAGGATGTTGAGTGTCTCAGACACCAAGGATGTTGGCTTAGAAGCAGCCATCGTTTAAAGAGTGCGTAACAGCTCACTTGTCGAGATACTCTGCGCCGAAGATTCAACGGGGCTTAAGTTTATAACCGAAGCTATGGACTATTTAATAGTGGTAGACGAGCGTTGTATACAGGATGAAGGTAGACCGTGAGGACTATTGGACAGTATACAAGTGAGAATGCCGGCGTGAGTAACGTATGAAAGTGAGAATCTTTCAAGCCGAATTGACTAAGATTTCCAGGACTAGGGTCGTCCTTCCTGGGTTAGTCGGAACCTAAGGCGAGGCTGAAAAGCGTAGCCGATGGAAAACAGGTCAATATTCCTGTACTAAGTATGTAAGTGATGGAGTGACGGAGAAGGTTAATGCGTGCCAGTTATTGGATTCTGGTTTAAGCATCAAGTTTTAGAAGTAGGTAAATCCGCTTCTTTCAAGAACAAGGTGTGAATACTAAAGAAAACTTCGGTAAGTAAAGAAGACGCATACATCATGCTTCCAAGAAAAACTTCTAACGTTAATTGCATATTTATCCGTATTGAGAACGAACACACGTGGTCAAGGAGAATATCCTAAGGCTAGCGAGTTAACTATTGTTAAGGAACTCTGCAAATTCGCCCCGTAAGTTAGCAATAAGGGGTGCTCAGTTTAATGAGCCACAGTAAAGAGCGAGGGGGGACTGTTTATCAAAAACACAGCTTTATGCTAAGTCGCAAGACGATGTATATGAGGTGACACCTGCCCAGTGCTGGAAGGTCAAGGGAGGAGGTCAGGCGCAAGCCAAAGCTTCTAACTTAAGCCCCAGTGAACGGCGGCCGTAACTATAACGGTCCTAAGGTAGCGAAATTCCTTGTCGGGTAAATTCCGTCCCGCTTGAATGGTGTAACCATCTCTTGACTGTCTCGACAATAGACTCGGTGAAATCCTGGTCCGGGTGCAGACGCCCGGTTGGCGTGATTGGACGGAAAGACCCCATGAAGCTTTACTGTAGTTTAATATTGAAAAAATATCTTGTGTTTAGAGCATAGGTGGGAGACTTTGAAGTAGAGTCGCTAGATTCTATGGAGTCAACACTGTAATACCACCATCATAATATGTTTTTTCTAACCTGTAACTGTTATCCAGTTAAGGGACAGTGTTAGATGGGCAGTTTGACTGGGGCGGTCGCCTCCCAAAATGTAACGGAGGCGCGCAACGGTACCCTCAGCACGGTTGGAAATCGTGCCTCGAGCGTAATGGTATAAGGGTGCTTGACTGCGAGACTTACACGTCGAGCAGGTAAGAAATTAGGTCATAGTGATCCGGTGGTTCAGAATGGAATGGCCATCGCTCAACGGATAAAAGCTACTCTGGGGATAACAGGCTGATACTGACCAAGAGTTCATATCGACGTCAGTGTTTGGCACCTCGATGTCGACTCATCTCATCCTGGGGCTGTAGTAGGTCCCAAGGGTTCGGCTGTTCGCCGATTAAAGAGATACGTGAGTTGGGTTCAAACCGTCGTGAGACAGGTTGGTCCCTATCTGTCATGCCCGTAGGAAGATTGAGAAGAGCTGCTCCTAGTACGAGAGGATCGGAGTGGAGATACCTCTAATGTTTCAGTTGTATTGCCAAATGCACAGCTGGGTAGTTACGTATCGACGGGATAAACGCTGAAAGCATATAAGCGTGAAGCCTCCTTCAAGATTAATCTTCCCATCCCGCAAGGGAGTAAGAATCGTTGTAGACTACAACGTTGATAGGTTAAAGGTGTAAGTGCAGTGATGCATTAAGCTGATTAATACTAATAATTCGAGGACTTAATAGGTGATTGAATACATTTACTTAAAAGTCAAGGTTAAGATATTCTAAATTAAAAGAGAGTTGATTTTATAAAGTCTTTGAATAACATTCCGGTGTGGTGCTCATATCGTTAGTGGATACACCTGTTCCCATCCCGAACACAGAAGTTAAGCACTATGGAGCTGAAGGTAGCAGCAATGTGAGAATAAGTAGGTGCCACGCAAACAAGAAAAAAGAAATGTACTCAAAGCAATTTGGGTACATTTTTTTGTGTTATTTTTCATTTTTTTTGTTGTAAAAAAATTTAAAAACAGTATAAATATTACAAATTAGGAGAAAATATGAACAAGAAATTACTAAAATCAATTGTATGCATTGCATCAAGTATTGGTGTTGCATCATCAATTCCATTCGCAACTACTAGCTGTGGATCCTCATCAGATGTTTTACCTAAAAATGTATTGCCTTACGAAGTTTATGAATATGATGAAAACAATGTTTTACAAGGCTTCAAAGAAGGTGTTGATTTGTCTAAATATGATGGTATATGTAATACAATGCAAATTCCAGCAAAAGTAACAAGCGTTAAAGAAAGCGCTTTTATAACTGCTCAATTAAAAACAAAAATTCCATCATTTATTACAAAATTAACTTTTGCTGAAGGATCAAATTGTTCATCAATTGGCACACGCGCTTTCTATATGTGCGGGTCTTTAACTTCAGTAAACCTTCCAAGTAGTTTAATTTCAGTTGACAGTGCAGTTTTTGATGGATGTACAAAATTACAGTTTGTCGATTTTTTTAATTGTACTAAATTAGAGGTACTTTCTAGTAGTTCATTTAGAAGTTGCCCATTAAAGTCTATTGATTTATCTTTCACCAAAATAAAATCAATTCGTAACGGATGCTTTGGAACATGTGCATTAACTTCTGTGATCCTTCCAAATACCTTAGAAACAATTGGTGATCTTGCATTCAATGGTAATAGACAATTAACTTCTATTGATTTATCAAATTGTGTTAATTTATCATTCATTAATCAATCAGCTTTTGTTAACGATACTGCATTGACTTCTATAAAACTTCCAGGTCAAAAATTATCAACTATTGGAAAAAACGCTTTCCAGAATTGTTCTAATTTAAGCAGTATTACATGAAATGCTTGACAAGGAAATTTATCACTTGATCAAACTGCATTCAGTACTGTTAAAAGTACTGGTAATGTTACAATAACTAATTTAGTCGACGGACATAGTAGTACAGAATTACTTACAACCTTAAAACAAAACGGCGGATTGCCAGACGGCTGAACAGCTGCATAATTAATTAACTTAACTACAAATGTGCCTAAAATTGGGCACATTTTTTTTATGTTATTTTCCAAATTTGTTGCAAAAAAAAACAGTATAAATATTAAAAATAGGAGAAAAATATGAATAAAAAGTTAATCAAAACTATCGTAAGCATTACATGTGGATTAGGAATAGCTACTACTATTCCGTTTGCTATATCAAGTTGTAGTTCTAATGATACACCTACTGATAAAGTTGAAATTAAATATAATGGCACAGAAGAATCTAAAAATTTAGATACAATAGGTCTCTACGAAAGTCCACAAACAGCTTCATCTTCAGGAACTTTTTCTATAATACCTGAAAAACCATCTTCATTTTCTTGATCGTTCAATGTTTTTTATAATAGCGATCCTCAAGCAGGAGACTATGTTATATGAGATGATTGAAGAACTTGGATTAAGCTTGAAATTAATAATCTAAACCAATTACAAGTAACATACATAAGTACGAGTGCTAGTTCAGATATATATGCAAAAGTTGAAGTTTTTGGAGTAACTAGTGATGGCCTAAAAACAAACACAATTTCCGGATTTAATTTTCGCGTATTTTGTTAAAATAAAAACCCCCACTTAGTGTGAGGGTTTATTTTTTTTAATGGCGCGCCTTGTAGGAGTTGAACCCGCAACCTTTTGGTCCGTAGCCAAACGCTCTATCCAATTGAGCTAAAGGCGCTTATGGAGGTGCCTGTCAGATTCGAACTGACGAATACGAAGGTTGCAGCTTCGGACCTTACCACTTGGCTAAGGCACCACTAAATCTATTTACATAGATAATAAAACAAGCAAAATAATCCACTACCTAATCCAATACCGACAATAGTAAGTAAAATTGATTTAATAACATTTGAAAAACGTTTTTCTGGTACTACCTTGTTATTTTGGAATTGGTCAGAATTAACAATACTATCAAAGTTTAAGTCAGTAAGACTTGCTTGTTTAGCTTTTTTCATGTAATTATTTAACTTCAATTACTTTTTTACCATCGTAATATCCACAGTATGGACATACACGGTGAGATTTAATTGGTTTTCCACATTGTTTACAAACCACAGTCTTAGGAGCTTTTAATGCTTGATGAGATTTTCTCATTCCCTTACGTGATTTTGATACTCTTCTTTGTTGAACAGCCATAATTTCTTCCTAATAATATATTTGTCTATTATATAGTATTTTTTATATAATATTAACTAATTTATATGAGTTTGAGACTTCATATGAATATGTAAATATATGCCAAATGCTAAAATTGAATTTAAAGCAGACGTTATTGAAGAAATTATTCTTCAGTATCTAGATAAAGTCCCTTTAATTGACAATAAAGTACAACCAAAAATCTCTATTGATACTAAAAATATGGTTTTTGACGTCAAGGTTGCTTTCCATCATTCAAATTATGGTGTATATACCACTTTAACAGAAATCCAAGATTTGCTATACTTTGAATTAAAAGCTATCTTTGATTGTGATAAATTAACAATTAATGTAGGAGCATTATAAAAATGACTAATTTAACTATTGAACAAATTAAAAACATGTTTGCTGTAGGTACTCAATTCATTTCTAATGAATATGAGTACATTAATGAGTTAAATGTTTTCCCAGTACCTGATGGGGACACAGGAAGTAACTTAAAAATTACTACTGAAGGTGCTATTTCTACTATTAAAGATATGCAATTTAATGATTTGCAAACTTTAGGAAAAGCTTTTTCAAGAGCTTTATTAATGAATGCTCGTGGTAACTCAGGAGTTATTTTTAGTCAAATTATTAAAGGATTTGTTTCAGTATTTACTGAAAAATCAACTAAATTATCTATCGATCAGTTCATTGATGCTTTATGTAAAGCTAAAGAAATGGCTTATCGTTCTGTTTCTACACCGGTTGAAGGCACAATCTTAACAGTAATTAGGGTTACAAGCGAAAACATTGCAAAGAAACGTAGTAGCTATAAAACTATGGAAGCTTTAGTTAAAGACATAGTTAAAGAATCTAATGAAATTTTAAAAAAGACTCCTGAATTTTTAATTGAACTTAAAAATGCTGGTGTAGTAGATTCTGGTGGTTATGGATTAGTATGTTTCTTCAAAGGTATTGAAGAATCTTTAACTAATAAGAAAACAAACGAAAAGCAAACAGTTAAACAAACTCCAAAAAAAGAAATAAGTACAGTACCGGGATTTGTTGATAACAATGATGGCTTTGGATATTGCTGTGAATTTATCTTAAAATTAGGAGCGAAAGTTGTTTTGGAGCAAAAGAACAAAGAAAACTTCAATTTAAAAAACTTAAAGGAAGAATTAATGGCCATCGGTGATTCTTTGGTTGCTGTTAATGATGAAGACATCTTAAAAGTTCATGTTCACTCAATAAATCCATATAAAGTATTACAAATTGGTCAAAAATATGGTGAATTTTCAAAAGTTAAAGTTGAAAATATGACTTTCCAATTCTTAGAAAGAAATCCTGGAATGACTCTTGGAAGTTCTTCTTCTACTAAAAAAATTACTTTATCTAATAAACCAGCAATTATCATTACTAGTCCAACAGGATTATTATCAAAAACATTTAAAAATGATCTAGCTGTTAACTATGTTATTGAATGTGAAAAAAACGGTAACCCATCTATTCAAGAATTCTTAGATGCTTTAAACTCTACTAAGTCTTCAAAAGTTATTTTATTAGTAGATGATGGAAATATGGTGCTAGCTGCTAAAGAAGCTATTTCATTATTTAAAAATGTTAATAAATCAGCAAGTATTACACTTATAAATACCGGTGACATTGCTACAACATACGCATTATGTTTAGCATATAATCCAGAATCTGAATACAAAAATAATATCAAAATTCTTACAAAACAATGCAAAGGCTTAGCGGCTGGTAAGATTTCTAAATCTATTAAAAAGGTTGAATATTCACATATAAACATTAAGAAGAATGATTACATAGGAATCATTTCTAAGAAAATTATTTCTTCTTCAACAAATATTAATAAAGTTATTGAACAAACATTTAGTTTATTAAACAAACAACAAAAACACTCTAAACATGCTTATGTTTTCTATGGATCTAATGTAAATCCAGCAACTTTAAGTGTTATTGAAAAAGAATGAATGGAAAAATATGGTATGGAAGTTACATTAATTCCTACGAATGAAACTATTTATTACTTCCACATTGTTCTAAAATAATATGAAATTAGCATTAGATGTAATGGGGTTTGAAAATGATCCAAATGAAGCAATTCAAGCTGCTAGAGATTTTGTCTCTAAACATAATGATGTTTCAATAATTCTTTTTGGTAATGAAAATATTATCAAACCAAAATTGCTAACTCCTAATGAATTTGAAATTGTTCATTGTTCTGATATCATCCATATGGATGATACTCCAATAACTGCTTTAAGAAAAAATGAAACTTCAATGTATAAAGCAATTAAATCTGCAGCTGATGGAACTACTGATGGTGTATTATCGGCCGGAAGTACTGCTTGTTATGTTTTATTAGTTTATGGATTAATTAGAACTATTCCAGGAATTAATAAACCAGCATTTATGCCATATGTACCTACTAGCAATGGTAAAGGTCTTACTTTATTAGATGTTGGGGCAAATAAAGAGTGTTCTGGTAAAGATTTATATCAATTTGCCCAAATGGCTAAAATTTACTGTGAATCTATCAGAGGTATTAATAACCCAAAGATTGGTGTTATTAACATTGGTAGCGAAAAAGAAAAAGGTTTTGCTTATCATCATGAAGCAAATGACTTATTAAAAGCAGATAATTCTTTAAATTATGTAGGTTTTATAGAAACTAGAGAATTACTTAACGGTATAGTAGACATTGCTGTTTGTGATGGTTATACAGGTAACATTACTTTAAAAGCTTCAGAAGGTGCTCTTAAAACTGTGACTAACAGTTTAAAAGTACAATATAAAAAACCATGAAACTGATTAGGAGCTTTGTTTTCTATTTTTGCAATAAAAGGTGTTAAAAAGACATTTGATTACAAAAATAATGCAGGTGCATTAGTTATCGGACTTAACAAAATTGCTGTTAAAACGCACGGAAACGCTGATTACCAACAATTTTATAGTTCATTAAGCATGTTATACCGCTCAGTTAAAAATAATGTTATAGATAAGATTAAAGAAAATTTAAAGTAATATGAAGAATCTTCAACCATTATTTGATAAATTATTAATAAAACCTAAAACTTACTCTTGATATATTGAAGCATTAACTCATCCTTCATACAGAACCGTTGCTAATGTCAACTATGATTATCAAAGATTAGAGTTTTTAGGAGACTCTATCATTGAAAAAATAGTAAGAGAATATTTATTTAAGAAACACCCTGAAATGTCTGAAGGTGAAATGACTAAAATTAAAATTATGATTGTTCAGTCACATACAGAATCTTTGGCAGCTAAAAATCTTGAATTAAATAAATACATCTTCTTGCAAAACTCTTTAGTAGATCAAGATGGCAATATTTCTGACAAGATTTTAGAAGATTCATTTGAAGCAATTATTGCTGCTATCTATTTTGATCTTGGAGAAAAAGAAGTTTTTAAAGTCTTAAAAAGAACAATTATTCATTTATATGAAATCCATTCATTAGATAAATTTTCTACTGACTATAAATCTTTATTTCAAGAAGCAATGCAACATTATGGTAAAAACAAGATCAAATATGTATGTAAGAGCGTTTCTGCTAATCCAGAATGTCCAATTTATGAAGTATCAGTTTTCACCAATGGTATCTGCTATGGAAGGGCAAAAGCTACCAAAAGAAAAGAAGCTGAAAAATTAGCAGCTATGAATGCTTATAATAAATTAAAGAAATAATATGGTTTTTCTAAAGAAATTTATTGCTACAGGATTTAAATCTTTTGCTACTAAAACTGAATTTGTTTTTGACAAACAAATGTCTGGTGTTGTTGGACCAAACGGAAGTGGTAAGTCCAACATAGTTGATGCCATTAAATGAGTTTTAGGAGAAAAATCAAATAAAGCGTTAAGAGGAAAAACTTCTGAAGACATCATCTTCCATGGTTCTACTAATCATGAACCTAGCAAATATGCAGAAGTCACCCTTGTATTTGATAATTCTAACGGAATGATTCATTATGAAGGCAAGGAATTATCTGTTACTAGACGTGTAGAACGTGGTAGTGGAAATAATGAATATTTTATAAATGGTGAACCTGCACGTTTAAAAGATATTCAAAATATCTTTTTAGACACAGGTTTATCTAAGGGTTCACTTGGTATTATTTCTCAAGGTACTGTTCAATGATTCGTTGAAGCAAAACCAGAAGAACGTAGAAGAATTTTTGAAGAAGCAGCCGGAATTGGTTTATATACTAAACAAAAAGACGAAGCTAATAACCAATTAGAAAGAACAACTGCTAATTTAAACAACGTTACTTCTGTAGTTAACGAATTAGAAAGAACTTTAAATAAGCTAAAAAAACAAGCTGAAAAGGTGTTAATTTATAAAGAAAAGAGAAAAGAGTTAACAAAGTTAGATCTAATGTTATCTGTTAAAGATTTCCAATATTACTCTGATAAATTAAACTTAGCTAATTCTAACTTTGAAAAAGCAAAGAATGAGTTAGAAGTGTTTGAACCAAATGTTGATTCAATTGAACAATCTCTTAAATTTGCTAAAGACAAATTAGAATCAGCAGACAAAAGCATTGAATCATTAAACAATGAATATACTTCATTGTTACAACAAATTAATAAGTTAGAAATTCGTAAGAATTCAATTGAATCTAACTTGCATAATGACTTAACCAGTGAAAATGCTGAAAAGAAAGCACAAGCATATCAGCAATTAATTGCTGCTACTAAATTTGAGATCAATAATGCTAAAAATAATATCGATACCTTAAAGGGTCAAATTGAAGAATACAACAGCATGATTGGACAATTAAAAACAAGACGTGATCAATTGTCTAATCAAGCAAGTGATTTATCTACTAAATTAACTGAAACTAGAATGATGACTAAAAACATCATTGAACAATTAAATAACAAAAATAATGTAGACGCAGGACCGCGTACAATTATTGAAAATAGAAATGCATTAAGTGGCGTTAAAGGATTGGTTAAAGACTTTATTCAAACAGATGCTAAATATGAAAAAGCAATCTTCACAGCTCTTGGGAAACAAATCAACAATGTAATTGTTGAAGAGCAAGATGATGCAGTAGATGCAATTAATTTCTTGAAAAAGAACCAAGCAGGTAAAGCTACTTTCTTACCAATGGCTATTGTTAAACCAAAAATGGTAAAACCAGAACACATTGAGGTATTAAAAACTCTTGGTGGTTTTGTTGGAATTGCAAGCGAATTAATTACTACTCAAAAACAATATGAAAATATTTATGCTAACTTGTTAGGTAACGTCATCATTGCTGATGAATTAAGTAATGCGACTAAGTTGTCTAATTACACATATTCTTTATATCGTGTAGTTACATTAGATGGTGACACTATCAATGTTGGTGGTATTATGACTGGTGGTTTTAATAAACCAATTATTGCTTCTACCGTTAATTTAGAAGCTAAATTAGAAGAATTGAATAAAACTTATGAACAAACAAGTCATTTATTAGTTGGTATCAAACAAGAATTGGACGAAACTACTGCTAATTTCAACTCAATATCAGCAAAACAAAATGAAAAGAAAATTCTTTTATCTAACTATGAACAAACATTAACTAATAATGAAAATGAACATATTAGATTAGAAACCGAATACCAACAATTAGTTAATAAAAATAATTTAACTAAGGCTAAACAAGAGTGAAACGAAGTTTCAATCAATGAAGAATTAGCTCGTTTAAATTCTAAAAAAGATAAATTAACTGAACAAATAAATGTAGATAAAAACACAAAAACTATCTATAAATCAGAAATTCAAGATAAAGAAGATAAGTTGACTGAATTAAGATTCCAAATTGACAAATATCGTGATCAAATTAATGAATGTGAAAAAGATAAAGTTAAATGTGAATCTTTATTAGAAAATATTAAGAATAAACTTAATAAAGATTACAAAATGACTATTGAATACGCTACAGAAAACTATTCTGGAGAATTACCAATGTCTGATAATGAAGCACGTGAATTAGTTGCACGTTTACAATCAGAAATTGAAAAATTAGGTTCTATTAACATGGAAGCTCTTGAAGAATTAGATGACATTCAAGCTCGTTTTGATAGTTTATCAAAACAAAAACAAGATTTGGAAGATGCTAAAAATGAAATTGTTAACATCATTGCTGAATTAGATAATAGAGCTAGAGAAGACTTCAGAAAAACTATTGAGGAAGTTAATGCTAAGTTGCCAGAAATCTTTAGATACCTATTTGGTGGGGGTAACTGTCAAATTCAATATACAAATCCTGAAGACATCTTAGCTTCTGGTTTAGATGTAATTGCTAACCCTCCTGGTAAAAACATTGTTCACTTAAATTTATTATCAGGTGGAGAAAAGACATTGGTAGCTTTATCTATTTTATTTGCAATATTGCAAATAAAGAATTTCCCATTAATCATTTTAGATGAAGCAGAGTCTGCACTTGACCCAGCTAACGTAGAAAGATTTGCTAATATCATTCATGAAAATGGTGATACCACTCAATTCATTGTTATTACCCACAGACCTGGTACAATGGAACGTTGTGATGTGTTGTATGGTGCTACTATGCAAATTAAAGGTGTTACAAGTATCTTCAAAATTTCTATTTCTGAGGCGAAAAGAGACTTTGTCAATTAATCATGGGTATTTTCAGTAAGATCAAAGAAGCTTTATCTTTAAAAAAGAAAAATAAAGTTTCTGCTCAAATTCAAAAAAAACAAGAAGAAAATTCTGTAATTAAACAAGAAAAATTTGACCAAGGTTTGAAGAAGTCTTCAAACTTTATCCAAGATTCTTTAAATGAAATTGCCAAGAGTTATGTAAGAGTAGATGAACAATTAATAGAAAAGATTGAAAACTTTCTATTACAGTTTGATATAGGATATGCTTCTGTTCATAAAATCTTAGACTCTATTGTGGAAGAAATTAAATTTCAAAAAGTTAATGATCCAAAACTTATTAAAGAGATCATAGTAGATAAATTATTTATCTACTATATTCAAGATACTGATGTAAACAGTACAATTAATATTATTCCTGATAAACCTAATGTAATTTTGGTTACAGGAGTTAATGGAGTAGGTAAAACTACTTCTATTGCAAAACTTGCTAATAAGTTTATCAAAGAAGGTTTAAAAGTTGGGTTAGTAGCTGCTGATACATTTAGAGCGGGCGCTGTAGAACAATTATCAATTTGAGCACAACGATTAAATATTCCTATTTATAAACCAACAAAACCAGGTCAAGATCCAGCAAGTGTGGTTTATAGTGGTATTACTCAAGCTTTCAAAGACAACTTAAATGTAGTAATTTGTGATACATCAGGAAGACTACAAAATAAAGTAAACCTAATGAATGAATTGAAAAAAATTGATAATATTATCAAAAGATTTGATAATTCACAACCTATCGAATCTTTACTGGTTATTGATGCTACAACAGGACAAAGTGGTATCAACCAAGCAAGGGCTTTTAATGAAGTTACTAAGTTAACAGGCATAATTTTAACTAAAATGGACTCAACTTCTAAAGGTGGTATTATTTTATCTATTAAGGATGCGTTTAACTTACCAGTTAAATTTATTGGTTTAGGTGAAAAAGTTGATGATTTAGAAGAATTTGATTTAGAGAAGTTTGTCTATGGAATCACTAATAGCATCATAATTTAGTATGAAAGAATTAATCAAATATAGTGAACTTCTATATCACTATCTTCCTTTGTTTACTAAAAAACAACAGAAGTATCTTTCTATGTATTTCTTTAATGATATGACTTACCAAGAAATATCAAATGAATGTCACGTGTCTCCTGTGGCTGTTTTTGATCTTATCAAAAGATGCAAAAAACAGTTATTGTCTTATGAATCTAAATTAAATCTTCATAAGATTAATATAGAAAGACTTAAATACTATCAAAGAATTAAAGATAAAAAAATTAAAGAAGAACTATTAAAAATAGATAATATATATAAATAACATTTATGTTAAAAGCAATATTATTTAATTTAGATGGTATTATTACTAACCTATCTACATACCACTATTTATCTTGAAAGAGTGTTTTTTCACACTATGACGTTAACCTTGACGAAGAATTCTGAAATGAAATCAAAGATCATTCTAGAACTACCATTGCCAAATTAGTTCTTGAAAAAAATAACATTGAACATGATAATTTAATGATTGAAAAAATTTGCGACGAAAAGAATGACTTATATAAATCATTAATTGCTAATGAATTATCACCAACTAATGTATTGCCTAACATCCTTAATATTATTGCAGAAGCAAAGGCAAAAGATCTTAAAGTATGTGTAATATCTCATTCTAAGAATGCAAAAACAGTTATAGAAAGATTAGGTTTATCAAAAGCATTTGATTATGTTTGTTTTCCAAAAGAAAGCGATAATGATGGTATTACTTCTTTAATTGGTGCTTCACCAATTAGTAATTCTATTGCTGAATTCTTAAAGATTTCAGGAATAACAGGCGGAGAATGCATTGGTATAGAATCAACTGAAGAAGGAATATTAGAATTTAACTTGTTTAATATTTTCAGTGTTTATGTAAGTAATTACAGCCACGAAAAATCATTAAAAGCTAAGATGAGTTTTCCATCAGTTGTAGATCTTAACTTAAACGAAATTATCTTTCAATACTACACAGTGAATCCAAATGAATAATAAACTTTTTGCAAAAAGTTATTAATTCATTTTTATTTAAATTTATGTTTTTTGTAAGAAATTTAAGAAAATACATAAAAAACATACTCAAATCACTTTGAGTACGTTTTGTAGTTAAGTTAATTAATCTTAGGCTACTTCTCAGGCAGATGGTAAACTACCTTTCTCTTGTAAAAGTGATAGTAGTTGACTAGAAGTATAACTTCCCGTTGATTTAACATGCCCTGTATTTGCGATTTCGTGAAAACTCATTCATCCAATTGTTGGAGCAGTGCTTAAATTGTTTCAAACAATTTCATTAAGAGATGAACAAATTATAAAAGCCCATTCACCAATTGATTGCAAACTGCTTGGGAATGTTATAGAGGTTAATGAATCACACTCTTGGAACCCGTTTCTACCAATTGACTGTAAACTACTTGGGAGTGTTATAGAAGTTAATGAATGACACCCAATAAAAGCATTAACACCAATCGAAGTTATACCTTCAGGAATAATAACATCACCATGTACAAGGGAACCAACTTCTTTACTACTGTTAGTTCATTTATAATTACCATCACTATCTTTTTCTACAACAACTTGTGCATTATCCCCAAGATTTGTTGCTAAACCATATTTTCCGTTATTATCTTCAGGAAAAGATATAGAAGTTAATGCGTAATCTTTTGTGAAAGCCCATTCACCAATTGATTGCAAACTACTAGGAAAATCTACAGAAGCTAATTTTGAACAATCAGCAAAAGCATCTAAACCAATTGTTTGCAAAGTGTTATTAAATTTAATAGTAGTTAATGATGATTTATAAAAAGCATCAACACCAATTGTAGAACAAACTGAACCTTCAACAAAAGTTAAATTTGTAATAAATGATGGAATTGTTGATGAACGATTAGCATAAAAGGCTTTATCAGCAATACTTGTTACATTAGCTGGGATTAACATATAATTGCATCCACTATATGGACTTGGATTTGCTAAAAATTCTTCAGTAAAACCATATAAAACGCCATTGTCATCACCTATGTTATAAACGCTTTCTGGTAAAGCTGCACCTCAAGTTTGTGGTAATTCACCATTGCTCTTTAAATGTTGAAGCAATTCTACACTATCATGTCCATTAACTGGGTTTTTAATATTAATCACCCCACCATCTGGACAAACTCCACTAAATGAAGTGTAATCTAAACTAACATTCCCGTTTCAACTATTTCATTCAATGGTATCTAACTTTGAACAATCATAAAAAACATCTTCTCCAATAGTTGATAAATTACTTGGGAATGATACAAAGGTTAATGATGAACAACCTGAAAAAGCCAAACCACCAATTGAATTTAAATTTCTTGGAAAATTTATAGATCTTAATGCATAACAGCTTTCAAATACGTAATCTCCAATCGAAGACAAATTGGTTGCATTTGAAAAATCAACATAATTTAATAATGAGCATTCGATGAAAGCAAAACTATCAATTTCTTTTAAACTATTTGGGAAAATTAGCGAAATTAGTTTTGCACCTTTAAAAGCGCTTCCTCCAATAGAAGAACATTTAGATCCTTCAGCAAAAGTTAATTTTGTAATAAATGGTGGGATTGATGTAGTATTTTTTTTAGTAATAAAAGCCTTATCAGCAACACTTATTACACGAGATGGAATTTGCATAGTATCGCACATATCATATGCACTTGGATTTGCTAAAAATTCTTCAGTAAAACCAATTAAAACATTGTTTGCATCAATTTCATAAACTTCATAAGGTAATGCATAAGGCAATTTTCCCTAATGCTTCGCAGTTCAACATATATATGGAATATTATGATCCAAGCTGAAATATGAATAGAGTTTGTGTAACATGCTAATGTATAGGAGGAAATATGAAAAAAACGAATAAGAAAATATTAAAATTAATTGCATTATGTGGCATTATAACAACAAGTGTTCTTCTTGGAGTAGGAGGAATTGTTTATTCATTGAAAGAAGAAAAATCTAACGATTCATCTGATATCACTCCTTCTGGAGATGGAACAAATCTAAACATTTCATATAATGGGCAATATAAAATTAATGGATATGTAGAAGGATCACAATTTGCAAAAAAAATCGTTTATGAACAAAGTGATTCTGGTTTTTCTATCACAACAAAAGAAGGAATTGAATACAGTAATTATGTAGATCTTAAAATTGTTAATGTAAGAAAAGATGGTGGTGATGAAATTGCTAGACCATCATGGTTAGATGTTCAAAAATCAAATAATTATAAAATTGTTTGACAAAATATTTGGAATAACGAATCTGATAATAACTATGGCACATATACTTTTTATGTGCAAAGCGAATTAAACAATTATCTTTCACAACAATTTACTTTAAAAATCAATAGATATATACCTTACAGGTTGATTACAAGAGATGTTCAACAATCATCAACAAAAGAATCTGGTTTAGAGTATGAAAAAGATTCTGCTGAATGAAACCTTTATGAAAGTGCAGGTTGTGAAGTATTGCAATTTCCTAGAGATATTACAGCTGTAGAATCATGATACGACTATATAGTTCCTTCAATAATTAAAGAAGTTTCATTTGAAGACAATTCTAACCTTCAAGAATTTAGTGGGTTTAATGCAAAACAAATTGAAACAATTGATTTTTCAAGTATAAACAATAATGTTTTAAACTTTGATTGATTATATCAAGATGGATCTGAGAACTTGAAAACTATATTTTTTCCTCAAAAATTCAGACAAATATCTTATCAATGTTTTCATCAATGTCCAAACTTTAATAATATTGTTTTCTACAATATTCCAACTGATAAATTAGAATTTTCCGTTTTTTCTTGAAGCGGAAAATATCCTTTTCAAAACATTCCATCATCTGGATACATAACAATTCTTAATTCTCCATTACTTACAATCGATGGAGTAAAGAAAAGTTTTTCAGATAGAGGAGTAAATTCGTTTGCTTAATGAACTTTAAAAGAATAATTTTTATAAGTTTTTATAAAAATTAATTTTTAATTTTTTTTGTTTATGTATACAAAAAATATATTAGGTAAAAATACCTAATATATTTTTATTTTTAATTTATATTTAATTAGTGACAGTTTTGGCAAAGAACTAAATCTTTTGTAAGATCTAATCAAGAAAGACTAGGGAATATACCAAAACATCAAAGATCATTAGAATCCTCATGGAGCGGTTCTTCATTATCAATTTGCAAATCAACAGATACCAATTTATTAGATTCTGAATTTAAAGCTAAGCAAAAATCTCCGGTAGTTTGAAGACTACTTGAATCTTTATAAATTCTAAATGCAATTTCTTGAAAATTACAAGATTCATCGCCGTTTATTGTAGTAGATAAACTTACTTTTTTGTTTTACCATCCTTTTGGATCAAAAATTCCATTTTTGATGTACAAGAAAAACTAAAGACATCATATGTTCCGTCAAAATTATGAAGTTGAAAATTAGAAATTGGGCTAACTTTTAAAGAAAATGATTTAAGCATTTCTTTTAATAACTGATTGTAATCATCAACTGTATAGGAAGTGCCGATACCAGCAGTTTGTTCATATAAAATGAAAAAATTATATGAAATTAGCGAAAACGCAAGAAAGTCTTTTGTTTTTTGGAGATTTTCTTTCTTGAACATATCGTTTGTTACTTCTTTTATGTATTTAGGATAGTTTGGATCGCCAGATGGTATTTTTCGATTACCATTTGTGTAATCTTTTCCTGGTTCTAAAGAAAAATTTACATATTTTTTACCATCAAAAT